>JACSRI010000267.1 GCA_014879845.1 Opitutaceae bacterium
ACACCGAGCCGAGCTCGAGGCCGATGGCGCCGCCGCCGACCACGACGAGCTTCTTCGGCACGGCGTCGAACGCGATGGCATGGTCGCTCGAGACAACCGTCGCACCGTCGAACTTCATGAACGGCAGCTCGACCGGCGCGGAGCCGGTGGCGATGACGATGTGCGCGGCCGTGAATTCGGCCGGCATCTGGGATTTCAGATCTGAGATCTGAGATGCCGCCGCGGCCGGCGGCGTGACGCGGATGGTCTTTGGGCCGGTGAACTCGGCCGTGCCGGGGAGCACGGTGACCTTGCGGGCCTTCGCGAGCTGGGACACGCCGCCGACCAGCTTGGTCACGACGGCGTCCTTCTTCTTCATCAGCGTGGCGAGGTCGAACTCGACCGGGCCGGTCTTGATGCCGTGCTCGGCCGCGTGGTGGCGGACGAAGGCGAGCTGCTCGCTGGAGTGGAGGAGGGCCTTGCTCGGGATGCAGCCCACGTTCAGGCAAGTGCCTCCGAGGGTGGCGCGGCGCTCCACGAGTGCGACCTTGAGCCCGAGCTGCGCGGCGCGAAACGCACACACATACCCGCCGGGTCCGGCGCCGATGACGATGAGATCGAATTCAGAAGCCATGAGAACGGAATGAGGTCACAGAGGACACGGAGGGGGCACAGAGGTCACAGAGAGCGAAGGCGGATGGCACAGAAGGGAACAAAGGGCCTGAAGGTGAAATGGTGTCCTTTGTTTTCTTCGTCACCTTCAGTGCATGGTTTGGTCGGGTGCTCTGTGGTCGCTGTGTCTCCTCTGTGCGCTCTGTGACCTTGTCTGGATTTTGGTTCAAACGCCCAGCAGCAGCCGCGCCGGGTCCTCGATCGCCTGCTTGACCTTCACGAGGAAGGTCACGGCCTCCTTGCCGTCGACGAGGCGGTGGTCGTAGCTGAGGGCCAGATACATCATCGGGCGGATCACGACCTGGCCGCCCAGCGCGATCGGGCGATCCTGGATGGCGTGCATGCCGAGGATGGCGCTCTGGGGCGGGTTGAGGATCGGTGTGGAGAGGAGCGAGCCGAAGATGCCGCCGTTGGTGATGGTGAAGACGCCTCCGTTGAGGTCATCGAGGGCGATCTTCCCGTCGCGCGCCTTCTTGGCGTAGGCGCCGAGGTCGGCCTCGATCTGGGCGAGGGTCTTGTCCGCGCACTCGCGCAGGACTGGCACCATCAGGCCGCGCTCGGTCGAGACGGCCACGCCGATGTCGTGGTAGTGGTTTTCGATGATCGAGTCGCCGTCGAGGAAGGCGTTGATCGCCGGCACCTCCTTGAGCGCGTGCACGCAGGCCTTCACGAAGAAGGACATGAAGCCGAGCTTGATACCGTACTTCTTGGTGAAGTCGTCCTGGTAACGGGCGCGCAACTCGCGCACAGCCGTCATGTCGACCTCGTTGAAGGTCGTGAGCATGGCCGTCTGGTTCTTGGCCTGCACGAGGCGCTCGGCGATTTTCGCGCGCAGCGGGGTCATTTTGCGGCGCGAGGAACGTGCCGCCGATTGCGGAGTGGGGGCTGCGGATTGCGGGATGGCCGGAGCGGATGCCACCGGCACAGGCGCGGCGGGAGCCGCCGGGGCGGACTTCTGGAAATTCTCCGCGGCCTGGAGCATGTCGCCCTTGGTCACGCGGCCGGCCTTGCCCGTACCGGCGATCGAGGCGGGATCGATGCCCGTCTCGGCGGCGAGGCGACGGACGGCGGGGGAGGCATCGGTCGAATGCGGGGTGGGGACTGCGGACTGCGGAGTGGCGGAGGCTGACGCCGGAGCGGTGGCGGCGGCGGGAGCCGGTGCTCCGGCGGTTGCCTCGATCACGGCGACCACCTGGCCGATCTTCACCTCGGTGCCGGCTTCGACCCGCAGGCGGATCACGCCGTCGGACTCGGCCACGCCCTCGGAGGTGATCTTGTCGGTCTCGAGCTCGAAGAGGGGCTGGTTGCGCTTGACGGTGTCGCCGTCCTTCACGCGCCAGTTGGCGAGGATACCCGAGGTGATGGACTCACCCATGGGAGGAATTTTGACGTCGATGGACATGGCGGAAAATCAGAGTTGGTTCACAGAGCGCACAGAGGTGGCACGGAGGTCACCGAGGAAGACAGAGAGTTTACAGGAGGCAACGGAGAGAACAGAGTTCGGGACTCAAACATCGGATCGTCGTGCTCCCTTTTTCCGGTCTTCGCCCGTGGGAGGAACCCTGACACTCCGAGACTCGTTTTCTCGTCCGTCTGATCTGCTTTGCCATGGTTTTGGATCCGACTCCGTGACCTCTGTGTCTTCTTTCTGAATTCTGTGACCGTCCGTCTCAGCTCGTGAACGCCGCCTCGAGGAACTGCGCGAGCTCGATCTTGTGGCGGGCGAGGGATCCGACGGCCGTGCTCGCGCTCGCTTCGCGGCCGGCGTAGGCCGGCCGCAGGCCCGTGATCTCCTCGAGCTGCGGCGCGATGAAGGTCCAGGCACCCATGTTCTGCGGCTCCTCCTGCACCCAGAGCAGTTTCTTCGCGGCCTTGTAGCCGGCAAAAACCTCTTTCAGGTGCTCGCGGTGGAGCGGGTAGAGCTGCTCCACGCGGAGGATGGCGGTGGACTCGGTCTCGCCGCGCCGGGCGCGCTCGGCCACGAGGTCGTAGTAGACCTTGCCGCTGCACACGAGCACGCGCGTGGCCTTCTTCGGGGCGGTCGGGTCGTCGAGGATCTCGTGGAAGCTGCCCTCGGTAAACTCCGACCACGGGGACACCGCGTCCTTGCTGCGCAGCAGGCTCTTCGGCGCCATGAGGACAAGCGGCTTGCGGAAGGTGCGCCGCATCTGGCGGCGCAGCACGTGGAAGACCTGCGCGGGTGTGGTCATGTGGCACACCTGGATGTTCTCCTCGGCGCAGAGCTGCAGGAACCGCTCGAGGCGCGCCGACGAGTGCTCGGGGCCCTGGCCCTCGTAGCCGTGCGGCAGGAGCAGGGTGATGCCGCTCACGCGCTGCCACTTCGACTCCGAGGCGGCGAGGAACTGGTCGATGATCACCTGCGCGCCGTTGGCGAAGTCGCCGAACTGCGCCTCCCACAGGCAGAGCATCTGCGGGTAGTCGAGCGAGTAGCCGTAGTCGAAGCCCAGCACCGAGGCCTCGGAGAGCGAGCTGTTGTAGACGCAGAACTGCGCCTGCTTGTCGTCGATGTGGCGCAGCGGGACAAACTTCGCGCGCGTCTCGAGATCATAGAGCACGGCGTGGCGCTGGCTGAAGGTGCCGCGCTCGCTGTCCTGGCCGGAGAGGCGCACCGGGGTGCCCTCGGCCAGCAGCGTGCCGAAGGCGAGCGCCTCGCCGTAGGCCCAGTCGATCGGCGTGTTTTCCTGAAAGGACTGCCACCGCGACTCGAGCAGGCGCTTGATCTTCGGGTTCACCTTGAACTCCGCGGGCACCTGCGTGATCGCCCGCGCGACCTTCTCGAGCTGGTCCCGGGCCACGGCGGTCTTCACCGGCGCGAAGGAAAAGCCCGGCTGGAAGATGGCGGTGGACTCGGCGAACTTCTTCTTCTCCCGCTTGAGGTTCTCCTCGGCCTTCTTCACGCGCTCCAGCGCGCCCTCGAGGGTGGCGGTGTAGTCGTCCTGAAACTTCGCGGCCTGGCTCTCGCTCAGGGTCTCCTCGGCCACGAGCCGCCGCGCGAGGATCTGGCTGGGGGAGGGGTGCTTGGCGATCTTCTGGTAGAGGACGGGCTGGGTGAACATCGGCTCGTCCGTCTCGTTGTGACCGTGCTTGCGGTAGCAATACATGTCGATCACGACGTCGCGCTTGTAGCGCTGGCGGAACTCGAGGGCGAGTTGCACGCACTTGACCACGTGCAGCGGCTGGTCGCCGTTCACATGGAAGATCGGGGCCTCGATCATCTTGGCGATGTCCGTGCAGTAGTGGCTCGAGCGCGATTCCTCCGGCCCGGTGGTGAAGCCGATCTGGTTGTTGATGACGAAATGGATCGTGCCGCCGGTGCGGTAACCGGGCAGCTGCGAGTAGTTGAGCGTCTCCGCCACGATGCCCTGGCCGGCGAAGGCGGCGTCGCCGTGGATGAGCAGCGGAAGCACGAGGCTGCGCTGGGTTGTGTCGCCGATGATGCGCTGGCGGGCGCGGGCCTTGCCCTCGACGATCGGGTTGACCGCCTCGAGGTGCGAGGGGTTGGCGGCGAGGCGCACCTCGATCGAGTTGCCGCTGCGCGTCGGGAGCGAGGTCTCGTAGCCGAGATGGTACTTCACGTCGCCGTCGCCGGCCACGGTGTTGGGAATGTAGTTCTCGGAAAACTCCTCGAAGAGGAAGTCGTAGGACTTGCCCAGCGTGTTGGCCAGGACGTTGAGGCGGCCGCGGTGGGCCATGCCCATGACGATCTCCTTCAGGCCGAGCGCGCCGCAGTGCTCGATGAGCGCGTCGAGCGCCGGGATGAGCGTCTCGCCGCCCTCGAGCGAGAACCGCTTCTGGCCGGCGTAGCGCGTGTGCAGGAAACGCTCAAAAATCTCCGCCTGGTAGAGCTTGTGCAGGATGCGCAGCTTGGTCTCGCGCGTGAAGTCGGGGCGAAACCGCGACGGCTCGATCTGCGCCTGCAGCCAGCGGCGGATTTCCTTGTCCTGGATGTGCATGTACTCGAAGCCGACATGGCCCGAGTAGGTCTCACGCAGTCCCTCGATGATCGAGGACAGCTTCATCGTCCCGCCGTCGAGGTAATTGATGGCGGAAAACTCCACCGCCAGGTCGCTCTCGCCCAGCTCGAACTCCTCCAGCGCGAGCCGCGGCTGCGGCGCCGGCGCCGGGCTGAGCGGGTCGAGGTGCGCCTGCGTGTGTCCGATCGAGCGATACGCGTAGATCAGCGACGAGACCTTGGACTGGCGCAGGTGGTCGACACCGCCCGCGCCGGCCGCGGCGCGCGCGACGGGAGCGGCGGCGCCATTGCGGCCCTGGGCGAGTTCGAAGCCTTCAAAGAACGCCCTCCACGAAGCATCGACCGACTCGGGCGACTCCTTCCACTGCTGGTAAAGGGAGTCGATCAAATCGAGATTTGACCGGGAGGTATAGGACGGCAGGTTCATGGGTGATGGATGCGCGAACGAGAATCGCGTGCTCTACTCCTTCGGTTTTCATTAACAAACGTAATATGGATACGCGGCCTGTTCCGAAGGGTCGCGGTCGCGGTGCGAGTCGCATCGGTGACCGCAGGGTGGGTTGAGCACGCCCGAAAACCACTCGCGCAACATCCGCCAAGACAGCGCATTGTGCAACGATGAGCGACGACCTGATTTTACAGATCCAAGGGGGCCTAATCGATTTGGTCTCCGGGATGAAGCACCCTGATACTCATAAGATGCTCCAAAGCATGGAGCGGCTGGACGCGTTGCTCGCGGCCCATCGCGGCGCGCTCGACCCGCGCCTCGCGCACTTTCTCGAGCGCCGCAGCTATGCGAAGGCCCTCGAGTTCCTCAGCGGCGGCCGGCCGGCGAGCGGCGTGTGCGGGACGAAGGTGTGAGAGAGCTGGACGGCTCACGGTTGTCCTCTCCCAACTTCAGGTCATCGTGGAGGAGTGGGTTGAAGCGCTGCTCGCCGGCGGCAAGCCGCTGCCGGCGTCGACCGCAGGCAAGGAATACAGCGGCAAATTCGTCGTGCGGATCGATCCGAACCTACACAAGAAGGCGGCACTGCTGGCCCTGTCCCGCGGTGCCAGCCTCAAGCAGTTCGTGGCCGACGCGATCCAGAAGGCGTCCTGACTGTCGCCGCGTTTCTCCCCTGCGCTGGAAGGTTGCTTCGAAGGCGAGCCTTTGACTTTTGACTTTCGGACCTTCGACCTTCGACTCCTTGGCCCATGGCCGCGAAGGACCGCATCGACACTTCCGGAAACGCCCAGCCGCTCGCGAACAACCCGTTCGGCGGGCTGAGCGCGGATGGGTTGCCGCAGGCGCCTGTCCAGCCGGCATCGACGCCCGCGACTGCGGGTTCCAAACGCAAGGAGCCGAACCGCAACCGCGGTCGCGTCGACGTCTCGCGCCAGACCGCCGGCCGCGGCGGCAAGACCGTGACCGTGATCTCGGGCTTCAAGGGCATCGCGCAGGGCGAGTTGCAGGAACTCGCGCGCGCCATCCAGCGCAGCGCCGGCGTCGGCGGCACGCTCAAGCCCGGCAGCGTGATCGAGATCCAGGGGGATCAGCGTCCCGCCGCGTGTCGGATTCTGGAAGACGCGGGGTTTCGACCGGTGCTCGCCGGTGGGTAGGGCGGACGCGTCGCTTGCGCTGATCAGGAGCTTCGCTCCATCTCTCGCGATTTCGCTGCGCGAAACGCTGGCGAGGCGATCTGCGCTCCATGCCGTGGTCGAGTTGGTCCACGGCAGATGTGGGTGCGCAGATGGGTATCAGCGTCCCGCTGCCGTCCGCATCCTGGAAGAAGCAGGGTTTCGGCCCGTGCTCGCCGGCGGCTGAGCGGGCGTCCTCGCGCACCCGGCGGAGGCCCGGTGACCTCACCGGGCGCATCCTCGCCCGCCGCGCGTTGCGGGCGCGGGTGCCTTGCGCGCCATGCCGAGTCGGCGGGATGGCTGATCGTGGCCGTGGGCAGTGGGTCTGTCGGTCCGTCCGTGCGGATGCCATGGCTGGCGCCCTGCTTGGCGCTGTTGGCTTCGTGCTCGGTGTCGGCGGTCGTGCGCGTTGCGCGGGTGGCGGCGTGTTTTCGAACGCTGACGGCGCACCATGGGCGGCTGAAGCTCTGCCTCGGACCGCGGCTCGGCTGCTTTCAGTCGCTGGAGGTCTGTCTTGGACGGCTGGCGGTCGTGTTCGAGCCGAGGGACGTGTGCACGGGAGCGCGGGCGGTTTGATTTGGCCCGCTGTCGGCGTGTTTTGGATCGTTGGCAGTCGAGTTTGGGTGGCTGTCGGTCTGCTTTGTGTCGCTGCCGGTCCTGTTTTTGTGATTGGCGGTGTGCCGCGAGCGTTCGTCGCTCGCGCGCGGCGCATCGTTCCGGGCGCGCGGGCGTCTGGCGGCGATGTCGCGGCGCTCGTCGCTCGCGCGCGGGATGCTGCCGGACCGGCAAACCGCGTGCGGGCCGGCGCGCGACCGCTCCTGCCTCGCGCGCGCCGCGTGGACCGTGTGTCCTGGGGCGTGAGCGTCGGCGCGCGAGCGTCTGCCCGGGCGCGCGAGCGATCGGTGCGGGCGCGCGGGCAATCGGCGTGCGTGCGCGGGCCTCTGGCGCAAGTGAGCGGGCGTCTGGCGCGTGCGCGCGAGCGTTGATCGCTCGCGCGCTTCGCGCTGAACGGGCGAGGAAGCCTCCCGGAAGTCGCTGGGTCTCAGCACCACCGCGACAACCGACGGCCCGCCACGCCTCCGGCTCCGTGCCCCGGGGGCCGACCTCCGTCCGCGCGGTCGCGTGTCATGCGCAAGGTGCCACAGTGCCATCGCGGCTCGTCACGGGTGCATCCGACCGGTGAAGTTTCGGCGCGAACGTGATAGGGTAGTCCGCGAGTGTGATGATCGGCCCTGCTTCCAGGTTTGCGAACGGTGCTGCCGCATCTGCCGTGCGAGGCTCCGGGCTTCGTGGGCGGATGCGCCGGGCGGCGCGCGCCTTCACCCTGCTCGAGCTGCTGCTGGTCATGTCGATCCTCGCCATCCTCGCCAGCATCACGCTGGTGGTCGGCCGCGGCATCACCGAGCGCAGCAAGGTCGCCCAGGCCAAGGCCGAGATGGCCGTCCTCGCCGCCGCGCTGGAGCAGTACAAGCAGCACTATGGGGACTATCCGTGGACACCGGATGGCAGCGACGGACCGGCGCTCGACGTGGACGGTTATGCGCTCGATGGCGGTGCGGTTCTCTTCAATGCGCTTTGCGGCAATCTCGGGCCTCGGGGAAACGTGCTCTCCTCCAAAGGGCGAACCTTCATCGACCTTGCACGCTTCGCCGTGGATAAGCCGGAAGAAGCGTCGATGCCTCTACCGGGCCTCACTACATTGCGCGCCAATTGGGTGAACGATCCATGGGGAAAATGGTACTACTACCATTACAAGAAGGGGCCTTCGGATGCCGATTTCACGGGACGATGGAAGAGTCGAGGGTTCCTCCTCTATTCTCATGGCCCGGACGGCGAGTGTGACGTCGGCGGCGCCGAGGATTCAGGTCTCTTGGAAGATCTCCCAGGGACCGAACCTGAAGTCACCGAGAACCGCGACAACATTTACTATGGCCGCGACTGACCAGGGTAGGGGTGTCTCGCCGAGGCATCCGTATCGGGGACACGCACCTCGGGCACGGCTCGAGGATGTCTCGGCGCGACATTGCCACCGTAGTCGCCTGCGATCGCGCGCCGCCTTCACGCTGATGGAAGTCCTCGTGGTGATCGGCGTCATCTCGATCTTTGTTGGCGTGGTCGGCTACGGCTTCCTCCGCGGTAGCGCCAACGCCACGGTCGGTATGCAGGCCGCGCAATCGATCATCGTTGGCTTGCTGACTCAGGCACGTAGCCAGGCGGTCTTGACGGGGCGCAATGCCATCGTCCTGCTCAACAACGAGCCGGGCAACCCGGACCGGTATCTTCGCTACCTCGTTGTTGCTGTCCGGAGTGCCGACAACTCGACTTGGGAGGTGCGGGACGTGGGTACCTACCTGCCCGACGACTGCGCAGTCGTACCAGACCCGGCGCCGAGCGGTGACTGGGTCGAGGCCGGCGCGGTCTGGACCTCGCTCTCGTCGACAGCGTTGGAAGCAGCGACAGAGATGGTCGCCGTGGAGTCGACTACGGCCGAATCCTGGAACCAGATTCTGTTCACTCCCCGTGGAACTGTCGGAGTCGGAAACAACGGACGTTTGGTTGTTGCGCGCATCGTGGCGCGGCCCCCAGGGAGCACGACACCGTTCCAGTTTGTCGGGCCGGCGAATGTACGTGGCGTTGACCTGAGCGTTTACGGACAGACGAGACTTGTGAACGCTCCGAGCGGATTCTGAATGCGACGCGTGCGAATAGTCTCGGGCGACTGCGGTGGCTTCTCCCTGATAGAGGTGGTTGTCGCAACAGCGATCTTCGCTGTAGCGATCGTCGCCGTGGTCGGACTTCTCAGCCCGATGAACCAGCGTGTCAGCGACGTGGTCGACTCCGAGATCGCGTCCCGAGTATGTGCGACGATCCAGAGCGAACTGGAACGGAATCCGGTCGACGCAGTTGCCGAGCAGACGGCACCCGACGCGGGAACGGGCGCCGCGCGAAGTATCACCTTGGTATTGAGTTCGGACGGCCGGCGAGGCCGGCTTTGGGAACCTGGCGTCGGAGGACCGGCTGACAACCCTCTCGACGACGCGGCTGTGCCTGGGATCGCCGAGCGCGATCGCTTTTTTCTCGTCACCATCGGACGCGCAGATGCGACCGCCTATGCGTCTGGCGTATCCGGTTCACTTGGGTTACGGGCACAAGTTGTCTGGCCATTCCGAATACCAGATGGTCCGGAGACGGCCGGGCAGACCGTAGCTGCCGGTCCGGGTGCGGACTCTTCCATCGAGGTCCCACCGAACCAACATCAGGTGATGAATTTCTTCTTCACCCTTCGACCATGAGACTGTCGTTGACGACCGTCCGACGTTCACGGACCGCGTGCGCCTTCACGTTGGTGGAACTGATGGTAGCACTCGCCATCACTGCGGTGCTTGCAGGAATGCTCATCGGCATCACCACGCAGGTGATGGGCGCGTGGAACCGCTCGCGGGGCGCGCTGACGATTTCGAACCAGGTCAAGATCGCCCTCGACCAGATCGCGAGTGACCTCGAGAGCTTGTGCCTGCGCGACGACGGCGGCGTTTGGCTAGCGGCGACGGTGCAGGGGGATCAGACCACCGCGGCGGGAGAATCTGGCGCGACGAGTCTTGCCCAATGGACTGCGACGTCGGGAGGGCAGACGAAACCGGGCGCAGTCGCCACTCCGGGTTCGCTCGAGCTTCAGCCGGCAGGGGCGCTGGTGGCGGCCGAGTTGCAGGATCTGCATGATTTTCGGTTCGGGATGGCGGGAGTCTGGTTGCGCTTTTTCACTGTCGAGCCGGACCGCAATGAGGGTGGCGGTGCGAATCTCTCGGCCCCGCGAGCTGTAGCGTATCAGATCCTCCGCTACCGTGTGGGTGGCGCGACATCGCCGATTCAGTATGGCCTCTTTCGGAGCTGGACTAGTCCTGATCGGGCGCTCTCTGCAGGCTTCAGTCTCTTCGACACGCTTTCCACTCCGTCGGCAGTAGCCGGGTACAATGTCGGGGATGCGAGCACCGCTGGTCTGCCGGGCAACATTCGCCGACCCCGACAGGATTCTGTGATCGCCAACAACGTGGTGGATTTTGGCGTGCGCATCTGGTGTCGCAACAGCTCGGGCGAACTCGTTGTTCGGTTCCCGTCGTTCGCAACAAACTACGGATTTGCCGCTCGTCAGGCGGATGTCGTCGTGGGCGCACCGAACACTGTACCGCCGGTCGTTGCGGGCTCTCCTCCGGCATTCGCCGAGATGACCTACGGTTTTCCCGAAGAGATCGAGGTCTTTCTTCGCGTGTTGACCGACGATGGGGCTGCACAGGTTGAGGCGTTCGAGAAGGGACTCGTTCCTGGAACGACTTGGTGGGACATCGTGCTGCAACATTCCGAGGTGCACACGAGGCGCGTTCTCGTTCGTTCTCGCGCGCTATGAGTCTTCCCATCTCATCGACATCGGCGAGCGAACCCGCAACCCATGGGCGTCGTGGCTTTGCGCTCATCATCACGATCATTCTTCTTGCACTGCTTGTCATGGTGTTGGTCTCGCTCGCGACGTTGACGCGAATCGAGGCCGGCGTGGGAGAGAACAGCCTGAAGATGGCACAGGCGCACCAGAACGCCCGCTTCGCTCTCGATCAGGCACTGGGGGAGCTGCAGCGTTTTGCTGGCCCGGATACTAGAATCACCGCAACCGCCGACATCACGCCCGCCCCGATCCCTGGCCAGAGATACTGGACGGGTGTCTGGGACGCGGGCGCGGGCGGGCTGTCGGCGATCAGGTGGCTGGTTTCGGGAGAAGGCCCACAACCCAATTTGGCGATGGGCGAGAAACTGCTCGTTGGTCCGGTGTCTGCGGGAAACGATGCCACCCGTCATGTGACCGCTCCGCTCGTCGACCTCGAGGCTCCGAGTCCCGATGGATCGGGCGAGATCACGGTTGGGCGCTACGCTTGGTGGGTCGGCGACGAGGGTGTGAAGGCGTCGCTGGCACTGCGGGATCGGAGCAACGAGGTCGACTACGGCCCTTATGGTTCGAGCGAACTGCGCGCACGGCTGCGCCAGCAGGTTCCCATGGCTCATCAAGGTTTCAGGGCGACGGACGGCTCGGGTTCGCCGAAACAGGGATTTGATCCAGCCCTTGCAGCGAACGCCTCTGTCCTGCGCAACGTGAGCGCGCGAAGCCAGATTCCGCTCCTGACCGCGGCTTCAGGGACACCGCTTCTTGAGTCTACGCGCACACGCTTCCACGAGTGGACGACGGTGTCGAGTGGTGTGCTCGCCAGTACCAACTCCGCGCATCTCGGACTCAAGCGCGACCTGTCGCGCAATCCGGAGCTTCTCGGTGAGAGACTCGCGACTTGGGCGGCAGCAGGATACATGGAGCTTCCAGGCGTGGGAGCGGGATTTCCGGCGATCACAAACAACGATGATGTACGGCGTCGCTATGTGATGCAGATTCCGACGCCGGCGAATCCATCGCCCGGAGACATTTGTCTCGGTGTGGCACCAGTGCTTTCCGAGTTCTTGATCCAGTTTGGAGTGAAGCGCTCCACCTCCAATCCAAACTCAATCGAAGTACGGGTTCGGATGTGCGTGTCGGCTTGGAACCCTTACACGAGCGCATTGGTGCCTCAACACCTTAGGCTACTAGTCTCAGGTTTGCCTACGATCATTCTCAGATCTGATGGTGGAGGATCGGAACTCCCCCTAAACCTCCAGTCGGCATTTGATTCCATTGTGCCAGGTGGAAATGAAGTTCACTTGGACTGGTCCACTTCCGACAATGATTCGAACGCCGACTTTGCATCCTGGCTTCCAGGCCGAGTGTACTATTGGCGTACTGAGAATGGTACGTCAGTTCCAGACCTTGTTCGGTATCGCAAGCGTGTTAGCACTGCGTCAGGTTGGGGCACGACCGTAAACCTGAGTTTTCCTCCGGGAAATCTGTCAATCGAGCTGCCGAACTCGACCGCTGTAGGCGTCACTCTTCGACTCGCAACGGAAGCGACCCTTGGAACAACGACCGGTCTAGAAATGGACCCGATCTCTCCGCCAATAATGGCTGCGGGACCGACAGATGATCCTGATGAAGCGGGATACTGGCGCTTCGGTTTTGGTTTTCGACTGAAGCAGCCGACAACGGATGCCTCGCGCGCTTGGTTGGAGTCAAATGGTCACGATCCGCGAAACGCCGTCGTCGCGCCGAGCCAGACCATGAACTACTATCCGACTGACGTTGCGTTGAGCCCATCCGCCTACGCCGGGCAAGTCGTTACGGAGTGGAACAATTCAGTCGGTGTACCCGGAGTACTTTTGAATCGGGACACCGTGAGCAGTTCTGGAACACCGGTGCTCTCCTTCGATAACGACACGCCGTTATTCGAACTTCCGCGGAGCCCAGTGCTCTCGCTCGGAATGCTTCAGCACCTCCGAGTCCACGGCGCTCGACCTTTTGCGATCGGCAACTCGTGGGGAGCGACGATCGAGGTGCCAGGGGTGGGCGGTACGATCGGGTCGTGGTGGGATAGGTTTTTCTTCTCCGGATTGACGCGGAGCTTTCGTGGGTTCGGCGACGATTCGTGGGGACCGAATCTGGCGAACGGTGCCCCATTGCCGTGGTATCACCTTCGCATCGTGGACACACGCATGAATCCTGACGCGCCGTTGGCTCTTGGCGATCTACGCGCCGCTTCGCCGCACACGTCGCGTTTCTTGCTCATGGATGGAGCCTTCAATGTAAACTCAACGAGCGTTGACGCTTGGGAGGCCGTTCTTCGATCGCTGCGCTTCACTGCGCCCGCCAACTGGTCCACAGCGGATCTCAACGATTCCGGATCAAGTTTTGGAGGATCAGTTTCTTCAGGGAGTGCTTCGCTGAACGTGGTGATCGAGGATCGGACGCAAGGCGGCATTGGTTCGAATGCTGCGCGAACGTCAGGCTTCCTGCGCTTTTCTCAGTCCGTACAGGAAGTGTTTGAGACTAATGGCCCGGTTTCTGGAATCGACCGCGGGCGTTTTCGACAGGGACTGCGGGCTGGGAGTGAAGGTCCAACCTCTCGACAGCTCGACTCCATCGACATGCGTGGTCTGGCAACGTCGATTGCTGGGTTGGTGCGTGCTCGAGCTGCAGTGGCTGGCCCTTTCCGCAACATGGAACAATTTGTCAGCCCAGGAACAATCGTCTCCTGGGACGGCCGCAGTTTGATCGAGCAGGCCATCTTCGAACGAGGACTCAACGCTGCGCTGCCTGATTTCTGCAGCCAGTCGTTGACGCAGGCGGACATCCTGACTGCGATTGGTCCGTTCTTTCAGGCTAGGTCAGATACGTTTCTGATCCGAGCATACGGCGAGACCGTCAATCCAACGACGGGCGAGGTCGACAGTCGCGCCTGGTGTGAAGCAACGGTGCAACGGATTCCCACCACCGTAGATTCGACGGCGGACATCACCGCAGAAGCCACAGGTTTCGGCCGCCGCTTTGTCATCACCTCGTTCCGCTGGCTGAGCCCGGACGATATCTAGCGCCGCGCGGAGCTCTGGGCGATCGGCGAGGCTTGGTTGTGCTCGCGTTGGTCGACTGGTCACCGGCGACCTTCCAGCCCGCTGTTCAGCGCGATGCGGCGAGCCAGGCGCGGGCTTGGTCGAGGTCGGGGAAGAACTCGATCGCGTCGACCGCGTCGCAGGAGAAGGCGAGCAGCGCGAGCGAGACACCGTGCTCCGGCGCGGGGGAATGGATCGCGAGCCGGCAGCGGCGGTGCTGCACGATCTTGCGCAGCAGGAAGGCCAGCAGCGTCAACTCCCAGTCCCGCGGCGCATGCGCGGCCGAGGTCAGGTCGAGCAGGATCGGCGCGTGCGGGGCGGCGGCATCGTCACAGACGCCCGCCAGGCCCTCCTGCCACTCGGACAGCGTGGAGGTGCCGGTGACGGCGAGATGATGGAGTTGGTGGTGGGGATCGAAACAACGGATCAGCGGCATGAGCAGCAGGGATGCAGTTCGGGTGTCGCAGATAGAACGTGCCGCACCACGCGCGCACAACAGGCGGCGCGCAGATTTCACCATGGTCCACCCGGACGCCGGCTCCGTGGTTTGCTGTAGCGCGTGCGCTTGTGAGGCGGATCTTGGTGTCGGCGCCGCACACCTTGGCGGCGGGTGCGGATCCGCCGCGCACAGGCGACCCGGACCGACCTTGTATCGGGGGCGGGCCGGTGCGACCGCGGCGGGCCCGCCCGCGCGATGTCACCCACGAAAAACTCTGTGGACTCCGCGGCGGCTCTGTGCCCTCTGTGACCCGATTCTGATCCCGCCCATGTTCAAGTCACTCCTCCCCGTCATCATCGTCGGAGCCGTCCTCGCCGTCCTCGTCTTCGCCGCGCGCTGCACGCAGGTGCGCATGCGCCAGT
>JACSRI010000110.1 GCA_014879845.1 Opitutaceae bacterium
GTGCAGTCCGCGCGCGGCGTCGCCCGCGGTCCCGTCGCGCGACTCGTCGCCCAGGGCGCGCGCAACTCCCACGACTGGACGCCCGAGAAGAACGAGCTGCTCAAGGCCTTCGACGAGGCGGGCATCACCACGTGTTTCATGGATCCGCATCAGGGCGGGTTCATCGAGGGCCCGAAGAATCTCGTGCTCGCGCTCGTCGCGCTCGAGCTCGCCTGGGTCGACGCCGGCGCCGCCACCGGCTCGCTCGCCGGCAATCTCGCGCTCTCGCCCATCCACGAGCGCGGCACACCCGAGCAGCGCGACCGCTACATGAGCCGCTGCGTGCCGCCCCAGCCCGGCGAGGACCGCGCGATCTGGCGCGGCGCGTTTTCCCTCACCGAGCCCCTGCCCTACGTCGGCGTCGAGACCGGCCTGCTCTGCGGCAAGGTCCGCGTGGCCGAGTGGAAGGACGGCGCCGAGCCGATGCTGCATGTCGACAAGCGCGCGCGCTTCATCACGAACATGGGCTTCGCCAACTTCTCGACCGTCGCGGTCGACACCGCCGATCCGCGCATCAAGTCGAGCTGCATGATCATCCTCGAGGAGACCGACCCCGGCACCTTCGACCGCGGCGCGCCCACGCACAAGATGGTGCACCAGCTCTCCTCCACGCACGACCCGGTCTTCAACATGACCGTGCCGGCCAGCCGTATCATCGGCGGCTATACCGTGAAGGACGGCGTGATCATCCCGAACTACTCGCACGAGGAGATCATCGCCGCCGTCTTCCGCCGCACGCGCGTGACCGTCGGCATCATGACCGCGGCGAAACTCCTCTCCGCCGTCGAGCCGGTGATCCGCTACCAGCGCACGCGTTTCCGCGGCGCCGCCAGCGTGAGCCCCGGCACGCCGCGCTACGAGCTTGGCCTCCAACAGAAGGAGGATTGCCTCCAGCGCCTGGTCGACATCTGGGCCACCGGCGAAGCCGCCGCCTCGCTCGGCATGGCCACCGCGCGCCTCTTCGACGAACTCGACCCGCTCGAGAAGGTGAAGGACGCGAAGTTCGCCGAGCAGGGCATCGCCTCCGGCATGGCGCAGATGAAGGCCTTCCGCTCCATCGCCAAGCAGGCGCTGGAGTTCATCGCGCTCGAAGGTATGCCGGCGGCCGAGCGCGACTCCGCGCGGTTCGAGGCGCTCAGGGCCGATCCGCTCGTCCAGTATCTCATCCTTGACTCGCAGGCCAACGTCCTCTGCCCCGCCACCAAGCTCTGGAACACCGGCCACGGCGCGACCGTCATGCGCGAAGCCGTGTCGCTCATGGGCGGCTACGGCATCACCGAGGATTGCCCCGGCTTCCTCGGCCACAAGTGGATGGACGCCCAGCTCGAGGCCACCTACGAGGGACCGGAGGCCGTGCAGCGTCGCCAGATCTCGGTGACGATGACCAACGAGGTTTTCCTCGCGAAGATGCGCGCCTGGGCCGCCGAGCTGCGCGCCATCGCGGCGAAGAACCCCGGCATCGGCGCTTGCACCGTCGCCAACGCCATGGACCTCTGGCTCTGGACGCTCGGCTATCTCCAGGCCTCGAAGGACGCGCTCGGCGCGAAGCTCCTCTCCGGCAACCGCCACGGGGTGGTCTTCCCGCTTGTCGACTCACTCTGCTGGCTGCTCGCCTCGCACCGCCAGATCCTCGACGTGCTCGAGCTCCAGGAAAAGGGTCCAGCCAATCCCGTCGTGGCCGAGGGCCTCGAGGGCACGGTCGCGTTTCTCTCCGACCTCTGCGCCGTGCAGGCTGCGGCCGCCGCGGGCGAATGTGCGCGGATCTGCGCGGAGTTGGTTTACGGGTACAAGTGCGCGGACACCTGCCCGGCCGACGGCTGCGCCCAATGCGCGGGCGCGACGGCCGCGGCGGAGGAGTTCGCCAAGCTGCGCATCCGCGTCGACGTCTGCCTCGCCGGCACCCGCCTCGCCAAGGACCGCGCCGCCGACTGCCTCGCCAAGGTCATGATCCCCGAAGCGCTCGATTATCCAAAATGACGAACAGAAAGGGCCACAGAGAGCACAGAGGAGGCACAGAGTTCACAGAGATGCGTTCTCTGAATCCCACAACCACATCTCCACGCGTACGCCGAGACCCAGGAACAATCGATATCTCCAGCACGTGCTCCGTGCCCTCTGTGCCTCCTCTGTGACCTCTGTGACCCAAGACTCCGTCTCCGAATCGCCCGTCGTCGATCGCCAGTCGATGGCCGTCGACATCGTCTGCGTCGGCTTCGGGCCGGCGACGGCGGGGTTTCTCACCGCGCTGTCCAAGAAACTCGTCAATCCCGATGGCACGCCGATCGCCGAGAGCGCCGCGATGCCCGGCATGCCGCCGCAGGTCATCGCGTATGAACGGGCCGACGACGTGGGTTTCGGCGTTTCCGGCGTCGTGACGCCGGCGCGCAGCATCAAGGCCGCCTTCCCCGGCCTCGACCCCGCGCAAATCCCGATGGCCGCGCCGGTGAAGACCGAGAAGGTCGCCTACCTGCTCGATCCCGTCGGCGCCAGCCGCCGCTCGCTCGCGCTGCGCACGGCCGACGGGGTTCTCAAGCTCTTCAAAGGGAAGCACCACGCCATCGAGCTGCCGTGGATCCCCCCCTTTCTCGCCAAGCACGACGGCCTCGTCCTGTCGATGGGCCAGTTCATGCAGTGGGTGGGCGGCCAGGTGATGGGCAGCGGCACGGTCCAGGTCTGGCCGTCGATGCCGGTGGCTGGAGCACTCGTCGAGGACAACAAGGTCGTCGGCATCCGCCTCGTCGATCAGGGCGTGGAAAAGAACGGCGCCGCCACCGGCGCATTCATGCCCGGCATGGATATCCGCGCCGCGCTCACCGTGATCGGCGACGGACCGGTCGGCGCCGTCGGCCAGCAGCTCGACCGCGAACTCGGCCTGCCGAAAGACCACCACGTGCACGACTGGGCCGTGGGCATGAAGTTCGTCATCGATCTTCCCGAGAGTTGCACACTCGAGCCGGGCACGGTGCTGCATACGTTTGGTTATCCGGAGCCGGAGATCTTCGGTTTTCTCTACGTGCATCCGGGTCGCATCGCCTCGCTCGGCATCTTCGTGCCGTCGTGGTTCGACAGCCCCGTGCGCACGGCGTATCGGTATCTTCAGCACTGGATGCTGCACCCGTGGATCTGGCGTCACATCGAGGGCGGCACGCTCCGCTCATGGGGCGCGAAGACACTCCAGGAATCCGGCCGCCGCGGCGAACCCCACCTCGTGGGTGACGGCTTCGCCCGCATCGGCGAAGGCTCGGGAAGCACCAACGTGCTCACCGGCTCGGGCGTGGACGAGGCCTGGGCCACCGGCACGCTCCTGGCCGAGGCCGTCACCGAACTGCTGAAGCAGGGCAAACCCTTCACCCGGGAAAATCTCGAGTCCACCTATGTCGCGCGCCGCCGCGCGAGCTGGGTCGATGCCGAGGGCCGTGTGGCCGAGAGGGCGCGCGATGGTTTCCAGCGCGGTGTGGTCACGGGCTTGATCGGCATGGGCCTGGCCGGACTCACGGGCGGCCGCCTTCGCGCGCCGGGCAAGCCCATGCCACCGCACAAGCGCCTGCCGACGATCGAGGCCTTCTATCGCGGCCGCATTTCCGCCGAGGAGATCGCGAAGATCCGCGCGGAGTGCCTCGCGAAGGGCACGCCGCTGCATCTCGCGCTCATGGACCGCGCCGGCTGGCCGGCCATCCCGCTCGATGGCAAGCTCCTCGTCTCACACCAGGACGCGCTCCTCATGGGCGGCAAGGTGCAAGCGCCCGGCGGATACGCGGACCACGTCGTGTTTCCGTTCCCCGCGATCTGCGCGACGTGCGACCAGCGCACCTGCGTCGAGGTCTGCTCGGGCCAGGCCATCGCACACGGACCGGACGGCGTGCCCGTCTTCGACCGCGAGAAATGCATCCACTGCGGCGCCTGCCTCTGGAACTGCGCGCGCGAGCGTCCCGACGGCAGCGGCCGTACCGTGCTCGAATTCCGCGCCGGCTCCGGCGGCCTGCACTCGGCCGAGAACTGATTCTCTCTTCCCCTCACCATGCCCTCCGTCTTCCACATCGTCGTCTGCGGCAGCATTGTTCCTGATCCGCTGCAGACTCTCGAACCGATCACCACGCCGACTGGTCCGGCGCTCAAGAACGAGCTCATGCTCCCGGCCGTGCTCGACCCGTGGGCGTGGCACGCGCTCTTCGAGGCGGCCAACCTCGCGAAGAACAACCCCGGCTCGAAGGTCTGGCTCGTCGCGCTCGGTCCCAAGGCGAAACTCCAGCAGGTGATGATGAGCGTGGCACAAAAGGCGCCGTTCGAACTCGTCGTCATCGACGGCCCCGCGAGCGGCTTCACCGAGTCCGCGGAGGTCGCGAGCGAACTCGCTGCCGCGATCACCAGCATCGCCGGTCTCGACAAAACGAAACTCCTCCTCTTCGGCGGCTGGGAGTCGGCCTCGCGCGGCGCCGGCACGACGCTGCCGATGGTTGGCGAACGTCTCGGCATCACCGATCAGTTCCAGGGCGTCGACCAGATCAGCGTGCAGCCCGACGGCTCATTCGAAGTCCTCGAGCGCATCGAGGGCGGCAAGCACCAGGTCTCCACCTGCGCCGGTGCGCCGGCGCTGCTCGGCTGGGCCACGGGCAACCTGCCCGAGCCGCCGAACAACCCGCAGGTCGGCATGGCCAACATGCGCACACTCATGCCCGCGCTGCAGAAGGCCAAACCCGCGAAGGTCACCAACACCGGCCTCGCCTACGCGAGCGTCGCGCTCCCGAAACAGCGCCGCGAGACCCGCATCGTGAAAGACATGCCCGCCGACGAGATCGCCCAGGAAATCGTCGCGTGGATCAGGGCCGACTGAACCAAAAGTTAACCACGGATGAACACGGATAGACACAGATAGCAAGGCACCGGACCAGTCGGAATCTTTTCCGAGCATCTGTGTCCATCTGTGTCCATCCGTGGTTCCTCACCCTCTTCTCCCATCATGGAATCGATTCTCTTTCTCGCCTGTGTCGAAGCTGACGGCTCGCTCGCGAAGGCCGCGCGCGAGGCGCTCTCTGCAGCGAAGAATCTCGCCGCCGGACTCGGTGGCGCGCCACTCGTCGTCGGCTTGATCGGCGCCGAAGTGCAGTCCGCAGCCAACGCGCTCGCCGCTTGCGGCGCAGCGCGTTTCCTCGGCGTGGCCGGCGCGGAGTTCGCGCCGTCGCGCTACACGACCGACACCGCCGCGGCCACGGCGCTCGCCAAGGCCGCAGGCGCCACGATCGTCGTCGCGCCGGCCTCGTCGCGCACCAACCGTTGCCTCGCCGGCGCGGCGCAGCGCCTGGGCGGACGCGTTGACTCGCACGCCACGTCCATCGCCGCGGCGGCGGATGGCAAGATTTCCCTCACGCGTTGGTACTACCGCCAGCGCATGGAGGGTGTGCTCACGCGCACGGCCCGACCATGGGTCGTGCTGCTCGAGAGCGGCTGCGCCCCAGCCTATGCCGGCGTACCCGGCACAACCACGGTCGAGGCCGTCGCGGTGGAACTCCCGGCGTTGCGCACCACGGTGACCGGTGTGCGGGCGCCCGCGTCCGACGCGCAGACCATTCGGCCCGATGCCAAGCTCCTCTTCGTCGCAGGCGCGGGCTGGACGAAGAAGCAGGCCGACGGGCAGGTCCACGCTACCGAGGCGGAGCAACTCATTCTCGGATTCCTCGCCAGCGCCAAGGCCTCGCTTGGCAGCACGAAGTCGCTCGTCGACCTCAGCGGCGAGGGCCAGGCGGTGCTCAAGTTCATGAGCCACCTCAACCAAGTGGGCCAGACCGGATCCACGCCGCGGCACCCGAAGGGTCTCGCGACATGTTGCCACGGCGAGGAGCCGCACACGGTGGGCTGGCGTTTCATCAATGAGCGCCGCGCCATCAATCTCAACGCCGCCTGCAGTTGGGCGCAGGGCAAGGCCGACGTGCTCTACGTCGCCGACGCGTTCGATGTGATGCGCAAGGTGAACGCGCTGCTTTCATCCGGCTGAGAGGATCGCATCGCGATTTCGGTCTGCCCGCACGGCGCCCATCGCCCAACGCGGATGCTCTGGCGGTTCGCGGGCGCGCTCGACGATCTGATAGCTCCCAGAAGCCGTGCGTCTCACGTGATCGCGTATGACGGGACGGCGGTTCGCGCGGGGTTGTTTGGGGCTTTCGCGATGGAAACATCCCTGGCAAGGTCCGGGTCTGCTCTGCAGCCCGCTGGTCCTCATCAGCGTCCGCGCCAAGGCACCGAGCGCAGCTCAACCCGAGTCATGTCCTCACCCCTTCACACGCTGCTTCTCGGCATCATGCTCACGGCCGGCCTCTCGGCCGCGCCGACCGAGCCCTCCGCAGACCAACGGGTCGTTGCCCTTGGCATCGCCTTCGATCGTGGGATTCCGGCGAAGCCGGAGATCGATCGGCCTCTCGGTGTGAGGGTGGCTCCGCCGATAGAACTGCCGGCCAACGTCGCCGCAGCCATGTCTCCCAAGGAGTGGGGGCGAGTGAGGCTTCGCATCGAGGCCGACGGCACGGTAGCTCACGCGAAGATTCTCAAGGGCCGGCCCGGGAAGGAGTTGGAAGCCCTCCTTGAGGGCACACTCAAGTCGTGGGTATTCGAGAGTCCAAGACACGAAGGCAAGGAACTGGCCACGACTATCCACGTCGTCTACGCGCCCCTCGTCGGACAGGCCTCGCGTGGGAATGACGGCGACCGGGCGGCGCAATTTTCCTACTTGGTCCCGCCCAGCTACCCGGATTGTCTTCGACGGTCCGTGGCGACCCACAACACACCAAGGCGGCTCGGTCTCGGGAGTCAGCAGGTGGTCGTCAACAGAGTGGTGCGCGATCCATCGACGGGGCGGATACACTCGATCCCTGAGATGCGGACGCTCGTTGCTGCCGAGTCGCTCGACTATTCCGAACCGGAGTCGGATGCGCGGGTGGCCCCGTTCCCGGGAGTCGTCCTTCTTGCGTTCGACCTGGATGAGCGCGGTGTGCCCCACAAATTCCGCGTGGTCGGCTCGACGTGTTCCGCGTTCGAGCCGGAAGCTGTCGCCGCCGCGAACCTGTGGCGCTACCAGCCTGCGATGACTGCGGGGGTGCCGGTGCCGACATCCGTCACCGAGCCCGTGCAATTTCCCGCCGCGGGGCGTGTCATGCCGTCGTTCCTGCGGCCCGCTGGCGACGAGGCGTGGGACTCTCCGCCCAAGTTCCGACATCTTGCCTTGCCGGTCCACCCTCGCTCGAGTTCCAGCGATCTCGGCGGCGGGACGGCGGAGGCCCGCGTCTCCCTCGATGCAGAAGGCAAAATACTCGAGGTCGCCCCGGGGAAATCGACGCGCCCTGAGTTCTCCGGCGCACTTCGCGCCGCGCTCTTCGCCAGCACCTTCGAGCCCGCGACGAGGGGTGCTCAACCTGTCGTATCGTCATTCTCCGTAACCGCACGATTCGACAAAGGACCGGCGAACGAGTCGTTGGATGAAACCAGTCTCCCCAGCCTGAGACTCGCCGCAGCCGCAGGCATCGTCACCATCCAGGCGAAAGAACTCGATCGGCCCCCGCGTCGCCTGTCCGGCCGGCAACCCGCCTTTCGGGTCGCGGACCTTGAGGGCGCCCCGTCTGGTTCAACCACCGTGGAGTTCGCCATCGATCACCATGGACGTGTGTGCGAACCGATCGTCATCCAGTCCACGCACCGCGCCCTGGGCTACGCCGCAGTGCAAGCCGTGGCATCCTGGTGTTTCGATCCGCCGACACGGGCGGGAACGCCGGTCGCCACGCGAGTCCGCATCCCCTTTCGCTTCGAGCCAGGCGCGGCAGCGGTGCAGCCGTAGGCTGCAGACGAAAGCCAGGCGCGGAGTCCCGGCAGATCACCCGCGCGTCATCGGTGGCGGAACCGCTTTGGGCCGCAGGACGAACGCGAGCACCAGGGCGGCCAAGCCGCCGCCACAGAGGAGAGCGCCCCCCAGGAGAGCCGGCGCCATGAGCGCGCGCACCAGACCCGATACGACATCGAGGATGGCATCGACGATCGCCACCGGCGCGTCCGGGGGCAGGTCGGCCGTGGCGAAACCGTTCATCATCGCGATGCCCACACCGGTGAAACCGCCGGCCACGAGTGTGGCGATCACCCCGGCAATGAAACACGGGATGCCCCACCAGAGCAGCAATCCGCGAAACGTGCGCACGGCGAGCAGCGCGATCAGAAGCGCCATCGCGATCGGCACCACGGGGCTCCAGTGGCCGATGGCTTCCGCCTGCCGGATCGTCGAGCGGGTCGACTCGATCTGCGCAAAGTCCCCCTCCGGGCCGGCCAATCGTTCCAAGCCGTCGAGCAACGGGATCGAGTCCGGAAGTTCGCCGGCCATGGCCTGCGCGATGCGTCCGAAGTTGTCGATCGCCTCCGCCATCTGGTCCGGTGATGGCCGGCAGGATACAGGCACACCCATGGACGATTCCCATTGCGCCGGCGTGCACGGCGGCTTGCGCGCCAGCATCGCCGCGTAGGCTTCCGTCAGCGGCGGTCCGGCGAGCCGGCGCTTCACCTCGACGAGCGAGATCGCCGCGGCGTCGGTGGCGACGCCGGCGTGGAGAAACTGCTCGGCCGCATCCAAGCCCCGCTCGACCTCGGCGCGGAGCACCGACGCCGGCACGGCTGCGCCGAGCAGCGTGTTCCAATCCTCGGCGTCGAGTTCGCGCAGCGCCTCCGACAGGGCATGGGCGCCACCCTCGCCATCTCCGTCCGCATGTTCCCGGGCTGCGGCGGCAGTCCGGAGCGACTCGCCCACCAGCGCCGGCATGCGCTCGTAGATGCGTTCATTGGCGAGCACATCCTTGTAGAGTTCGGCCCGCGAACCGACCTTGAGCCAAGGGCACATGACCACCACGAAAAGCGTCGTGATGACGAAGGCGATGGCGACCAGGACGGCCAGGAAACGAAGCAGCGATTGCATGGGAATGGGCGGCCGCACCGCACGCGAGCACTGCGGCGACGCATCCATCCATCACCCACCGGTCTGCGAGGCGAGCCGGTAGTCCGGGGCTGAAAAAACTCACGCTCCACGGAAACACGAAACGAGGGACGCGCCGGTCACCGAACGACGCCACCCGAATCGAGCAGGCCATATCGCGCGGTGAGAATGCGCGGCCCCTCCGCGGCGTCGCGCTCGGTCGCCCGGTCGCGACCTGCGAGTCCTCCAGGCTCGTTGCGCCGAGTTGGTTGTCGGGTGTCTCATCGTAAACTCCGGCGGCGGAAAGCCAGGACCGAACATCAGGCATGCGCGAGATTGGCGTTGAGCGAGCTGGAGCATTGCAGCAGCCTGCCGGCCCGCGCGACCCGATCGCACGATCATCGAGAGCCCTATGACACCTGCATCACGCCCGAACCTCGACCGAACCCGGACCGCATGCCTGCAGTTTTGTCTCATCGCACTGGGATTCGGCGGAGTCCCACCGACCCCCGCCTGCGGTGCTGACTCGGCAGCACAGCGACTCGTCATCACCTGCGACCAGAACCAGCCGACGGAGCCCATGCTGGACGCCGCGCCTCGGGTCCGTAGTGCAATGCCGATCGAGATACCCGCCGAACTGGCGGGAGAACTCGCACCCGATTTCGTTGGGAGCGTCACCCTACGCATCGACACCGATGGTGCAGTCAAGCGTGTCACGATCGAGTCGCCCCGTCCGCCGCGCGCCATCGGTCGCCTGGTTGAAACCGCCCTTGGCTCGTGGAGATTTGAGCCGCCGACGCGCAACGGCCGGGCCGCGTCGGTCCTTGTGCACGCGGTGTATTCCCGTGCACCGAGTGCCCGGGAAGGCGAACCGCAGTTCCTGCTCATGGCACTCCCCGCCTACCCGTCGCCTCTGCTGCGCCCTGCCGGTTCGGCCTCTGTGTCCGATCCCGACCAAATGCAGAAGTTGCCCAACACCGTGCAGACGGCGGCGCCCCAGATGAGGTCCAACAAGTCGACCGGACAATCCACGATCGTCACAGCCGATGCCAGGGCCGACCCGCGAGGCATGATGAGCCTGATGTCGCAAACGATCGTACCCACTCCGTGGTTCTCGGGCTACGTCATGGTCCGGTCGACGATCGACACGGACGGCACAGTCACGCGTGTCGAGATTCTGCGCTCGACGGCCTCGGTTTTTGAACCTGCTGCTGCGGCGGCCGCGGCGGCGTGCCGGTTCACCCCGGCACTCCAGGACGGCAAACCAGTCCAAACGACACTGGTCATTCCGGTGCCGGTTCCCGGTGTGCTGCAGAATCCACCGCCGCTTTTTTTCCAGCGGGACCAGACCGACCCGACTGCAACCGCCTGGGATGAGCCTCCGCGCATGCAGCATGTCGCGTTTCCCATCTATCCGATCGAGCTCCTCAAAAAGCGCGTCGCCGGGCGCGCAACAGCCCGCGTCGAACTCGACGTCATGGGGAAAGTTGTCCGGACCGAGTTGCTTGAGGCTTCGCATCCCGAGTTCGGTCATGCCCTTCTCGCCTCGATCACCCGTTGCGTTCATGATCCGGCTCGCCGCGACGGGAAGCGCGTGTCGTGTTCACTGATACGCACAGCTGTGTTCGATCCGAACCTCGATTCCAAACCTCCGGTCGAAAGCGAGACACCCGCGATCGCTCTGCCCTATGTCGGCGATCGTCGTCCCGTGCCCGCGGCTTCCCTCGATACACCGTTGCACACAATCGCCGGCCGCCCACCGCAGTTCGCCCACGCGCAGGCCGACTCCGGACACGCTGAGTCGGCCACGGTTTCTTTCATCGTCGACTGCAACGGCACCGTGCGCGAACCCCGGATCGTCCGGGCTTCGTCCGACGCCGCGGGGTATGCCGCCGTCCAGTCGGTTTCGAGCTGGCTCTACGCCAATCCCATCCAGGGTGGCGTTCCGGTGCCAGCACACACCGAGGTCACCTTCCCCGCCGCCTCGACACCGCAGTCGTGAGTCAGAACTGAATCAGTCCGGTCATCGCGACACGCGGGGCCTGCGAGCAGGATCCGCCGGGCAGTCGGACTGTACGATCAACGACATGGATACGACGGCGCTGCCGCTCGCCGGCGATGAGTGCGCTGCGGTTATCGACTGCAGGAGGCAAGACATCCGACGCTTGTTCCTCGGAGCTCGCGCACGATGCAAACCAGGTGGCGGCCATCGAAATCGCCACGCTTGCGGACGCGTGCGACCCTGGGCCCGGGACGATCAAGCCGACGATGGCGCGCCTGGATTCGCTGTGCTCCAAACCACGGTACCCGAGGCGTTCGAGCCGCCGACGCCGACCGTCGTACGGCGGCGACCTTGGCTCGCGAGCCCTCCATTCTCACGCTGACGGCCACGACACCCTTGCCGACCGCGCAATGGGCGCGTCCTTCCCGATGCCGGTAGGAAGCAAGGCCCCATCGTCCCGAATTGCCCCGCCCGTGCGGGTTCCCTCTCTCTTGAACGCCTGCGCCGCACCAAGGCGTGAAGCATCGGCCCAGCAGCCTGGGAGCCTGAAGCGGCGCCGCCAGGTCCAAGCCAGATTGCGCGACCACCCATTGCGGCATTGCCAGAGGGCCCGAGCGTTTCGCATGCTGGCCGATCTACTCGACCGCCATTCATGAGCGCTGAAGCCCACGACACCACCGCGTCGTCGCCCTCGCCTGGAGCCGCCCCTGCGGCCCCGAGCGATTTTATCCGCGACATCGTCGCCCAACACGTCGCCGAGCAGCGCTACCCGCAGATCGTCACGCGCTTCCCGCCCGAGCCCAACGGCTACCTGCACATCGGCCACGCCAAGTCCATCTGCCTGAACTTCGGCATCGCGCGCGAGAACGGCGGCCGGTGCAACCTGCGCATGGACGACACCAACCCGACGAAGGAGGACGTCGAGTACGTGGAGTCGATCATCCGCGACGTCCACTGGCTCGTCGACGGGTGGGCCGACCACTGCCTCGCCTTCAAGAAACACGGCGTGCCGCCCGAGTCCCGGGTCGTCAATGGCGCGACGGACTACTTCATGGCCCCCGTCTGCCCAGCCCCATCCGGCACGCCGGGAGTCGAGCCGTTTTTCGCCAGTGACTACTTCGACCAGATCCACGCCTATGCCGTGCGCCTGATCGAGAAGGGCAAGGCCTACATCTGCGACCTCTCGCCCGAGGACACGGAAAAGTACCGCGGAGCGCCGGACCGGCCCGGCACCGACAGCCCGTTCCGCACCCGCACCGTCGCGGAAAACCTCGACCTCTTCGCGCGCATGCGCGCCGGCGAGTTTCCCAACGGCACGCGCACGCTCCGGGCCAAGATCGACATGAGCTCGCCCAACATCTGGCTGCGCGACCCCGTGCTCTACCGCATCAAGCACGCCGCGCATCATCAGACCGGCGACGCCTGGTGCATCTACCCGATGTATGACTTCGCCCACTGCCTGAGCGACTACATCGAAGGCATCACGCACAGCATCTGCACACTCGAGTTCGAGGTGCACCGCCCGCTCTACGACTGGATCCTCGAAAACCTCGACCTGCCGCGCCCGCTGCCGCACCAGTACGAATTCGCGAAGCTGATCCCCAGCCACATGATCGTCTCCAAGCGCAAGCTCATCCACCTCGTGAACGAGAAGGTGGTGAGCGGCTGGGACGACCCGCGCCTGCCCACGATCAGCGGCATCCGCCGCCGCGGTGTGCCCGCCACGGCACTACGGCGCTTCGCCACCGGCGTGGGCGTGACGAAGTTCAACAGCCTCACCGACATCGCCGTCTACGAGCACGTCGTGCGCGACGAACTCAACGCCACCGCCCTGCGCCGCCTCGCCGTGCTCGACCCGATCAAGCTCGTGCTGACCAACATCCCGGTCGGGCAGATCATCGAGGTCGACGCGACCGACAACCCGCAGTCCGAGAACCCGACGACGCGCAAGGTGCCGTTCGGCCGCGAGATTCTCATCGAGCGCGACGATTTTGCCGAGGTGCCGCCGCCAAAGTATTTCCGCCTCAAGCCGGGCGGCGATGTGCGCCTGAAATACGCGTGCATCATCAAGTGCGACGAGATCGTCAAGGACGCCGCGGGCAACCTCGTCGAGATCCGCTGCACGGCCGACCTCGACAGCCGCGCCGGCGGCCCGAACGCCGCGAAGAAGGTCAAGGGCACGATCCATTGGGTCAGCGCCGCGCACGCGATCAGCGCCGAGGTGCGACTCTACGACCGCCTCTTCACCGCGGCGGAACCGGATGCGGGTGGCGACTTCACCAAGGCGCTCAATCCCGACTCGCTGAAGATCGTGCAGGCCCGCCTCGAACCTTCCCTCGGTCAGGCGACGATGGAGCAACGCTTTCAGTTCGAGCGCCTCGGCTATTTCGCCCTCGACGGCGAGGACTCGAAGCCCGGCGCACTGGTCTTCAACCGCACGATCTCGCTGAAGGACACCTGGGCGAAGGCCTGAGGTCGGGCGCGTTCTCCGAGGTAGGGAGGCCTCGCCGAGCCTCTCTACCTTTTCAGTAACCGGCGCGCCTCACGCGCAGCATGGTGGATGCGACACACGCACCACCATGACATCGCTCAAGACCATCCTCCTTTCTCTCACCACCGCGGCCACGCTCGGCTCGCTGGTGTTTGCCGTCGATTCGACCGCTCCGTCCACCGCCACCCCACCGGCCGCATCCTCTGACGGTCCGCGCAACCGCATCGAGCGGCTGATGAAGTTCGCCGCGTACAAGCTCGAACTCAGTGAGACTCAAGTCACGGCGCTCAAGGAAATCTTCACGCTGCACCAGCCCGAACTCCAGCCCCTGCTCGAGCGCGCCCGGACCGAGCGCGAAGAACTCCGGAGCCTCGTCGCCGCCGGCACGCTCGACGAGGCCGCGCTCGAAGCCCAGGCCGCGAAGATCGCCGAGACGACCAAGGCACTCACCATCGCGAGCGCGCATCTTCGCTCCGACCTGCGGGCGGTCCTCACGCCCGAACAGGTCGACACGCTGATGCAGGCCCGCCGCCACGGGGCCGCGCGCCGTCAGCATGGCCGCGAGGCCGTAGGCCACCGGATCAACGCGCCATAGCCGCGCCCACGACAGCCCCGAGGCGCGCGATCCCCTCGCCGATCTGCGCCTCGTTGGCATTGCTGAAGTTCAGGCGCAGCGTGTTGCGCCGCGGCTCGCCGATCCAGAAGGACTCGCCCGGCACGAAGGCAACCTTGGCTTTCATCGCCTCGTGCAGCAGTTGGAGTGAGTCCAGCCGGTCAGGCAGCGTCACCCAGAGAAACAGCCCGCCCTCCGGCCGCGTCCAGGTGCAGCCCTCGGGCATGTGCGTCGCCAGGGCAGCGAGCATGAGATCGCGCCGGCGACTGTAGACCTCACACAACCGCGCGACGTGCTGCTCGAGCGCACCCGGCACCTTCACGCACTCGTAGGCGAGACGCTGCGTGAAGGTCGAGGTGTGCAGGTCGGTGGCCTGCTTCGCCGTGACCACCTTCTCGATGATCGAGCGCTCGGACGACACGAACCACGCCACGCGCAGGCCGGGTGCGAGGATCTTGCTGGTGGTGCCCAGATACACCCAGGGCACATCCCCGGCCGAGGCCACGAGCGCCGGCTGCGGCATCCCTTCGAAACGCAGGCGGCCGTACGGATCATCCTCGACCACGAGCAGGCCGTGCTCCGCGGCGACCCGCATCACGCCCAGACGACGGTCGGCCGAGAGGCTCGTGCCGGTCGGGTTCTGGAAGTTGGGAATCAGATACAGGAACTTCGGCCGCCGCGGCGCGCGGTCGATCGCCTCACGCAGCGCCTCGGGCCGGATGCCCTCGCTGTCGGACGCGACACCCACGATGTTCGCCTCGTACGCGCCGAAGGCCTGGAGGGCACCGAGGTAGGCGGGGTTTTCCGTGAGTACGACGTCGCCCGGGTCGAGCAGCACTTTGCCGAGCAGGTCGAGCCCCTGCTGCGAACCGTGCGTGATCACGACCCGCCCCGGATCAGCGGACAACCCGACCCAGTCAACAAGGTGGCGCGTCACCCACTCGCGCAACGGACGGTGACCCTCGGTCGTGCTGTATTGCAGCGCGGCCGCCCCGTCGCCGCCGAGCACGACGGCCGCCGCCATCATGGCCGACTCGACGGGAAACAACTCCGGCGCCGGCAGGCCGCCGGCGAAGGAGATGATCTCCGGCGACTCCGTGACCTTGAGGATCTCGCGGATCGCGCTGGGCTTCATCCCGGAGGTGCGCGTCGCGAAAGCGAGCGACGCGCGCCCTTGGCTCGGCGTGGTCGCGGGGCTCATGGCCGACCTCCCGCGCAGGGTGTGGACAGGGCGAGTCCCGCGCCCAGCCGGGCCGAGGCGACGATCTCGGCAACGGCGCCGAACTGGACCACGAGAAAGTCGTGGATCGGTTCGACGTGCGTCAGGCTCCCGCGCAGGTGCGCGAAGCCAAACTGCGGCGTGGCCAGATATTCCGTCCGGGTCTCGGGCGTGATGGTGTGCATGGTGGTGGTGGTTTTCTATGAACCCCACCGGGACCGGGACCCGAGGTGCCAAACAAAAAGCCCCTCCGGTCTTGGCACCGGAGGGGCGGGAAAGTCTTGGGTGACCTCACATCCCTCGCGGCGCGCGCGTAACGACGACGGCGGCGACGGCCGAAATCGCGGAGGCGATGACGGAGGTCGAGACGAGCGTGGTCGTGGCGTGGCGGGTCATGTGAGTAGTCGCAGGACGTCGGAGACCATCGACCGAGTCAAGCCCGACTTGAGCCGGCGGACGTAGCGCAGGCTTCCAGCCTGCATCAGCCGGGCAGTTGCGATGCGGGCTGGAAGCCCGCGCTACCGCTCGATCCCACTCGCCTCATTCGTCGACCACGAGCACGTTCGTGCATGGATTCCATCCCTGAACGCCTCGCCCGTCAGGTCGCCTTTCTCGTCGAGTGCGACCGGCTGAAGGAGATCTTTCGCCAGACGCTCAACACACAGAGCCGCCGTCAGGAAAACGATGCCGAGCACTCGTGGGCCCTCTGCCTCTTCGTCATCACGCTGGCCGAGCACAGCAACACGCCCGTCGACGTGCTGCGTATCCTGAAAATGCTGCTCATCCACGACCTCGTGGAAATCGATGCCGGCGACACGTTCGCCTACGACACCGCGCGCATGGCCGACCAGCACGAGCGCGAGGCGCGGGCTGCAGACCGGATCTTCGGCCTGCTGCCGCCCGACCAGGGCGCGGAGTTTCGCGGGCTCTGGGACGAGTTCGAGGCCAAGCAGACGCCGGAGTCGAAGTTCGCAACGGCGGTCGACCGTTTCCAACCGATGCTGCTCAACTGCCTCACCGAGGGTGCCGCGTGGCGCCGCCACGGCGTGACGCAGCACCAGGTCGTCGCCCGCAACGCGCACGTCGCGCAAGGCTCGCAGGCGATGTGGGAGTTCATCGCCGCAAAGGTGAACGAAGCGGTGCAGGCGGGTCACCTCGCCACGTAGCGACCTCGACTCCATCGTCCGTATCCATCACCCTGCAGCCATGGACTGGACGTTCCTCGAGTGGCTGGAGGCGGCCTCCTATGTCGTGACGGTGGTCGGCCTGCCGTTTGCCATCGGCGTGTTCCTCTACGAGCAGAGGCGCGAGCGACAGAACGAGGAGGAGGAGATCTACCAGCGGCTGTCCGACGAATACGCGGAGTTCCTCAAACTCATCCTGAGAAACGCCGACCTTCAGCTCATGCGCGCCGAGGCGGATGAGGATGCGCTCGACGCCGAGCAGAAGGAGCGCCGCCGCGTGCTCTTCGAATTGCTCATCTCGCTCTTCGAACGCGCCTACCTGCTCGTCTACGAGGAGGACATGAAACGCCAGACCCAGCGCCTCTGGTCCTCGTGGGAGGACTACATGCGCTCGTGGTGCCGTCGCCGCGACTTCCGCGGGATGTTGCCCGAGTTGCTCGAGGGCGAGGATCCGGACTTCGTCGCGCACATCTCGAGGATCGCCGGCGAGGAAGGCACGCGCACCGGAAGGTAGGGACTCCTCGCCGGGGCGGCTCTGCTCAGTGCAGCTCGAGCGTCGGGCCGACGAGAGTCATCGTCGCACCCGCCGTCGTCGCGAATTCGCGCGTCACGCCGCCCAGGCGCACGCGGCACGCACGTCCGAGCCGCGACTTGAGCTCGACCCGCTCGAGCGCACCCTCACGCCACCAGAGCGCAACCTCGAATCCGCCTCGCGCGCGCAGGCCGGTGACATGCCCGGTCGGCCAGGCTTTCGGCAACGCCGGGAGGAGATCGATGGCATCGTCGTGACTCTGCATCAACATTTCGGCGACACCGGCCGTGCCGCCGAAGTTGCCATCGATCTGAAACGGCGGGTGATCGTCGAGCAGGTTCTTGAGCGTCGACTTGCGCAGGAGGGCGTCGAGGTTCTCCAGCGCCTTATCGCCCTCATGGAATCGCGCCCAGAAGTTGACGATCCACGCGCGACTCCAGCCGGTGTGGCCGCCGCCGGCGGCTAGGCGGGCGTCGATGGTCCTGCGCGCGGCGGCGACATACTCGGGGGACTTCGAATAGGTGAACTGGCTGGCCGGGTGCAGGCCGTAGAGGTGCGAGAGGTGGCGGTGCCCGGGCTCGGCCTCCTTGAACTCCTCGGCCCATTCCATCAGGCGTCCATCGCTGCCGATGCCAGGCAGCGCGAGGCGCGCGAGGGCGCGCTCGACCTCGGCGACCTCGGGAGACTGCACGCCGATCTCACGGGCGGCGGCGAGAAAGTTGGTCAGGGCATCCCAGGCAATCTCCTGGTCCATCGAGGCCCCCATCGAAACCGCATAGCGGCCGCCGTCAGAACCGAAGAACGTATTCTCCGGCGAGGCGCTCGGCCCGGAGACGAGGCGGCCGGTGCGGGGGTCCTCCACAAGCCAGTCGACGATGAACAACGCGGCATCGCGCAGCACGGGAAACGCGCGCGTCTCGAGGAAAGTCCGGTCACCGGAGTAGAGGTAGTGCTCCCAGAAATGCCGCGCCGCCCAGGCGTGGCCGAACGGCCACATGCCCCACTGGGGTTTTCCGTCGGTCGACGTGCCGAGCCACACGTCGGTCGTGTAATGGGCCACGGCACCCCGCGCGTCGTAGACCTCGCGCGCGGTCGTGCGGCCCGAGACCTCGGCAAGCGCCTCGACGAACGAAAAGAACGGCTCGTGGCATTCGGCGAGGTTGGTCACCTCGGCGGGCCAGTAGTTCATCTGGATGTTGATGTTGATGTGGTAGTCGGCGCCCCAGGGCGCGCCCAGGTGTTTGTTCCAGATGCCCTGGAGGTTGGCCGGGAGATCCCCGGGTCTCGACGAGCTGATGAGCAGGTGCCGGCCGAACTGGAAGTAGGTCTCGATGAGTCTGGCGTCCGCGCCGCCGGCCTTGACCGCGGCAAGGCGCTCATCGGTCGACCGATCGGGCACGGGATCGGGGCTCAGCTGGAGGTCGACGCGACGCATGAGCGCGGCGTGATCGTCGGCGGCGCGAGCCGCGAGATCCGGTCGCGCCAAGGCGGCGCGCGCGACCGCCAGCACCGCTTCAGGCGGGGTCGGCCGCGGCTTGGCCGGATCGCGGAGCTGATAATCGGTCCCGCAGGCGAAGACGAGAGTCGCGGTATCCGCCCCGGTCACGCGGAGCGTGGTGCCCTCGGTGCTCACCGCCCCGGCCTGCGTGGCGGCGACGAGCACGGTCTCAAAACGCACGCCTGGCGGATATCCCTCGATCTGCGCGGCGCCGGACATGCGCAACGCATCGGGCCCGATCACCTCGATCGCCGCGGCTGGACGCGCGAGCGAGGCAACCATCGAGACTGCCCCCGGCCGGTCGGCCGAGAGGCGCACGACCAGCACCTTGTCGGGATAACTCGCGAACACCTCCCGGCGGTGGCGCACCCCATCGATCGTGAAGCTCGTGACCGCGACACCCCGCTCGAGATCGAGCGAGCGGCGGTAGTCCGAGGGCTCGGCGTCCGCGGCGGCGGGCATCTCGAGATGCAGGTCGCCGAGCGTCTGGTGACTGCGACCGCCGCCGTATTCGGCCAGCAACTCCCGCCGGACCAGCTCCTCGGCTTGCTTGAACTCGTGGGCGAAGAGCAGGCGGCGGATCTCCGGCAGGTGCGCGTGCGCGCCGGCGCGGTTCTGCGCCTGCGGGCCGGCCGACCAGATCGCCTCGTGGTTGAGCTGGATCGTCTCATGCGTCGTGCCGCCGAAGACCATCGCGCCGAGGGCGCCATTGCCCACGGGCAGGGCCTCGTGCCAGTCGGCGGCGGGCTGGCGGTACCAGAGTTCGAGACTCGAATCTGCACCGGCCGCGGCGTCGACGACCGCAGCACAGACGATGATCCAAGCGGCAACGACGGGGTGAGATCGCATGGGAAATCATCCCGGCGCCCGCCCCTCCGCCGGACAATGCTAAATCACCGCCCCGGCCGCCGTCGTCAGAGCACCGACGAGATCGTGGCCTCGCGACCGCCCTCGAGGCGGATGCTGTCACCGACCCGCCGACCAAGGAGGGCGTGCCCGAGCGGCGACTGCGGCGTGATCACCATGACCTCCGTGCCCTCGTGGCGCACGATCACGCCGCCGTTGCGCGGGCCGATGAAGTAGAGGTCGCGGAACTTGCGCTGCTGGACCTCGACCAACGCGGCGAGCGCGATCGGTTCGCCCTCGCCGAACTCGCGCAGCGCGAGCGTGCGATAGAGTTCGATCGCCTCGCGCAGCTCGACGGCGTGGCGCGCCTGGCCGTCGGCGAGATAGGAGGACTCGGTCGCGCGCGTGTCGTATTTGTCCTCCGCGCGGTTATCCTCGTGCGTCGCCGCTTCCCGGGCCTCGCGTGATGCACCGGCGACGGTCTCGAGCTCGGCGGTGAGGTGATCGATGACGAGGGAGACGATCGCGCGCTTATCCATGGGGCAAAGCGTTCATGGCTAGGCGCAGGGCCGCTCGATGGCAATGCGGCAGTTTGCGCGCGGAGCCGTCGGTACGGGCACGCCCGACTCCGCGCCGCGTCCGGGCCGGCGGCTACGCCTTCGCGCCCTGCAGGAATTTCGTCAGCTTGAGCACCTCCACGCCCGCCAGCAGCACGATGCCGATGCCGTGCGTGTCGTTCAGGTTCCAGAGCAGGTCTTTCTTGTAGTACTCGGACTGGAACGAAAACTCGGAGCCGCGGCACACGCCGTGGACATTGCCGAGGTGGTCGATGGAGTTGCGGTTGAGCGCCGACCATGCGCGGAAGACCGCGGCCACGTAGGGCTCGGGCTGCGCGAAAAGTCCCTGCTGCACGCCGCGGGCGAACGCATAGGCGAACATCGAGGTGCAGGACGTCTCGATGTAGGAGTCGTGCTCGTTGATGACCTGGTGCCACATGCCATCGGCGTCCTGCTGGGCGAGGAGGCCCTCGCACAACTCGCGGAACATGCTGAGCAGGGCCGGCCGCAGCGCGTGGTCCTTGGGCAGCACGGCGAGCAACTCGGAGAGTGAGAACACGACCCAGCCGTTGCCGCGTCCCCACGGGATGCCCGTGTTCATGTCGCGCATGAAATCATAGACGTGCGCCATGAGCTTGAGGTCGGGCAGGAAGAGGAGGCGCTTGAAGCCGAGGAACTGGCGCGCGGCGTCGTCGATGTATTTCGCGTCGCCGGTGAGCTGGTAATACCGGCACAGGAACGGCACGCTCATGTAGAGATCGTCCGCCCAGAGCGTGTCCTCATGGAACGAATGCATGAGGTTCTTGCGGAAGAACGTGCCGTCGGAGAGCCGGATCTGCTTGGTCGAGATGTGATCGGCGACGATGTCGGCGATGACCCGGAATCCGCGCAGGTCAAAGTACTTCGCGACCTCGAGCAGCGCCGAGCCGGCCGAGCCGCAATCGTCGAGACTGTCGAGGCTGGTGAGCAGGTGGTGGACGTTGGTCGCGCCGCCGTACTGCTCCTTGTCCCAGTGCGCGTAGCGGAACGTGTCGCAGCAGAACTGCAGGTGGTTGGCGACGTAGCGCTGTGCATCCTCCGAGCCGACGGCCTTGGCGGCATGGAGCACGCCGTAGAGCGTGACGCCGAGCGGGTAGTTCCACTTGCCGTAGAGCGCGTTGTCGTTGTACGGGCGCACCCACGTATCGGGAAGATCGAGACGCCAGTAGACGTCGGCGCCGGCGGCGCCGGGCGCGAGCTTGTTGAGATCGCGCAGGGCCGCGAGGTCGGCGGCGGTGGCCGGAGCGATCGGCCCGAGGTGGATCCACGTCTCCGACGAGCCCGCGATGCGGCACGGGCTGGAAAACGCGAGCGCGCCGCCCGCGGGATCGGCGATCTTCAGCTCAAAGCCCCAGTCGGAGCCGGCGCACGTGGCGCGCACCATGACGTCGTGCAGGCCGAACGGTACGGTCACCCGGGCCGAAAACGGACCGGCCGCCGCGACCGAGTGCACGACCTTGTCGGCGACGACGATCTCGAGTGGCGCGCGGGCCGAGCCCGAAAGCGTGTAGGTGCCGCCATCCGCCTGCGTGAACAAGGCCCTGGTCCAGCCCACCGCGCATGCGCCGGCAGGCGTGCCGAACATGCGCTGGAAATTGCCCATCTTCGCCTGCGCGGCTGGCCACTCGAGCGACGGCAGCCAGCGCACCCCGGTCGCCGCGAGGTTCGTGCCCTCGGTCGGGATGGAGGCGAGGTCCCGATCTAGCGGTTCGGTGTGGAGCCAGCCCTCCTGCCCTTCCCGCTCGGGCACGGGCATGACAAAGTAGTACGGGAGCTTGCCCAGCCAGGTGCCGAAGACGGCGCCGAAGCCACCGCGCGTCTTCTTGAAGCGGATGACGAGGTGATTCCAGCCGGCGCGCAGGGCGATGTTCAGTTCGGCCCGCTCCTTGAAGTAGCGCTCCTGGAAGATATCCGAGCGGAAGATCTGTTCGCCATTGCGCCAGATCAGCAGCGGGCTGTGGCAATTGACGTCGAAGCGGATGGAAGACTCGGTCTCCGACCAGATTTTGGCCCACGCGTAGACGAACTGCCCGAGGCGCGCGTCCGGGTAGAGCCGCGAGAAGTCGGCGGCATAGCGATAGTCCTTGCCCCGGAGGATGCCGTGACGGTTGAAGGCGCGGTAGGTCGGCGGGTGCGCCGGGTTCTGGCCAATGAACCGCCGCACGACGGTCTCGAGGGTTTTCTCCACCTGCATGCCGGCGCGGGCATACATGCTGGCGTGATTCTCAAAGTAGAAGCCCATGTGGATTCGGGGATGGGAGACAGCTGGTGCGCGGGCGGCCCCGCGGAAAGGCGACTGGAGTGGTTCGTGTCGTGGAAGCCGTGGTCTCTCGCGAGATCGAGCCCGTGCAAGTCAGGCGGCGGCACCGCGATGGGTTGGTGCGTGAATGGAGGAGGCCAGGTCGCAACCGCTGGCTGGGGTAAACAGGGCCGGCAACACTGACTTCCGGAGAAACGCACCGCCGCGGCGGGAAGACAACGCCCGCTTGATCTGACGGTAAGAGAGGCACGGGAGTTCGCGTCGCACTCGTTCAATCGACCGAGAGATCCAGCCACCGGACCAGCTGCCGGGCCGTGTCCCGCCAGCTCGGCAGCGGTCGTGTCACCGCCTCCTGGGCAAGCCGTCGCACGAGCGCGTCGTCGGTCGCGATTTGGCGCATCGCCTCTACCAGGGCCGCGGCATCCCCGGGCGGCACGAGCAGACATCCGCCCCCCGCCGCACTCTCCACGATAGCCGGCAGCGCGGTGGCCAGCACGGGCAACCCGGCCCAGAGCGATTCCAGCACCGGCAGGCCGCAGCCCTCCGCACGCGAAGGCAACAGCGAAAACCGCGCGGCGGCGAGGAGGTCGGCCACGCCTCGATCGTCGATGGCCTCGTGCAGCACGACCCTCCGGCCCGACCGCGCCATGGCGCGAATCCGCCGCACCGTCGCGCGGCCGAAATGCGGGTTGACCCGGCCCACGAACGCCACGGCGAGGTCGATCCCCTGCGTCGCAAGGGTCTCCACGGCATCGAGCACGGCCTCCTGGTCCTTGCGCGGCTCGACGATGCCGATCATCACCGCGTCACGCGCCGCCGCCCGATCCGGCGGCCCCGAAACGCGCGGCCGCCCGTGCCCGTCGGCCCCGAGCGTGATCGGCCGGACGTCCGGCACAGCCAATCGCCCGGTCCACGCCCAGTAGTCGCGCAGTTCGCGCGCGCTCGCCTCCGACACCGCGAACACCCGGCCGAAGCCCGCGAGCAACCGCATGTAGTCGGGATGGCGCGCCACGCTCTGCGGCCAGGTGATCTCGGGAAACCGCAGCGGGATCGCGTCGTGAAAAAGGGCCGCAGCCCGGTCACCGTGCGCCGCGAGCCACGCGCCGAGCCCCGGGCGCTCCTCCTCGCAGAACAGCTCGGGCGTGACCAGCCAGTCGCCCTCGCCCAGCACGATCGGCTCCCGCGTCGCAGCCGAGACCCAGGCCGCCCGACGCGCATGCCAGACCGCCGCGGCGAAGCCGGCGCCGAGCCGCGCGGCCAGTTCCGCGCGCAGGCAACCGCTCACGCGAGTGAGCCCGCTGCGGTGCTTCTGCGCGGAGGCCTTGGTGACATCGAACCAGATCATGCGCGTCCTCCCCTTCCACCCGGGACCTCCTCGTCCCGGCGCTCCCCGATCGCCCGCGCAAAGCGGGCGAGGATGCGCCCGGCGTTGCGCCCGGCGTCAAAGTGCTCCTCCACCCAGGCACGCGCCGCCGTGCGTAACCGGTCGGCCAGGACATCGTCGTCGCGCAGGCGCACAAACGCCCCGTGCCATTCCTCCGGTCGATCGAGATCGCAGACCAGTCCGGTGCGCTCGTGGCTGATCGCCTCCATCACGCCCTCGCCCCGCGCGGTCACAACCAGCACGCCGGCGGCCATCGCCTCGGGCACGACATTGGGCAGGCCGTCGCGGTCGCCGCTCGCCGTCACCACGCCGGTGTGCACCAGCACGTCGGCGCGCGCCAGCTCGGACCAGACCGCGGGTTGATCCAAGTGACCGGTCAACACCACGGCGCCGCGAACCCCGGGCGCGGCGGTCTCGCGGGCGAGCCGCTCGCGCAGCGGACCGTCGCCGATGATGCGCACCTCGAGGTCGACGCCGCACGCGAGCAGGTGCCGGTAGATGCCGACCTGGCGAAGCAGGCCCTTCTTCTCCACCAGCCGGGCCACGCACACCACGCGCAACGGGCGCCGGCCGGAGCGCAGCGGGCGCCACTCCGGGAAGCGGTCGAGCCCCCGGCGCGCCAGCACCACTCGATCCTCGGGCACGCCGAGCCCGAGCAGCCGGCGGCGCCCCGCCTCCGTCGAGGTGTGCACAAAGGCCGCGGCCGCGCACTTCTCTCGCAGGAACCAGTCGCCGCCGTGCTCGAAGAGGTCGTAGGCGTGCGCGCCCGTGCTGAACGTGATGTCGTTGAGCCGCGCCACGACCCAGGCGGCCATGGCCGGGAGCGAGGCCCAGGCTGCATGCACATGCTGGATACCGGAGCGGCGCAGTTGGGAGGCGAGGATCACGCCCACGCCGGCGCCGTAGAGGTTCTCCCAGTAGTTGAGCCAATCGCGCGACCACCCGGTGAAAAGCAGCGCGGCGAACTCGGCGACCACGCGCGGGCGACGCCACCACTCCAGAGCGACGAACCACGGCAGCGCGAAGAGGCGCAGCTTCGAGAACTGCCGCACGGGCTGCCCGTCGAAGATCGGCGCCCCGGCGTGGAAGGAGTGGATCTGCGGCTTGAGCCCGAGCCGCCACATCCCGCGCACCTCGCGCTGCAGAAACGTCTCCGTCGGGTGCGGAAACCGCGTGAAGAAATACGCCACGCGCAGCGTCGCCGCATCCCCTTCGCGGATCACGCCACCGGCGGCGGCGTTCGGGCTGGGCGCGGTTCGTGCCATGTCGCCGTCGCGCGCCGGTTCAGACCACCGGCTCGCTGATCTCCTCACCCGTGCCCGCGGCCGCGTCGCGCGCGAGCCCGACGAGTTCGCCGAGCACCACCTTGGGATCGTCGTCGTAGCGCAGGCCGATGAAGCGCTGCCGCATCGTCTCAAACTCCGCGGGCGCGGCGTGCCAGCGCGCGAGCAACGCCTCGAAGTCCTCGACGCGCGAGATCACGACCGAGGCCCTGTCCTGGGTGAAGAACTTCGCCGTGAGCCGCTCCTGCGGCATCACGCCGCCGAATCCGTTGAGGATGATCGGCGTGCGGTAGTAGAGCGCCTTGGCGCAGGTCGTGGTGCCGCCGCGCGTCACGATGACGTCGCTGGCCTGCACGAGCAGGTGCATGGTCGAGCAGTAGCCCTCGAGGTGGCAGCGGAGCTGCGGGTGGGCCTTGCGCCACTCGTTCACGCGTACGAAGGCCTTGTGGTTGCGCCCGCACACGATGATGACCTGGTGCGTGTCGGCGTACCTGAGCAGCGCGGGCAGCAGCGCGAGGTGGTTGTTGGCACCGACACCCCCGGTGGCGAGGAAGACGGTGAACTTGTCCGGATCGAGCCCGAGATTCTCCACGCGGTAGCGGCGGCGCTTCGCCGCGTCGAGCACGTCCTCATAGATGCGCGGATCCATGAGGTGGCCGCGCACGACGATGCGCTCGCGCGGCATGCCGAGCTTCACCGCGTAATCCGCGGCGGTCTGCGTGCGCGAGATGTAGAGGTCCACGGACGGCTCGATCCAGTTCTGGCTGTAGCCGTATCCACCGGAGAACTCACTGCAGTAGGTCGCGCAGCGCACGTTCTTCGCGCCGAGCTGCGCGCGCGCCTCCGGGAAGTAACCGCGGTTGAGGCAGTCGTGCACGCTGAAGACGAGGTGGGGCTGGAAGTTCTCCAGCACCTGCCGGTAGTAGCGGCGCCCGAGGCCGACGCCGCGGCGGTTGACAAACGCGAGCAGCTCGATGAGCAGGTAATAGGGATGGTGCAGCCAGGGAGCGTGCTTCTGGATGAAGTTGTAGAAGCGCACGCCGAAGCGGTTGATCGCGGAGGAGTCCTCGAGCATGCTCTCCACGCGCACGTCGATGGACCAGCCATGCAGGCGCTTGATCCATCGGACAAAGGCGGCGGCCCGGGCGTCGTGCCCGCCGCCGGTGCTGGAGGTCAGCACAAGGATGCGAAGGGGAGTCATGCGTTCAGCTTAAGTCGAAGTAGCGACGCTGCACCCGGCCGCTCATGCCCTGCGAGGCAAAACGCTGGAGGAAGGGCGCGAGGCGCGCCTGGAAAAACGAGCCTGAGCGCACGACTCCGCGGCAACCGCGCCGGAGCGCGGTGCGCAAGTCGGCCGCGGCCCGCGCGGGCTCGGGCGCGTCGTGCAGCAACCCCTCGAGCCTGCGCCAGACGCGCGCGGCGACGGCATCGGCCGCGCCCTCCCCGCCTGGGGGCGCGGCGCGCATCGCGTTGTTGAAGTTCGTTCGATAGTCGCCCGGGCGGAAATCGATCACGCGCACCGGCGAGCCCGCGCCCTCGAGCGCGAGGCCGGCGGTGCACGCCGCGAGTCCGGCCTTGGCCGCATCGTACGCACACAGGTACGGGATCGGAAACTCGGCCGCGAGCGACGTGACGTTCACGATACATCCGCGTCCGCGCGCGTGCATCGCACGCCAGGCGCGCCGCGCGAGCATGGCCGGCCCGTGCAGCAGGATCCGCATCTGGCCATCCCACTCTGCGTCCGACATCGCCGCGAAGGGAGCGAACACACCCGCGCCGGCGTTGTTGACGAGGAGATCGATCCCGCCGGACGCACGCTCGGCCTCCCCCCACGCGGCCTCGATCGACGCCGGCTCGGCGAGTTCGAGCACCAACCCGTGAAACCCCGTGGAGTCGGGCACGCGATCGCGCGTTCGCGACGTCCCCCACACCTCGACGCCCTCCGACCGCAGCATCGCGACGAACGCCGCGCCGAGGCCCGAGGCCGCACCTGTGACCAGCGCCGTGCGAAACTGGTCGCTCAGCGGCATCGCGATCAGGCGCGCCGAAGCACTACCGTGACGTTGGCCCCGCCGAAGCCGCTGCTATTGGACACCGCGACGCGCGGGGCCTCCGGCAGCGTCTCCCGCAGGATCGCGACGCCGGCGGCCTCAGGATCGAGCTTCTCGATGTGGGCCGAGCCGGGAGTGAAGCCCTCCTTCAGCGCTGTCGCGCAGAATGCCGCCTCCATCACGCTGGAGAGCGACAGCCCGTGACCGGTGAGCGCCTTCGTGCTGCTCACCCACGGCCGCGTCCCGCCCTCGCCAAAGACGGCTTTGATCGCGCGCAATTCGCTGACGTCACCGATCGGCGTCGAGGTGGCGTGGGCGTTGATGTAGTCCACCTCGGCCGGCGCGACACCGCTGGCCGCGAGCGCGCGCTCCATGGCGAGCTTCAGCCCCAATCCCTGCGGGTGCGACATGGCCACGCTGTGCCCGTCCGACCCCTGGCCCCAGCCGAGAAACTCGCAATAGACCGTCGCACCCCGGCGGAGGACCTCGTCCTCGGACTCGAGCAGCATGACGACGGCGCCGCCGGTGCCGACGAAACCGTCGCGTGCCGCGTCGAACGGGCGCGATGCCTTCGTCGGGTCGGTCTGCACGGACAACGCTCGCATCCCGGCGAACGGGAGCATGCTCTCCCGGTTGCAGTCCTCGCCGCCGACGACGAACATGCGCTTCTGCCGCCCGAGACGGATCTCGTCATACGCGAAGCCCATGGCATGGCCCGACGAGGCGCAGGCGGACGAGAAACCCGTCGAAGCGCCGAGGATCTTGAATCCGGCGACAAGGTTGAAATTGAGCGTGCCGGCGATGGATGCGACGATACCAGTCGGCGGGCAGCGCATCACCCCCACCTCGTTCATCTTCACCATCTGCCGGAACAACAGCATGGGCGAACCGCCGGAGGCCGCATAGAGGCCGGTGTCGGGATTGGAGATCTCCGCCGGGGCGAGGCCCGCGTCGGCGATGCACTGCTGCATCGCACACCACGCGTAGACGCCGTTGGGGGCGAGCGAACGCATCACCTCGCGCCGAAGGGTGTATCCAGCGGGGACCTTCCAGTCCTCGAAATCCGGCGAGTCCACCTCGAACCCCTTGACCGTGGCGAGCAGCTTGACGGGAGAGTCCGCGCCCTCGAACGGCGCGTAGCGCGCGATCCCGTGGCGCAGGTGGCGCAGGCTGTCGACGACGCTGGCGCGGTCGAGCCCGATGCTCGTGATGAATCCCAGTCCGGTGACGAATACGCGTGGCGAGCCCATCGAGATCGTTGGGGTGTAGGTCAACGCCTGGCCCTAGGCAAGCGGTTCACACGACGGACGACACTACCCCGGGGATGACGTTCCCCGGGAGACGATCGCGACGTGCGAGCCGGGCCTCAGCTCGCGGGCGGAGTCGAAGCAGCCTGCGGGGCCGGCTCGGCGGATTTTGGGGCCTCCACGAGGAAACCGAAGGTGAGGCTGACTTCCTCGGCGACGGCCGCGCGTTCCTGTCCCACGCGGATATGGCCTTCAAACGTCGCGAGCGGCATGCGCAGGCGCTTGGGTTTGACGCTGAGCTTCAGCACATCACCCGGGCGGCACACGCGATGGCAGCGCACGCCCTCGGCTCCGGTGAAAAAGATCGTCTTGGGATCCACGGGCGCGCCGAGCTGGGAGCTCGGGGCCTCGAGCAAGTAGAGCACGGCGAGTTGACCGAGCGCCTCGAGCATGATCGACGCCGGGAAGATCGGGTTGTCCTTGAAGTGCCCGGCAAGGAAGGTCTCGTCACCGGTGATCGTATACGTGCCGGTCGCCCAGGCGGAGGAGAGCGTCGCCTCGCGCACGAAGAGGAAGGGCGGCTGCTGTGGCATGACCGCGGCCACCTGTTCCAGCGGCAGATACTTCGATGGCTGGGGCGGCGGCAGTCCGCGAACCTTGTGGTCAATGAAGACCTTGATATCGCCAACCGTTCGCAACGAGCGCAGCTCGTCGTTATTGATCGAGATCTGCACGACCTCCTCGATCAGGATAACCGCCTCCATGAGCGTCAGTGAATCGAGGCCGAGGTCCTCGATCACACGCACATCGTCATCGGCGTGGCGCAAGCGCTCGGCCGCTCCGGGCTCAAGGAAGCGTTCGATGATCCCGAGGACAACGGTCGGGACCAGCTGGACATCCTTGGTGGCACGATAGCGCACAGCGGCCTCGACGACCGCGGGCGAGCAGCGTTTTAGGGATTCGCGCAGTTGGGTTTCTTCGGGGGTCGGCACCCCGCTTTGCGCAGTAGAGGGATTGTTCGTGGCTGACGCCATCGTCCGCAGAGCAAACGGTTCGCCGAAAGTGATGACAACGCAAAATTCCAGCCGTTTGACCAACAGGTCGATGCGCGCCTAACCGCTTGACCACCCCCACCGATGGCGATCATTGTGCGCCCCTGTTGCACTCTTCCGAACACCGTGTGGAAAGCCTACCCCTACTGGCCGGTCTCCGCAGGCACCGCTCCCCGACGCAACGGACTCCAGGCCGCGTTTCCACACACTGCCCCATGCGCTCCTCAGGCTCGCTCTCCTTAAGTCGATGGACACAGCATCTCGCTCCATCGGCCCCTAGGGGGTTCGCCCGGGCACCAGGCCATGAACGCGTCGCCCGCACCTTTACCACTCACCGTCATCACGCATGAGTTCTTCCCCATGATGGGGGGGATCGCCACCTTCGTGGAGGAGATGGCGACGGCGTTGCACAAGTTGGGACACCGCACCGAGGTGTGGGCGCCCCAGGCATCCGCGCCGGTCGAGCGTCGGTTCCCGTTTGCCGTACGCCGCGTACCGCTCAAGGGCACGCAGGACCTCAGCTGCCAGCTGCGCATGGCCCGCGAGATGGTGGCCTATCGCCAGCAACTCCGACGTGGGATCGTCTACCTGCCCGAGCCCGGGCCGCTGCTGGCGATGACCTACCTGCAGTTTTTCCGGGTCCTTAAGCCCGCCCGCCTCGTCCTGACCTTCCATGGCTCCGAGGTGCAGAGTTTCGCCGCGCGCCCCGCAGCTCGCATGCTCGTGGGCCAGTTGATTCGCGCAGCCGACCGCATCTCCACGCCCTCGCAGTTTACGCGGCGACTCCTGGTTCGGCATTTCCCGGCGGCGGCGGAAAAGACCGTGCTCACGCCCGGGGCCGTCCGCGCCCACTTCAGGAGCGATCAGCCCGTGCGCGGCGCCAATGGCCGCAAGGTCGTGATCGTGACGGTCGGGCGCCTTCACCCGCGCAAGGGCCAGCTTCACATCCTCGAGGCGCTCAACACCCTGCCCGACTCCGTGCTCAGGGACGTCGAATACTGGGTCATCGGTCGCAGCGTGCGCGGCAACTACGAGGCCCGCCTTCGTCGCCGCGCGGCGGATTCTCGGGTCCCCGTCATCTTCCACGGCAACATCGATCACGACGACCTCGAGTTGATCTACCGCCGCTCCGACATCTTCGCGCTCACCAGCGTGAACCACGGCCACAGCGTCGAGGGCTTCGGGCTCGTCTATCTCGAAGCCTCGGCCTCCGGGCTGCCGGTCGTCGGCCACGATGTGGGCGGCGTCTCCGAGGCGGTGCTGCACGGCCAGACCGGTCTCCTCGTCCCCCCCGAGGACCGTCAGGCACTCGCCGCCGCGCTGGAGAAACTCATCTCCAATGCGCCGCTGCGACGCCAACTCGGCGAGAACGGCGTCCGCTGGGCCCGCCAGCACACCTGGCAGGATTCCGCGCGGACGCTGGTCGAGGGGCTCGACTCGGACGCGCGCCGCCCCAGCCCGACGCTCGCGGAGACGCTGCAGCCGGCCTGAGGTGGATCGCCTCAGCGCCCGGGGTCGCGCTCGCGCCATTCGCGACCGACCCGCCGCATCGCGGCCCGCTCAGTCGACGGTGACCTGGATGTAGCGGAAGGTCCCGCGCTGGTTGATCAGGACCAGGTTCTTGCCTCGCCCGAGCAGCTGGCGGGCCCGGCGCAGGTCGCCCACGACCTCGTTGTTGATCTTCACGACGACCGTTCCCGGCACGAGCACGGCGCCGTATTCGGAACGTGGCGCTGTATCCACAACCACGAGACCACCGACGCCGCGGGGGATCCCATACTCGTCCCGCAGGGCGGGTGTCACCGGTGCGACCGTGACCCCGGGAAACAACTCCTGCGCGCCGCGGGCCGTCTCGTCCTCGAGCGTCCCGAGCTCGGCGGTCACCTCCACGGGCTCGCCGTCGCGCATGACCCGGATGACGGCCCGGCTGCCGGGCATGAGCTGCGCGATCATGACGCGCAGCTCGGTCGAGTTGGCCACAGGGCGGCCGTCGAAAGCCACGATGACGTCGTCCTGCCGCAGTCCTGCCCGCTCGGCCGGGCTGTCCGGGATCACGTCGGCGACGATCGCCCCGCGCGCCTCGCTCAGGCCGAAGCGCGGCGCGAGCTCGGCATCGAGGTCCTGCATCTGCACGCCCAAGTACCCACGCGCGACCGTGCCGGTCGCCACGAGGCTGTGCATGACCGATGAGGCGAGGTTGATGGGAATCGCGAAGCCGATGCCGATGCTGCCGCGGGAGGTCGAGATGATCGCCGTATTGATCCCGACCACACGGCCCTTCGCGTCGACGAGCGCGCCGCCGGAGTTGCCTGGGTTGATCGAGGCGTCGGTCTGGATGAAACTCTCGTAGCCGCGCTCGATGATGCCGAGATTGGACCGCCCGGTCGCGGACACGATGCCCATGGTGGTCGTTTGTCCGACGCCCAGGGGATTGCCCACGGCGAAGACGATGTCGCCGACGCGGAGCGTGTCGCTGTCGGCCAGCGTGGCGTGCGGAAAATCGGAGCCGGAGACCTTGAGCACGGCGACATCGGTGCGCGGGTCGGTGCCGACGATGCTCGCGTCGATCTCCCGGCCATCCGCGAGGGTCACCTTGATCTCGTCCGCCTCCTCGATCACGTGGTTGTTCGTGAGCACATAACCATCCGCGGAGACGATCACGCCGGATCCGAGGCCGTAGGGGATCTTCTCCTCGCGTTGCTCGAAGCCCGGCCCGAAGAAGCGACGCAGGAGCGGGTCGTCGAAGGGAAAGACCGAGCCGCGCGAGCGCACGATGCGCGTCGAGGCCACGCTCACGACGGAGTGGCGCACCTGCTCGAGCGCATCCGCATAGCTCGTGATCACCGGCTGGTTCGACCGGTCAACAGGCTCGCGATCGACGCGGACCTCGACCTTGGGCGTCGCCGCCTCGCGCTCGACCTTCTCCGCCGAGCACCCGACCGAGGGCGCAAGTGCGAGCAGAGCACCGACGAGGCGGAGGAAAGGACGCGAGGGCATGGCGGCCGGAAGGGGCGCCGGACAGGGCGCGGGCTAGAATCCCTTGATCCGGAACAGGCTCGTCACGCTCTCGTTGCCGTTGATGCGCACGATGGCCTCGCCCAGGAGCTTGGCCACGCTGAGCACGGTGATGGGCAGGCCGCGCGTGTCGATCGGGATGCTGTTGGTGGTGATGAGCTCGTCCACGAGTCCGCTCTTGAGGCGCTCGTAGGCCATCTCGTTGAGATTAGAGTGGGTGACGGCGGCGCGAATCTTGCGCGCGCCGTGCTCGCGCAGGAGCTTCGCCGCGGCGGTGATCGTGCCGGCAGTCTCGGTGATGTCGTCGACGAGGAGCACGTCGCACCCCGCCACTTCGCCCACGATATTCGTCGCCTCGACTGTCGTGGCGGTGCGACGGCGCTTGGCCACGAAGCACACCGAGCAGTCGAGCATGTTGGCGTAGGCCGCGGCCATCTTCACGCCGCCGACGTCGGGCGAGACCACGACAAGGTTCTCACAACGCGCCTCCTTGAGGTAGTCGTAGAAGACGGTCGAGGCGTAGAGGTGGTCGACGGGGATGTCGAAGAACCCCTGGATCTGGCCGGCGTGCAGGTCCATCGTCAGCACGCGGTTGGCACCGGCGGCGACGAGGAGGTTGGCCACGAGCTTGGCCGTGATCGGCACGCGGGGCTGGTCCTTGCGATCCTGCCGGGCGTATCCATAAAACGGCAACACCGCGGTGATGCGCTGCGCGGAGGCGCGGCGGGCGGCGTCGATCATGATGAGCAGTTCGACCAGGTGGTGGTTGGTCGGCGGGCACGTCGACTGGATGATGAAGACATCCTGGCCGCGCACGTTCTCGTTGATCTTCACGAACGACTCGCCGTCGGGGAAGCTCGTGACCGTCGCGTCACCCAGCGGCACGCCGATGTGCCGGCAGATTTCCTCGGCCAGCGCGCGGTTGGAGTTTCCGGAGAAGATCTTGAGCTTCGGGTCCCTCATGGAGTCGCGTGACTATGCGGGCCGGCCGGCCCGAAAACAGGTTTTTTCGCAGGAAAATCGACGCGCCCCGGGGCTCCCTCGAGCCGAGACCTCACGGAGGCGCGTCGGCCGCCGGCGCCGCCCGATCGAGATGGAGCGCGGCCTCGAGGGCGTCGACGCGCTTGAAGAGGTCGGGGATGCGCTTGCGCAGGACATTGAGACGCTGCTCGAGGTTGTACGGCAGGCATGGCGAGCCTTTGACGAAGCTGCCGGGCGCGAGGTCGGAGTTGACGCCGGTCTGGCCGTCAACCTTGGAACCCCGGCCGACGGTGAGGTGGCCGGCGAGTCCCGCCTGGCCGCCGAGCACGACGTAATCCTCGAGCGTGGTGCTCCCGGAGATGCCGACCTGCGCGCAGATGATACAATGCTTGCCGACGGTGACGTTGTGCCCGATCTGAACAAGGTTATCGAGCTTGGCCCCCTCCCCGATCACCGTGGTGTTGAAGCGGGCGCGGTCGATCGTGGCATTCGCGCCGATCTCGACGTCGTCGCAGACGTGGACATTGCCCACCTGCGGCACCTTTTCGTGCCGTCCGCGCACGGTCTCATACCCGAAGCCGTCCGAACCCACCACGACCCCGGCCTGCAGGATCACGCGCTCGCCGACCACACACTCGGCGAGCACCTTCACGCCCGGATAGAGCCGGGAGTCGGCCCCAACTCGGACGTTCCGGCCGACATACACCCCGGCCTCCAGCCAGCTGCGCTCGCCGATCACGGCGCCAGCCTCGACGACGCAGAGCGGGCCGATCGTGACACCCGGCGCGATGTGTGCGGAGGGATCAACCACGGCGCTGGGATGAATGCCCGCGGGCGGGCGGGGCCAGAGCTGCTGCTCGAGACGCTTGCACACGCGGGCGAGCGCAAGGGACGGATTGGTCACGCGCAGGAACGCCTGGTTGGCGCCGGGCGTGCCGGGATGGTCCTCGGGCACGATCACGACCGAGCCCTGCGATGTCGCGACGGCGGAGCGGTACTTCGGGTTGCCGAGGAAAGTGAGGTCCCCGGGCCGGGCCTGGGCGAGCGAGGCGATCGCACGGATCCTTTCAGTGGTCGTACCCTCGAGTCGGCCAGTTCCACAAATCGCGGCCAACTCCTCTGCGGATAGGGAGAATGTCATGAGGTCGAGGCCGCTGGGGTCGCGGGCCGGAACACCCGCATTGTCCGCGGCGTGGACGATGCGCCAACAAAAAAGCCCCGCGGGCAGGCGGGGCTTCCTCTTCCGGACCGCGGGGTCTCGGGATTACTGCGCGGCCGGCGCGGGCGGCGCCTCCGGCGACTGCAGCTTGAAGTCGGCGGGCATGGACTTGTTGACCAGCGCGACGACGTCGGCCGTGATGTCGAAGCCGGGATCGGCGTGGATGATGGTGGAGATGCCGATGTTGGAGCGGCCGGATGTGTCGATCACGACCGTGGCTCCACGAGCCTTGGCGATCTCCATGACGGCCTCGCGGATGTCGGCGAAGAAACGGGCGTTGTCCGTCGCGCGCCGCTGCGCGAGCTCACGCTCCTTGTTCTCCTTGAACTGCTCGGCCTGCTGGCCCTTTTCCTGGAACTGCTGATAGATGCGCTCGGCATCGGACATGGCCTTCTTCTTGGCGTCCTCGGTGAGCATCGAACTGCGCCCCTGCTCAACAGCGTCGTCGAGGGTTTTCTTGATCTCGTCGAGAGCGGCGCCCTCCTTCTGGAGGTATTCCTGCGCGGCGTGGGCCGCCTCCTGGATTTTGGACTCGCTGTCCTGCTTCTTCCAGTAACTGGCCATGACCTTCACCACGTCGACGGTGGCGAGCTTCACGGCCGGGGCGTCCGCGGCTTGCATGGAGAGGCTCGAGGCGAGGAAAATGCCGGCGAGCGCGATGGAGAGGATGGGTTTTCTCATGGTATTCGGGGAATGCGATCAGGTTAGAATTTGGTGCCGAAAGAGAAATTGAACTGGTTGCCCTCGTCGTTGCGACCGTCGGTCGTGAGCGGGAAGGCGTAGTCGAGGCGCAACGGCGAGCCCATCAGGAAGAAGCGCAGACCGAAGCCCCAGTTGTCGTTCATATTCGAGGTATTGAAGTCGAACGAGCCCCGATTGATGAAGCCGGCGTCGTAGAAGAAGACCCAGCGCACGGGATGCACGATGTCGATGGAGTACTCGAGGCTCAGGAAACCCATCGACTTGCCGCCGACCGGCTCGCCGTAGAAGTTCTTCGGACCGACGTCGCGGTATTCGAAGCCTCGCATGTTGTTCGGTCCGCCCAGGAAGTAGCGATCGTAGAACGGCACGTCGGTGCTGTCGCCGTATTCCTGGATGGTGCCGAGGTTGGCCACGATCTCGAGGGTCTGGTTCTGGAAGCCAAACACCGGCACATACTGGGCCGCGCGGCCTTCGAGCCGGTAGTAGCTCACGTCGGCGCCGAACGGGCCGCCGGCGACCTCGGTCAAGCCCTCGAGTCGGCTGCCGCGCGTGGTCGTGATGAGGTTGTTGCGGGTGTCGCGCAGGAGGCTGAAACCCACCTTCGAGATGGACTCCTTGCCGAGCAGGCCGCCGATGGCGCCGCCTCCACCGGAGTAGTTGGAGATCTCGATTGTCTCAAAGCGATAGGAAAGGCGGCCTTCGATCAGTTCGATGAGGCGCTTGCGCAGGTAGACCTCGAAGCCGTAGCGCGTCTCATCGTAGTACGCGCTGTCGTAGTTCGAGGTCATGCGGTAGACCTCGAAGCCGAGCGCGAGCTGGCGCTCGAAGAGCCAGGGCTCCTCGAAAGCGAGGATCACGTCGCTGGAGTAGGAACCGATCTGCGCCTTGAGGCGGAACTTCTGCCCGTCGCCCTGGAAGAAAGAACGGCGGTTGAAGAGGTCGAAGTTGGACTGCGTGAGCTCGATGAAGAACACCGCCTTCTCCAGCGAGGAGAAGCCCGCGCCGAAGGTGAGGTTGCCCGTGCGGCCCTCCTTGAAGGTGATCTTCAGATTCTTGCGGTTGGGGATGTTCGTGCTCTCGGGCGTGACGTTGATGTCCTCGAAGAAGCGCGTGTTCTCCAGGCGCGCCTTGGTCGTCTCCATGCGCACGGAGTCGAAGACGTCACCCGGGGCGAGCAGCACTTCGCGCAGCACGACGATGCTCTTGGTCTTGGTGTTGCCCTCGATGTTGACCGACTCGACCGTATAGCGCTCGCTCTCGGTGATGGAGAACTCGAGGTCGATGGCGCCAGTGGTGACATTGGGACGCCGGACGAGGCGGACGCTGGTCTCCAGGTAGCCGAACTGCCCGTAGAAGTCCTCAAGGCGCTTGGTCTCCTCGTCGAGCTTGGTGGGCGAGAAGATCATGCCGGTGTCCACGCGGGCCACACGTCGGAGCAGCTCGGAGGGGAAGAGCTTGGAACCGCTGACCTTGATCTCGCCGATCTTGTACTGCTTCCCCTCCTGCACCGGGATGGTGATGGTCATCTTCTTCTCGCTCGGGTAGGAGAAGGTGACCTTGGCGGGATCGATCTCGATATCGAGGAACCCTTCGTCGCGATAGAAATCGCGCAGCGTCTCGATGTCCTCCTCGAACTTCTGGTCCTTGAACTTGCCCGAGCCGGTGAGCCACGAGAACATCCAGTGCTTGCGCGTCTCCATCTTCTTCCGGAGTGCGGAGGACTTGATCTTCTCGTTGCCGACGAACTCGACGGCCGCGATCTTCACCTTGTTGCCCTCGTCGATCTTGAAGACGATCGTGCCGAAGCCGGAGACCGGGTCGCGATCGATGGTGTAATCGACGCGGGCCTGCGAGTAGCCCGACTTGCGATAGTGTTCGAGGATCTTGTCGGCGTCGTCCTTGACCAGGCGCTCATCGAGCACACCGGAGCTGCGGCTCAGCGTCTCGTCCTCGAGGCGCTTGGAGCTGACCTGCTTGTTGCCCTCGAAACGGATGCCGCCGATGCGCATCTTCGGCCAGACCGTGAAGATCAGGTCGAGGGTCTTGGCGTCCACCGGCACACGCTGCACCTCGATACGCTCGAAGAGCATGGTGCGGTAGAGCGAGCGGATGTCGCGATCGACGAGCGTGACGTCGTACGGCACGCCCTCGCGCAGCGACATGTTCGCGCGCACGATCTCCTCGGTGATGCTGGCGATGCCGGAGAACTTGACCTCGATCTTGCGGATGACCGGGCCCTCGGGCTGGGCGGGTTGCCCGGGCTGGGCCGACGAGGCGGCCGGAGCGGCCGGCGCCTGGGCCAAGGCAGCGGGCGCGGCAAGAAGGAGACAGAAAAGCGAAAGCGCGCATCCGCGGAGCGCCCGCTTTGAGGGGAGGCTATTCGGCATAATTTTCAAAGCGGGTGATCTCTCGGAGGAACGTCAATCGAACCTCACCTACGGGTCCGTTTCGCTGCTTGGCAACGATTAAGTCCGCGTGGTCCGTCGCGACCGAGAAATCGTCCTTCGCGTCCTTCGGGCGGGCGAGCAGGAGCACCAAGTCGGCGTCCTGCTCGATCGATCCGGACTCGCGCAAATCGGAGAGGCGCGGCTGGCGCTTTTCCTTCTCCGATTCGCGGTTGAGCTGGCTGAGAACGATGACAGGGACGTGCAGCTCCTTGGCCGTGGCCTTGATGCCGCGCGAGATCTCGGCGATCTGCTGCTCGCGCTGGATTTTCGGATCGGTGCCGGTGATGAGCTGAAGGTAGTCGATCACGATCAGCCCGAGCTTGTGGCGCGTGTGGAGCCGCCGCGCCTTGGCGCGTAGCTCGTGGATGTTGATCTGGCCGGAGTCATCGATCCAGAGAGGAGCAGTCTTCAGTTCGACCGCGGCTTGCGCGAGACGTTCCTGCTCTTCGCGATTGGCGAAGCCGCCACGCAGGCGCTCGGAGCTGACCTTGGCGCGGCTGCAGAGCAGTCGCATGGCGAGCTGCTCCGCGCTCATTTCCAGGCTGAAGACGAGCACGGGATGCGCGTGCTGCCGGCCCTTCTTCGGCATGCAGACCGCCTCGGCCATGTTCATGGCGAGACTGGTCTTGCCCATGGAGGGGCGGGCCGCGAGGACGATCATCTCCTGCGGATGCAGGCCGAAGGTGAGTGTATCCAGGTCCTTGAAACCGGTGGACAGGCCTGACAACTCGCCGCCGCGCTCGAGCAGTTTCTGGATGATCTGGACGGCGCCCGTGACGGACTCGCCAATCGGCCGGGCCGAATCGGTGTAGCGATCCTCCGAGATCTTGAAGATCTCCTGCTCGATATCCTGGATGAAGTTCTCGAGCCCTTCCTGCGCGTAGTTGTAGCAGCGCTCGACCGCGCCCGTGGCCGTGCGGATGAGGCGCCGCAGGAGGTACTTCTCGCGGACGATCTCGATGAAGTGCCCGGCGTGCGCCGTGGTCTGGATGCTGTTCGCGATCGACTCGATGAAGGCGGGACCGCCGATGTTTTCGAGTTCGCCGCGGTTGTTCAGCTCCTCGGCGAGGATGATCGTACCGATGGCCGACTTGCGGTCGTAGAGCGCGATGAGCGCCTCGAAGATGACGCGATGCGCCGGCACGTGAAACGCTTCGGCCACCAGCTTCTGCTCGTGGCAGCGCGCGATGGTGTCGGCACCATCGAGGATACAACACGCAAGAATGCCCGCTTCAGCCTGCGGGCTGGCGGGCATCTCGCGACCTCCGGGTGACGTGAATCCGTCGCCGGAAGCCATGAAGGAGGTAGTGGGGCCGGAACCGCGGGATCCGGTTCCCTCACGCCTGATCGTCTTCCTGTCGCCAGGCATGTCTGCTGCGGCCGGCTCTCAAGCGACCGGCGGGCGGCGTTACTCGGCGGCGGGAACGATCGGATTCTCCGAGACGACGTCGAAGGAGAACTCGACCTGCACGTCCGGATGGAGACGGATCTTCGTCGTGTGCTGCCCGAGGGTCTTGATCGGGTTGTAGACGTGGATCTTCTTGCGGTCGATTTCGACTCCGGCCTCGGTGAGCTTGGCGTGGATGTCGGCCGCGGTGACGGCGCCGAACATCTTGCCTCCCTCGCCCGTCTTGACGGCGATCGCGATGCGGGTCGACTCGATGCGACCGGCGAGCTTCTTCGCGGCCTCGAGCTCGGACTCCTCACGCTTGGCGCGCGCCTTGCGGAGGGCCTCGATCTGCTTGCGATTCGACTCGGTGAGCGGAATGGCGAGCTTGCGTGGGAGGAGATAGTTGCGGGCATAACCGGCGCGCACGCGCACCTGGTCGCCCTCGCCGCCGAGGTTTTCGACGGGTTTCAGGAGAAGGATCTCACTGTGAGCCATGATTCAGGGAAGTTTGAGTGTTTGCGTTAAAGGAATGCGCGCCGCGACAGGCCCGCTCAGAATGGAACGTCGTCCTCGTTGATATTTTCGCTGCGCGCGGGAGCCGGGGAAGAACCGCCGCGCGGCGCCTGCCGCGCCGGGGGCGCGTTGTCCTCGAAGCTGCCGCCACCACCGGAGTCACCATCACCCCGGCCCTGGCCGCTGCCGACGAACTGGAAGTTGTCGAGCACGACCTTGAGCTTGCTGCGCTTCTCGCCCTCCTTCGTCTCCCAGCTGTCGAGCCGCAGGCGCCCTTCGACGAGGATCGGGCGGCCCTTGCTCATGTACTTCGCGATCACCTCCGCCTGGCGGCCGAACACGTCGACGTCGACGAAGGTTACCTCCTCGCGCGCGTTGCCATCCTTGTCCTTGAACTTTTCGTTCACGGCGAGGCCGATCTGGCAGACGGGCGTGCCCTTCGGCGTGACCCGAAGCTCGGGATCGCGCGTCAGGTTGCCCATCAGGATGACTTTATTGTAGGAGGCCATGGCGGGGTGCGAGGAGGGGTCGGACGGACGAAAACTCAGAGGCCCTGGACCAGCACGCGATACACGAGCGGGTTGAGGCGGAAGTGGTCCTGCAGACGAGCGGCCGTGTCGGCGCCGCCCGCGATATCGTACTGCGCGTAATTGCCGGCCGGCAGGGCCGGGTCGGTCTTGCGCGCGAATTCGCGGCGGCCCAGGTTCTCGACCTTGAGGACCTCGATTCCGAGGGAGGCGATCTCCTTCTGGAGGTCGGCGACGAGTTGGTCGGCGTTCTCCTCGCGGCCACGGGTGTCGAGGATGAGAGTGGCCTTATAGTTCTTCTTGATGGCGATGGCGGTCATCGGATGGCTGACGTCGGTTGAGCCGGTTCATCGCGGCGGCCACGCCCTGGGTTAGGATCAGGTCGAGGCCGGACAGATAGGCCGGCAAGAGTTGGGTTAAAGTGGTCTGTTGTTCGGGAGTGAACTTTCCGAGCACGAAGTCTTTGAGGTCGATTTCCGGGGGCTGGCGCGGCCCGATACCGAGACGAAAGCGGCGAAATCCGTCGCCGAGGTGGGTGAGCACGCTCTGCACGCCGTTATGGCCGCCGGCACTGCCTCGGATCGAGAGTTTGGTTCCCCCAAGGTCGAGATTGAGCTCATCGTAGATGAGCACCACCTCGGTCGGTTCGATACGGAAGAACCGGCAGAACGCCGCCACGGCACGTCCGCTCTCGTTCATGAACGTCTGCGGCTTGAGCACGAACAGGTCGCGCTGGGCGCCCTGCGTGATCTTCGCCACGTCTGCATCGAACTCGCGGCGCCGCGTCCATGAACCCTCCCGGGCCCGGACAAACGCATCCGCGACGACGAAGCCGATGTTGTGGCGCGTGTCTGCGTAGTCGCGGCCGGGGTTGCCCAGGCCGACGATCAACCGGATCGACATACTCAAAGAACAGGTGCGCGGAGACGTCGCCGTCCCGCGGAAAAGAGCTTACTTCTTGGCCGGCGCCTTGGCGGCGGCAGCCGGGGCAGCGGCCTTGGCACCCGCGGCGGGCGCCGGAGCAGCGGCCTTGGCATCGCCCGCAGCCGGAGCGGCCGCGGCACCCGCGGCCGGAGCCGCGCCCTCGGCCGGAGCGGCCGCCTCGGCGGTCGCACCTGCAGCCGGAGTCGGCTCGGCCTCGACGACCGGCTGCACGCAGGCGACGATCGGGCGATGCGGATCGCCCAGATACTTCACGCCCGGGAGCTTCGGCAGCTCGGAAAGGTGGACCGAATGGTCGATCTTGAGCTCGGACACGTCGACCTCGATGAAGGCCGGCAGGTCCTTCGGAAGGCAGCGGATGCGCACCTCGTGCGAAACCACCTCGAGGATGCCATTCTCAACACGCACGCCGTAGCAGTCGCCGACGGTGTGGACGGTCACGTTAAGCTCCATCTCCTCGTTGGCCGACACTTCCTGGAGGTCGACATGGAGGATGCGGTCGGTGATCGCGTCGCGCTGGATCTCTTTGATGATGGAAAGGCGCTTCGACGACTCGTTTTCCGTGAGCTCGATCACCGCGGCCCGGCCGGCGATGCCCTTGAGCAGACGCGAAAACTCAGGGGCGTCGAGAGCGATGCTCTGGGGAGCGTTGAGCGTGCCGTAGATGATGCCGGGGATGCCTCCGGACTGGCGAACCCGGCGCGATGCACCGCGGCCAACACCAGCGCGCGAGGAGACCTTCAGGGAGAACTGTTTCATGGCTGTACCGAAATGGTGACGAGAGAAAAAGGGGTTGGATGTAAGAACCGCTCCACCCGAAATCAACCAAATCTTTGAACTTTCGGGAATTTGCAGCCCCTTACCCCGATTCGCACGCCCCACGACTGCCCCGGCATGGCCATTCACACACTCACCAGCACCCAGATCATCTCCACCACCCCGGCTCGCGCCTGGGCGTTCTTCTCCGACCCGAGAAACCTCGCCCGGATTACCCCGGCAAGCCTTGGGTTTGAGATCCTCACGCCGGATCTCCCGGAACGCATCCACGAGGGCCTGATGATCGCCTACCGCGTGCGTCCCGTGCTCGGGCTGCCCATAACTTGGCTGACCGAGATCACCCACGTCCACGAGGGCGTGTCGTTCGTGGACGAGCAACGCGTCGGCCCCTACGCGGTGTGGCATCACGAACACCGGTTTCGCGACCTCGGCGACGGTCGTGTGCAGATGTCCGATCGCGTCACCTACGTCCTGCCCTTCGGTCCGCTCGGCGTCCTCGTGCACGGCTGGCTGGTGCGGCCGCAACTGGAGCGGATCTTCGCCCACCGGGAACAGGCCGTGAACCGTCTCTTCCCGGCCTAGCCGGAGACCGCGCCAACCACGAGCACGGCGATCACGACCCGCGTCGTCCAGGCCGCCGTCCGGATCCAGTTGGTGCGCACGAGCCGGGCATGGACGGCGTGATCAAATCCCTGCTCGAGTCGGCGGTGCGCCGGCACCTGCAGCAGCCAGGTGCTCGCCCACACCGCACCCAGCGCGACGAGCCCGCACCCCGTTAGCGCCCCTGGAGCCAACACCACCAACGCGAGAGCCAGACCGAGTTCGGCCAGCATCGGCGGCCCGACGACCCAGAGCGTGATCCGGGTATTCCATCGCTCGTAGCGCGCAAACTCCTCCCGTCCCACTGCACCAAAGAGCGGATAATGCACGACCTGGACGAACCAGATGAGGCCGGTCATGTAGGCCGTGACGGCGAGGTGCAGACGCGCAAGCAGGTTCAGGTCGTCGATCTCCATCGTGCCACGCCCGTTGGGATGCCCTTCGCGGCCAAGCCGGCCAACAAAAAACCCGCGCCATGCGCGGGTCACCGGATCAAAATGGCTGCCCAGGCTGGGATCGAACCAGCGACCAAGTGATTAACAGTCACCTGCTCTACCACTGAGCTACTGGGCAGTGGGAAAGAGCGACCGAGAAAGAAACGGCAGCGGGTATTGTCAACACCGGAGCCGGAGGCGGGACGATTTTCTCTCGTCCACGCCAGCCTCACTCCACTCCGAGTGCGCTGCCTCGGGAGCCCGCACGCAGGGCCTCGGCAAACGCCCGGAGTCTCGCCGGCGCCTTCACCCCTGGAGCCTGCTCCACGCCGCTGTTGGCGTCGACAAACCGCGCGCCCGTGGCCGCCAGCGCGGCGCCGATGTTTTCCGGCGAGAGCCCGCCCGCCAGGATCCACGTGCGATCCGGATGCGTCGCGCGCGCCGCGCGATACCCCGCCCAGTCCCCTGTCTGTCCCGTGCCTCCGAAGCTGCCCGGAGCATAGGTATCCCAGAGGACGGTGTCGGCATGGGCAAGGACCCGCTCGGGAAAAACCACGCCGGGCGGCACCTTGGGCGCCAGCCAGAGGTGGTCGCGTCCGACCGCCGAGGACCACGCGGCAAGCACGTCCTCGGTTGTCTCAAGCGGGAAATGCACCTGGAACTCATCGAACCCCGCCTCGCGCCAGGCGCGCAGGTCGTCGACGGACGGCATGACCGCGACCGCGACCTTGCGCCGCGGCGGCAGGCGCCCCGCCATGGCGGCAAACTGCGACAGCGCGATGTGGCGCGGCGACTGCGGGTGCAGGATAAAGCCGAGAAAATCCGCCCCGATCGCGTCCGCCGCCTCGGCGTCGACCAGCGTGGTCAGGCCGCAGATCTTGAGGCGGATTCCGGCGATCATAACAACGACGGCGCGACGCGAAGCTGGCTAGAAGGCGTTGACCGAGGCAATGACGTGCCCGACCTCGGCGTCGGTGAGTTCCGGGAAGATCGGCAGGCTGAGCACGGTCTGTGCGCAGGACTCGGCGCGCGGGAGGTCGCCGGACTTGTAGCCGAGGCTCGCATACACGGGCTGCAGGTGCAGCGGGATCGGGTAGATCGTGTCCGTGCCCACGCCGCAGCTCGTGAGGTGTTCGCGTAGCGCATCGCGGCGCGGATGTCGGAGCGTGAACTGATGATAGACCGACTCACCCCACTCTGGAACGGTCGGCAGGGCACACTCGGCAAGGTGGATCTCCGCTCGGTAGCGGCGCGCGATGGCGCGGCGCCGCTCCGTCCAGGCGCGCAGGTGCCTGAGTTTCACGCCGAGAGCCGCGCCCTGGAAGCCCTCCATTCGGTAATTGTAGCCGACCTCGTCATGGCGGTAGCGCACGGCCATGCCGTGGGCGCGCAGCAGGCGCGCGCTCGCGAGCATCTCAGGACGTCGCGAGATGACCGCCCCGCCTTCCCCGCAGCCGCCGAGGTTTTTCGTCGGATAGAAACTGAAGGTGCCCGCGTCGCCCAGCAGGCCGACCGGGCGCCCGCGATAGGTCGCGAGGTGGGATTGCGCGCAGTCCTCGATGACCGCGATGCCCGCCTTGGCCGCGATCGCGAGCAGCTCGTCCATCGGCGCCGCCTGGCCGAAAAGGTGCACGGCCACGATCGCCTTTGTCCGTGGCGTGATGAGCGAGGCGACGTGCTGCGGATCGAGGCAGAACGTCGCCGGGTCGATGTCGGCAAACACCGGCCGTGCGCCCACGTAACTCGCGGTCCACGCCGAAGCGATGAAGGTGAAGGCCGGCACGATCACCTCGTCGCCCGGGCCAAGGTGCAGCGCACGCGCCACGAGGTGGAGCGCGGTCGTGCCGTTGCTCACGCCGACGGCATCGCTTGCGCCACAGGCCGCGGCAAAGGCTCGCTCGAAGTCCTCCACGTCCTTGCCGAGGCAGAAACGGTTGGCGTCGTAGGCGGCGGCGATGGCGGCGAGGATCTCGGCGCGCAAGGCCTGGTGCGGTCGGGTGAGATCGAGGAACGGGACCTTCATGGCGGTGAGAGGGCCGCAGCTAACCACAGCAGCCGCCCCGCGCATAGGCGAATATCGAAGATTTCCGCGGGGCGGCGCACCGCGGCTTGGCGATCGCGCAGCATGGGCTGCCACCTGGACATTTTGCACTCGTCACTCGGCATTCCGCACCCGTCACTCCCCCCATGGACTCTGCACCGCTCTTCACCCCGCGCGGGAACAAGGACGAGCTCGAGATGGGCGAGAACCTTCAGCCGAAGTTCGACGCCGATGGGCTCATCCCGTGCATCACGGTCGACGCCGCCACCAACGAGGTGGTGATGTTCGCGTTCATGAACGAGCTCGCACTGCGCCATACCATCGAGACGGGCAAGGTCACCTACTGGAGCCGCTCGCGCGGCAAGCTCTGGATCAAGGGCGAGGAGTCGGGCAACTTCCAACTCGTGCGCGAACTACGCACGGACTGCGACCAGGACGTGATCCTCGTCAAGGCCGACATCGGCGCCAACGGCGCGGCCTGCCACACCGGCTACAAGTCGTGCTTCTACCGCAAGCTCGACCCGGCGACCAAGAAACTCGTCATGGCCGGCGGCCCGCGCATGTTCGATCCCGCGCTGGTCTACAAGAAGAAGAGCTGAGCGCTATGCGACGGGATGCGCCCCTCCGGTGCATCCCGCGACCCGTTCTCCGCCGCCGACACGGCGGCATGTCGGCTCAATCGCCCTTCGCCTCGGCGCGTTCCGGCCCGGCACACAAGCCGCGCTGGCTCGCTTGGGCGAACTCGCGCACGGCCTTGACCTCGGCGCTGTCCGCATCCGGCCGCGCCGCCAGGGCCTCGAGGGCCTGGGAGCGGTTGAGCCCGGAGCGGTAGAGCGTCTTGTAGATCGAGCGCACGCGCTCGATCTGCTCCGGGGTGAAGCCGTTGCGCTCGAGCCCGACCTTGTTGTAGCCGCGGATCACGGCCGGGTAACCGTCGGCGATCATGAACGGCGGCACGTCGTGCAGGAGCTTGCCCATGCCGCCCAGCATCGCATACGAGCCGACGCGGCAGAACTGGTGCATCGCCGAACCCCAGGCGATGTTGACATGATCGCCCAGCACGACGTGGCCGGCCAGCGCCGCCTGCGCGCTCATGATGAGGTGATTGCCCACCACGCAATCGTGAGCGATGTGGCTGTAGGCGAGCACGACGTTGTCGTCGCCGAGGACGGTGAAGTCCCCGTCGTTGGTCGCGCCATGGATGCTCGAGTACTCGCGGAAGACGTTGCGCGCGCCGATGCGGAGCCCGGGCGTGCCGCCCTTGAACTTGAGGTCGTGAGTCTTCGTGCCGATCGACGCGTACGGATAGACCTCGCACTCGGGTCCCATGAAGGTGAGCCCCTCAACCGTGGCATGATGGTGGATACGGCAGCCGTCACCGAGCGTCACCTTGCCGCCGATGTAGCTGTACGGGCCGATCTCGACCTCGTTGCCGAGCGTGGCGCCGTCCTCGATGATCGCGGTCGGATGGATCTTCGAACCCATGGGAGGGAAATTACTCCGCGCCTTCCTCGATGATCGTGAACATCAGCTCGGCCGACGAAACGACCTGCCCGTCGACCGTGCAGGTGCACTCGGCCTGGGCGAGCTTGTCGCCGCGGGTCTTCACGATCTTGGCGTTGATGAGCAACTGGTCGCCGGGGACGACGGGGCGGCGGTACTTCACCTTGTCCGCGCTCATGAAGAACGCCTTCTTGCCCGCGTTGGACGGCCGACGCAGGGTCACGATGCCGGCGGCCTGAGCCATGGCCTCAAGCTGGAGCACGCCGGGCATGACGGGCTTGTTGGGGAAGTGGCCCTGGAAGAAGGGCTCGTTGATCGAGACGTTCTTGATCGCGACGATCTCATTCTCGCCGATGAACTCCAGCACGCGGTCGATCATCACGAACGGGTAGCGGTGCGGCAGCGTGTCGAGGATGCGCTCGATATCGAGGGAGGTTTCGCCGGGCAGCACGAAAGCCGGGCGCGGCTTCTTTTTCCCGCCCTTCTTCTTCTCCTCGAGCTTCACGCGCAGGGCCTTGGTCAGCTCGGCGTTGATGGCGTGGCCGGGGAGGTTGGCGATGATGTGGGCCTTGAGCGGACGGCCGAGGAGGACGATGTCGCCGACGATATCCAGGATCTTGTGACGGACGAACTCGTCCTTGAAGCGCAGTCCCTCCTTGGAGATGATCTTGTCGCCGCGCAGCACGACGGCGCAGTCGAGCGAGCCGCCCTTGATCTTGCCCATCTTGATCAGGGGCTCGATGTCCTCGTAGACCGTGAAGGTGCGGGCCGCGGCGATGTGCGCGGCATAGGAGTCGGGCGAGATCTCGAGCGAGAGGTGCTGGGCGTGGATGCCGCGGTCGTCGGCGGAGGTGCAGGAGATCTTCAGCCGGTCGTGCGGCAGGGCCGTGATCGAGCTGTTGCCGCGCTGGACGGTGACCGGCTCCTCGAGCACGAAATACTCGCGCTCCTTGTCCTGCTCGATAGGGTCGCCCTCGAGGATGAGGTCGACGAAGGGCTTGGCCGAGCCGTCGAGGATGGGCGGCTCGGAGGCGTTCATCTCGATGACGACGTTGTCGATGCCGCAGCCATGCAGCGCGCTGAGCACGTGCTCGACAGTGTGGATGTTGGCCTGCTCGGTCGTGATCGTGGTCTGGCGGACCAGGTCCGTGACGAGGGCCACATCCGGCCGGATCTCGGGCGCGCCGTTGAGGTCAACCCGCCGGAACACGATCCCGTGACCCGCTGGAGCGGGCTTGAGGGTCAGCCGGACGTTTTCCCCGGTATGGAGGGCCTTGCCTTCGATGCTCACCTCACGGGCGAGCGTGCGCTGCTTCATAACCGCGCAGCATGCGAGGCCGCCGCGCCCGCTGACAAGCCCGGACGTGGATGCCCCTGGCGCGCGGCGGGCCTGGGGGGTTCTCCCCGGAAGCCCGTAAAAGGTTCCTCAATCCCCTGCCCCATAGGAACTCTCGCTTCCCTTTCATGGAGGAAACTGCCACTCCTCTCGCCACTCCCAACAGCTATGATTGACGGCATCAACGGCATCTCCTCCGGCTCCGCTGGCTACCCGGTTTCGTTCATCACCAACGTCCGGCAGTCGACGCCCAAGGCCCCGACCGCACCGGTCGAGCAGGTGTCCCGCGACGTCTCGCCCGAGCAGATCGCCCGGCCCACCGGCGATGAGGCCGAGGTGAAGCAGGAATACATGGCGCTCGAGCTCGCCCACCGGCAGTTCTCGCAGATCCTGCCGCAGCTCGAGATGGCCAACGCCGACGTCGAGTAATCGACCCGCACGTCGCCCCTTTCGAAAAGCCCGGCTGCCCGCCGGGCTTTTTCGTTTTCTCCCAGGATCGGAGTCCCGCGGACCGATCGCGCCCGCCGAAGCCGCTCACGCCATCGTCTTGCGGAACCGCGACACCGCGATCGCCAGCACCACGACGCCGATCAGGAATAGCGCCAGAAGCTGAGGCCAGAGGATGTCCGCACCCACGCCCTTGAGGAAGATGCCGCGGATGATCACGAGGACGTGGCGCAACGGGTTGACGATCGTGATCCAGCGCACCGGCTCCGGCATGCTCGCGATCGGATAGATGAACCCCGACAGCAGCATGGCCGGAAAGAAGAAGAGGAAGGTCGTCATCATCGCCTGCTGCTGCGTCGAGCTGACGGTCGAGATGAACAACCCGATGCCCAGCGTGCTCATCAGGAACAACCCCATTCCGAAGAGCAGCAGCAGGAAACTCCCGTGGATCGGGATCTGAAACCAACCCACGCCGACCGCCGTGACGAGCAGCACGTCGACGTATCCGATGACGATGAACGGCGCGCACTTGCCGAGGATGAACTCGATCGGACGGATCGGCGTGACCATGATCTGCTCGATCGTGCCCACCTCCTTCTCGCGCACCACGGCCATGCCGGTAAGCATCAGCGTCACGAGCATGACGAGCACGGCCATGATGCCGGGCACCATGTAGTTTCGGCTCTCGAGGTTCTCATTGAACCACGCGCGCGGCCGCAGGTCCACGCCGCCGGTGGCGGGCACCCCACCCGCGCTCCGCTCGACCTGCCGCGCCTGCACCGTCCGGTTGAACCGCGCGGCGATCGACTGGCTGTAGTTGAGCACGTAGCGCGCGGTGTTCGAGTCAGCCCCGTCGACGATGAGCTGCACGGGGGCGGTCGATCCCGATTCGACGCCCTCGCCGAATCCCGGCTCGATGCGCAGGATGCCGCCCGCCTCCGCCGCGTCCACCAGCACCCGCGCCGCCGCCTCGTCATCGGTCCAGAGGCGCGCGTCGAAATAATCCGACCCGAGGAACGCCGCCACCAGCTCCCGGCTGGCCGGCGTGTTGTCGCGGTCCATCACTACAAGGTGGATGTGGCGCACGTCCATCGTCACCGCGTACCCAAAGATCAGGCACTGCAGGATCGGCACGCCGAAGATCACCAGGCGCATGCGCGGATCCCGAAAGACCTGCGCGAACTCCTTGCGAAGCATGTGGAGGATGCGTTCGAGCATGGCGGGATCAGCCCAGGCGCTTGCGGAAGCGCGCGATCGCCAGCGCGACGATGACCAGCGCGAAGACGGCGAGGAAGAGCGTGTCGCGCCACAGCGTGTCCAGGCCGACACCACGCAGGTAGATGCCCTTCACGATCGCGACGAAGTAGCGCGCGGGAATGATGTGCGTGATCACCTGCACGGGCACCGGCATGTTCGCGATCGCGAACA
>JACSRI010000097.1 GCA_014879845.1 Opitutaceae bacterium
TGCGTCGCCGGCTGGCGGCGTCCCGGTCGGCGCCGCTCTCACGTTGGACTGCCACAGGGCCGGAAATACCTGACGCTCGCGCGGACCCGTGCTATCGGTGTGCCATGGAAAACTTCGTCTTCCGCAATCCCACCAAGATTCTCTTCGGCAAGGGCCAGATCGCCAAACTCGCCTCCGAACTGCCGGCGCAGGCGCGCGTGCTCATGACCTACGGCGGGGGCTCGATCAAGGCCAACGGCGTCTACGACCAGGTGAAGGCCGCGCTCGGGAGCCGCACGGTCGTGGAACTGGGCGGCATCGAGCCGAACCCGCGCTACGAGACCCTGATGAAGGGTGTCGCCCTCGTGAAGGAGCACCGGCTCGACTTCCTCCTGGCCGTGGGCGGCGGATCGGTGGCCGATGGCACGAAGTTCATCGCCGCGGCCGTGCCGTTCACCGATGGCGACCCGTGGCGCATCCTCGCCGACAACGCCGAGGTCAAGGCCGCCGTGCCGCTCGCCTGCGTGCTCACGCTCCCGGCCACGGGTTCGGAGATGAACACCGCGGCCGTGATCTCGCGCGGCGACCAGAAACTCGCCTTCCTCAGCCCGCACGTGTTTCCCGTCTTCTCGATCCTCGACCCGGAGACAACCTTCTCCCTCCCGCCGCGCCAGATCGCCAACGGCGTGATCGACAGCTTCGTGCACGTGATGGAGCAGTACATGACCTACCCGGCCGGCGCGCCACTGCAGGACCGCTTTGCCGAGTCGATCCTGCAGACGCTGGTCGAGATCGGGCCGAGGCTCCTCGCGAGCCCGCGCGACTACGACCTGCACGCCTCCTTCATGTGGACGGCCACCATGGCGCTCAACGGCGTGATCAGCGTCGGCGTGCCGCAGGACTGGGCCACGCACATCATCGGGCACGAGTTGACTGCCCTGCATGGTACCGACCACGCACGCACGCTCGCGGTCGTGCTGCCGTCGCTGCTCTCGGTCAAGCGCGCGACCAAGCGCGAGAAACTCCTGCAGTGGGCCGACCGCGTCTGGGGCATCCGCGAGGGCACGCCGGACCAGCGCATCGACGCCGGCATCGCGAAGATGCGCACCTTCTTCGAGGCGATGGGCGCGCCCACTCGCCTGTCCGCCCACGGCATACCGGCGAGCGTGGCCGACGTCGTGGCGCAGCGTCTGGCCGAGCGCAAGGTCACGGCCATCGGCGAGCGCGGCGACATCACGCCCGCCGTCGTGCGCGAGATCCTCGCGGCCGCGGCTTGAGGCAGGCGTGGAGGTCGATCCCGGCGCGTCGCTCAACGCGCTGGGCGCTCTTCATCTGGGGTGAGGGAGCTATCTGGCCGTCGGACAGGTGCGCTTGGGCGTGACAGCTGGAGGGCTCAGGCTGTCGCCGAAGCCGAGTTCAAACCCGCGCCGACCACGCACGGATCTTGCGGATCTCGTCCGCCCCGATCCCGAGCGACTCGAGGAAGTCCTGATGCGCTTCGGGCGATTGGCGCTCGAACTCGCGATGCCAGCGCCCGCGGTCCTCCTCGTCCATGCCGGCGGACGCGAGCAGGGCGACCCAGCGCTGCTTGGTCATGACGCGCGCCCGTCGCGTCGCCCCGGGTTGCTTGAGCAGGGCCAGCACGACCTGCTGTTGCCGCCGCAGTGCGGCGATCTCGTGGTTGAGCCCGGTCAGGCGTCGGTGCAGCGCGTCCTGCAGCGAGCTGCGAAAACGTGCGTCCGGTTCGAGCACGGCGTCGATCTCCGCCAGCGGCATGCCTGCGGCGCGCAACTCGCGGATGCGCGCGAGCCGGGTCTCGTCGTCCGCGGAATAGAGCCGGTGGCCGGCCGCGGTGCGGTGAAACGGTCGCAGCAACCCCACGCGGTCGTAGTAGAGGAGCGTGGCGCGCGAGAGACCGAAGGCTTGGGCGACCTGGCGGACGGTTTTCATACAGCAAGGCGGGAAGCGGCCGGGCGGACAGTGTGCCCGCCCGGCCGCGCGAGGCGAGACTCAGGCTCAGGTCCGGGCGTGCTCGCGGATCCGCGCGATCTCCGCGGCCGGGATACCCAGCCACTCCAGGAACTCCTGGTGGGCCTGCGGATGCCGCTTTTCCAGCTCCGCATGCAGGCGCTGTTTCTGGGCGTCGGTCACGCCGATGGTGTCGAGCACGGCCACGAACTGGGCCTTCGTGATGGATTTCATGATGTTCTGCCTTTCTTGGTTAGGGATTGCCGCCCGAAGTGGCGGCGCGGGCAGTCTCCGCTATGAAGCGGTAGTCACCTCCAGCCAAAGTGTTGGAAAATGCGCATCCGGCCTCTCGGGGTCAGCCGAGGTCTGCCGAGGTGTGGATTGTTGCGGCGGGAGCCGGGCGGGATGAATTTCCCGGAACCACCGAGCGTCCCAGCTGACGATCAGCAACCTTGAGCAGGAGATCACCATGAAACCCCACTTCCGCCGCGTGCTCACCTTCATCGCGGCCCTGACAGCTCCGGTGCTGGCCTCGGCCCAGACCGAGGTGGCGCCTCCCTCCGACCCCGAGGCCTCCGAGGCGCGCGAGATCCCGCTCCTCACCGCCGAACAACTCGACGAACTCCTCGGGCCCATCGCGCTCTACCCCGACGCCCTCATCGCGGTCCTCCTGCCGGCCTCGACCATGCCGACCGATCTCGTGCTCGCCGCGCGCTACCTGGGCGCGGGTGGCGACGCCTCCAAGGTCGACGCGCAGCCGTGGGACGAAAGTGTGCGCGCCCTCGCGCACTATCCCGAAGTCGTGAAGTGGATGGATGAGAAACTCTCCTGGTCGATCATGGTCGGCGACGCGTTTGTCGCGCAACCGGTCGACGTGATGCAGTCCATCCAGCGTCTGCGCACGCGTGCCCGCGCCGCGGGTACGCTGGTGGACTCGACCGAGCAGAAGGTCGTCGAGGAGGAGGGCAACATCCGCATCGTCCCGGCGCAGCCGGAAGTCATCTACGTGCCGGTCTACGACCCGAAGGTCGTGTACGTCTCCAATCCCTACTGGGGCTGGGGCTACTACGCGCCGCCCATCACCTACCGCTGGTGCTACCCGACCGGCATCTGGCTCTCCTACGACTGCGACTGGTACAGCTGGCGCGTCTGGTGCGTGAACCCCCACTGGCGGCACGACTGGTATTACGGCCGCGCCTGGTACAGGCCGTATCCACGGCCGCCTCACCACTATCACGACAACCATGACTACGGCCGCGGGTGGTCGCCCCATCGCGGCGGCGGTCATCCCGACTACCGGCGCGACGGCCGCGACCGTTCGACGCGGGTTGTCGTCCGCGACGGGCACCGCGAGTATCCGCGCTCGCCGGACTTTGGCGGGCCGCGCGGGGGCGATCGCACGAACGGCGGCCGTTATGTCGAAGGAGAACGCCGTGGTCCCGAGTCACGCTCGCCCGGCGCGCCTGATCGTCGCCGCGGTGGCGACTATTCCGATGGCCGCAGCGGCGGTCGTGACACCCCGGGCGGCCCCCGTGTCGGTCGCGGCGACGATTCCGATCGCCCCGCCAGGCCCTCGCCGGGCAACGCCCCGCGCAATCCCGCGCCGGTCGTCCGCGACTCGACGCCGGGTTCCGCACCGGCCCCGCGGCCCGGGCGCTGGATCGATCGTGCGACCAATCCCGCCAACCCGGCCCCGGCGGTGACCGAGCCGCGCTCGCGCCCGAACCCGACGAACCCTCGCGTCGTGACCTCGCCCGAGGCACCGCGCCGCGCACCCGTCGTGCGCAACCCCGCGCCCTCCACGGATTCCGCGCCGCGACCCGGCCGCTGGGTCGATCGCGCCGCCACTCCCGGCAATCCGCCGCCGGTGCGGACCGAGACTCCGCGTTCGCGTCCCGCGCCCGCGGCCCCGCGTATCGCACCCGCCCCGTCGGCTCCGGCACCGGAACGCTCCCAGGTGGTGCGCGTACCGGTGGCGGGTGGCGGCTCGCGTTCGGTCGTCGTGACGCCGCCGGCGGAACGCTCCGCGCCGCGCCAGGAAATTCGCTCGGAACGCCCGCAGCGCGGTGGCGAGCGCGACAGCGGCGAGCGCCAGAGCGGGCGTCGTCGCAGCAACGACGGCTGACGCAAGGCATCCCTTCGGTTGGTTGATGACAGGGCCGGTGCTCATCGGGCGCCGGCCCTGCTGTTGTCCGGGGGGCGCTCAGTCGGCCGTCAGGCCGTCGCGCAGGGGCGGGCGCACCAACGCGTCGGCTGCGGGATTGTCCTTCGTGCGCATGGCCGCGCGATCCCAGCGGACGGGTTTGCCGGTCCTTTGAGCCAACTGTCCGAGCAGCACCACCTCCATGAGCGGCGCGCCGTAGCTGAAGTCCGCGCCCGCCGGTCGGCCCTCGCGGATCGCGGTGAACCAGTCGTCGAAATGGCTGCCCTTCGGCCGCGGCAGCGTGGCGGGCGGGCGGTTGGCCAACACCTCCGCCTCGCGCTCGGGCGGATAGATGCGCGGGGTGGAGCTGGCACGCATGTCATTGACGAATGCGGTGCCGTCGTCGCCGACGAAGGCGATGCCGTTGGTCGTGGCCGCGATGAGTTCCACGGGGAGGTGCGGCACCGACTCAGGCCGGACGAACGCGCCGTCCTTCGTGCCGTTGCACCAGTGCACGCTCACGGCCGGCCGCGTGCCGCGAGCCGGGAAATCCCAGCGGGCGCGCGTCCACGGCGGGGCGATATAGGGGCTGATCGACGGCACCTCGGCCTCGACCAGGTCGGGGAAACCCACGCCGAGCGCGTATTCGACCACGTCGAACATGTGCGCGCCGATATCGCCGATCGGGCCGGTGCCGAGGTCCCACCAGTTGCGCCAGCGATTGGGCACGTAGAGGGAACTGAACGCGCGGTGCGGCCGCGAGGCGAGCCACAGGGGCCAGTCGAGCGTGTCGGGTACTGGCTCGTCGGGCGGCAGCTCGGGCGTGACCACATAGCGTGGCGGCTGCATCCGATCGGTCCAGAGATGCACCGTTCGCACCGTGCCGATCGCGCCGGCCTCGAGCCACTCGCGCAGCACGCGCAACGCGCCGGCGCTGTGGCCCTGGATACCCAGCTGCGTCACCACCTTCTGGCGACGGGCGGCCGCCTCGAGGGAGCGGCACTCCCAGATCGTGGTCGCAAGCGGCTTCTCCACGAAGACGTTCAGCCCGGCCTCGATCGCCGCCAGTGCGATCGGGTGGTGGGAATGGTCGGGTGTGCACACCAGCACGCCGTCGATCTCCTGGTGGTGTTTGTCGATCAGGGCGCGGTAGTCCCGGTGGCGCGGCACGTCGGGAAACTCCTGATAGACGGGCGCAGCGAAGGCGTCGTCCACATCGGCGAAGGCCACGAAATGGTGGCCCACGAGATTGTGCAGATTCAGGCTGCCCTGGCCGCCGACACCGATGAAGGCCAGGCGCATCGGGTCCTTGACCACCGGCGGCGCCTTCTTCGCCGGCGCGGCGGCGGGACCATCGGCCGCGTAGAGCGAGCGCGAGCCGGCGAGAGCGCCCGCGCCGAGCGCGGCGAGTGTCTTCAGCGCCTGGCGGCGGGTGTAGGGGAAGTGTGGTGCCATGAAAAACTCAGAAGGAAGGACCGGGTTGAACCACAAAGGCACGAAGGCACAGAGGGCTGCGAAATCGCCACAGGTGGCGCAAGACTCGGGACTCCGAGCTCGTGTGCTTTCTGTGCCCTATGTGGCCAGCGCTGCCCTTCTTTGTGCCTCTGCGGTTCAATCCTTCGCCGCTAGAGGTGAAACACCTTCCCGCCTGCGATGACCTCCTGGCGCGCGGCGTCGAAGGTCACGCGCTGGCCCGTGCGGGCGGCGGCGTTGGCCATGACGCACGCGATGGAGTGCTGGTAACCGGCCTCGACCGGCGCGTTCGGTTCCTTGCGCGAGCGCATGCACTCCACCCAGTTGCGCACGTGCGCGAGGCTCATCTCGTCGACCCCGGTGTTGGCTGCGGTCGCGGCCGGCGCGGCGCCACCCTCGATGGAGAGCGGCTCGAGCAGGTTCGGCTGCATGCCCATGGCCTTGGCGTGGTCCTCGTTGAGGCCGCCGCGGGCGGACACCTTGTTGGTGTCGAGGTTGAGCTCACCGCCGTTGGAGTAGTAGATCTCCTTCGTCTCGCCGGCGGAGTTGCCCATGCGGGAGCTGTAGATCACCTGGAAGCCGGTCTTCGGGTCGTCGAGCGGACCGTAGTCGAACACGGCGGTGAGTGTATCCCAGTTCTCGCGACCGTCCTTCCACTGGTAGATGCCGCCGTTGGCCGAGACGCTGCGCGGATGCGGCAGGCCGGTGAACCAGTGCACGGTGTCGATCTGGTGGCACATCCACTGGCCGGGGATGCCGGAGGAGTAGGGCCAGAACAGCCGGTACTCGAGGTGCTTGCGGGCGTCGAAGGGCACCTGCGGGCGGTTGAGGAGGAAACGCTTCCAGTCGGTGTCCTCCTCGCGCATCTGGGCGACGAGCGCGGGGCGGCGCCAGCGGCCGGGCTGGTTGACGTTCCACGTCATCTCCGCACAGAGGATGGGGCCGAACGCGCCGGTCTTCAAGTAGGCGAGAGCGGCGTGGTAGTTGCGCCCGCTGCGCCGCTGCGAGCCGACCTGCACGATGCGGTCGGTCGCGCGCACGGCCTTGAGTGCGGCGCGCGCGTCGGCCATCGTCTCGGCGAAGGGCTTTTCCACATACGCGTCGCAGCCGGCCTGCACCGCCTCGATGCAATGCAGGGCGTGCTGGAAGTCCGACGTCGCGATGATCACGCCGTCGAGCTTGGCCTTCTCATACATCTCCTCGTTGTTGCGGTAGGGGGTGACGTCCTGGCCATAGGTCTTCTTGAACCAGGCGACGGCCTCCTCGCGGCGCACCTTCCAGATGTCGGAGACGGCGACGATCTCGGCGTTGAGTTCGGCGGCGGCGGCCTGGAAGGCGGGGATGAGCGTGAACTTCGAGCGGTCGGCGAAACCGACCACGCCGATGCGCAGGCGCTCGTTGGCGCCGGGCACGCGCGCCCACGAACGCGAGGAAGCGAGCGCGGCGGCACCGAGGGAGGAGAGGGTGAGGAAGTGGCGACGATTCATGGGGCTTGTAAGGTGGAGAACGATCGGAATGAGGATTGGGTGGAAATGCCGCGGCCCGGGGAGTGGCGCGCCGGCTCAGCGGAGTTCGCGCACCTTGATCGAGCGGAAGTGCACTTCGTTGCCGTGGTCCTGCAGGAGGATGCGCCCCTCCGTCGCGAGGCCGAAGCCGGGGAGTTTCTCGTACTTGCTGCGCGCGATCATGGCGGCGAGGGCGGGCGAGCCACGCTCGTATTCGACCACCTTGATGCCGTTGAGCCAGTGCTCGACCATGCCGTCGGGCCGCACGACGAGCCGGGCGTGGATCCACGTGTCGATCTTCGGCACCAGCCCGAGGCCCTGGGTGATCTTGCGCGACGGGATGAGGTCGTAGAGCGAGGCGAGGGTGCGGTTGCCGGCGGCGCCGAGCTTGGCGTCGGGATGGCGCTCGTCGTCGAGAAGCTGATACTCGAGCCCATAGGCCGAGCCGCCACCCGGGTCGGTCTCCTCGGTCACGAAATACTTGATGCCGCTGTTCGCGCCCGGATTGAGCCGCGCCTCCAGTTGGAACTCAAAGGCGGAAAACACGGCCTCGGTCACGATGTCGCCGCCGTTCCTGGCCTCGCCGCCGCCGGACTCGAGGACGATGAGCTCGCCGTTCTCGATCTTCCAGCCGCCCGCGGGGAACGCGGCCTTGTGCGCGCCGCGCCAGCCGGTGGTGGTTTTGCCATCCCAGAGCAGGCGCCAGCCCTGCGCGCGCTCGGCCTCGCTCAGGTCGTTGGCGACGGTGTTGCGGATGAAGATCGGATCGATCGGTGCGGGCCGGAGATCCTCGGTCTGGATACGGATGTTGCGCCAGAGCACGCGGCGGCCGGCCTCGGAGGCGTCGCGCACGCTGTGGACCTGCAGGGCGATGAGGCCGGAAGGCGAGACGGCGTCGACGACATGCGCGACGGGCAGGCCGTTGACCCAGGTGCGCAGCGAGTGGCCGATGGCCTCGATGCGGATGTGGTTCCAGCGGCCGAACTGGTAGAGCGAGCGCGCCGAGGGATTGAGCGAGACCGGGTAGAGCCAGCCGCGGCGGGCCTCGTCGTAGATGCCGCCGGTGTAGGCGCGCTCGGACGGGTCGATCTCGCACTGGTAGCCGTGCACGCGGCCCTTCTCGAAGTCCGGCCGACTCGCGCTGCGGAACTGCACGCCGGAGTTGGTCGGCGCGACCTCCTGCCGCACCTCGAACTCGAGGATGAAGTCGCCGAAGCTCTCGGCGTGCGCGAGAAAGCTGTTGGGTGAGTCGGCCACCGTCGTGCCGACGATCGCTCCGTCGACGACGGTGAACGGCGCGGAGCCATTGACCAGCGTCCAGCCGGAGAGGTCCTTGCCGTTGAACAGGGGACGCCACGCACCAGCGTGCGCCGACGCGAGCGTCCCGAGGCAGAGTCCGGCGACGCCGAGGAGGCGGGCCAGGCGGTTGCGAATCAATCCGCTGGGAAGGGGAAGTGAAGTCATTGGGGTGAACGAAATGACGCGGCCGAGTGCGCTCGTGTTTCATGAATCGCAGGCACCGGAGAGGCGACCGCAAAAGAAGCTCCGGCGCGCGGAGCATTCGGCTTGGAAGCGCTGGCGCGCGGGTCCGGAATGCGGGCATGCGTCGACGTGTCCTCGCCTGTCTTTTGCTCCTCGCGTGTTGTGCTCTTTCTGCGGTGAACATGCCCGCGGCGGAGCCGGCGCTGGCCCACGCGGACGAACTCATCGCGCGCAGTCGCAAGCCGGTCACCTACACGATCGATCCCGCGCTCGGGCATGCCGAGGCGTTCTCGATCGATGCCGCGGCCGGACGGATCACGGCGGGCGGCCCGGGCGGCGTGCTCTACGGCGTGCAGGAGCTGGTCGGCGACGCGGGTGTGGTCGGCGCGGAGGGCGTTCCGGACTTTGCGGTGCGCGGCGCGGTGCTGGTGATGCTCAGCCCGAGTTGGAACTACCAGTCCGACCTCAGCCCGGAGATCTACCCATGGTTCTTCGACCGGCCGCTCATGACGCGCTACCTCGACCACCTGCTCGCCGCGCGGCTCAACACCCTCGTCCTCTGGTCGGGTCACCTCTTCCCGCATATCCTCGAGTTGCCCGAGTACCCGGATGCCTCGCAGTTCTCGCGCGAGGAGATCCGCCGCAACCAGGAACAGTTCCGCTGGCTGGCCGGCGAGTGTGCGAAGCGAAACATCTCCGTCCTCACGCATTTCTACAATATCCACATCAGTGAGCATCAGGCCGCCAAGCTCGGTCGCACGGGCCCCGAGGCCGCGCGCTACGCCGAGCCCGACGACTGGGTGCGCGGTTATTATCGGACGATCCTCGCGCGTTACTTCGCGGAGTTCGCGAATGTCGGCCTCTACATCTGCCCGGGCGAGTCGCTCGAGCCGAAGCACCAGCTCGCGTGGTTCCGCGACGTGGTCTTCGCCGCGGCGCGCGCGAGCGGCAAGAACCCGCGGCTGATCATCCGCGACTGGACGCTCGATCCGGAGTTCAAGGCCGCGCTGCCTTCGCTCTATGATAACCTCGCCTCCGAGCTGAAGCACAACGACGAGACGATCACCAGTCCCTGGCCCGACCTGAAGCACCGCACCTGGAAGGGCGTCCTGCACGGCGGACACATCATCAACCTCCACGATCCCGCCGACGCGGTGCCCTACCGCCTCGGCAGCCCGGCGCTGTTCGGGGAAATGGTGCGCCGCTGGAAGGACGAGGGCTACATCACCGGCGCGTGGTGGTATCCGCCACACGGATGGACCTGGCCGGCCACGCTCGACATCGTCGAGCCCGCGGCTGACGGCGCGCCACGCGAACTCCTCACGCTCGACCGCGACGAGATCTGGCACCTGCTCGAGGGCCGGCTGCTCTGGCGCGCGCACCGCGATGCCGCGGCCGAGCGCACCTGGGCCGCTGGATGGCTCGGCCGCAAATTCGCCGGCCCTGCGATCGGTGACCACCTCGTTGACTGGTACGACCTGACCGGCCCGATCCTGCCCGGTCTGCAAAACGTCACGGCCGTGCGTTTCGGCAACTTCTTCCCCACCTCCATTGCGTGGGTGCAGGCCACGGTCGACGACATCCTCAGCTTCCGCACCCGGATCGACGACGAACCCGTGCGCGGCACGACCGGACTCACGAAGCAGCGCTACTACAGCCAGCCGGTCGACGAGTTCACGATCGGGCGTTACCGCGCACGGTACAGCCTGCCCGCCGAACTGGCCGAACGCCGCAGCATGCCCGTGGCCCAGGTGGCGGCCGAGCTGGCCGCAGGCCGCGATCCGCGTGATGTCCTGCGCGCCGACCTGCTCGTCGATCTCTACCTCGAGATGGCGCGCGACGCGCTCGCCCGGGCCGAGGCCGCCGCCGCGCTCGGAGGCGACGACGCGGAGGAGCTGCGGCGTTTTGTCCAGGACAGCCGCTGCCTCATCCTCACGGCCGAGTATTATCGGCTCAAGGTGCGCGCCGCGCTCGAGAAGCGCCTGCTCGAACTCACCGGAGGCACCCAGCACGCCGACTCCCTGCGCGCGCACATGGAGGCCTCGGTCGCCAAGTACGAGGAACTCCTCATCACCGCGCGTCTGTGGTACCGCAAGGGGACCTCCATGTGGGATGCCAAGCCCTGGGAGCGCTGCCTCGAGGAGAAGGTGAAACCCGACCGCGACCGCCAGCTGCAGTGGCTGGCCGAGCGTGCGGCGCGCTGACACCTCACGGCTGCGCGGCCGGCGGCTCCTTCGGCTCGTCCACCTGCAGTTCGCCCGCCTTCACCGTGTAGTCGTAGACGTTGGCGTTGAGAAACTCCTCGATGCGCGCGAAGACCGCCGCGCGCGCCTTCGGCAGGCCGTTCATGTAGTCTTCGTTGAGATCGACGATCTCGGTCGCCTCGACACGACGGTTCACCGAGAGGGCGAACTGCTTGGCCGCGGTGTAGTTGTTGGTCGCGGTCGCACCGACGGGGCCCCGGAAGTTGAACATCAGCGCAGGGCGCTGGATCTTCCCGAGGTCGCGCACGAGCGGCGCGGCCTTCTGTCGCTCGATGTCGCCAAAGGCTGGAGACACCAGCTGGGCGGCGGCCGAGGCGCCGCTCCACTCCATCTCGCCGAGCCAGGTGCGGATGTTGACCGGCGCGTTGATTGCCACGGCGCAGCGAAACCGCTCGGGCGCGAGTTCGAGGGCCCGCAGCGCGACATGGCCCCCGTGGTCAAGGCCGGCCACGGCGAGCCGCTTTTCCGCGATGGCGAAGTGCTTGGCGGCGTAGTCCGCGGTCGCGAGCAGGTCTTCCACCTGGGCATCCTCGTAGCCCTCGCGCAGTCGCTCGCGCAGGGCGCGGCCCCGGCCCCACGCTCCTCGGCCGGAGTATTCGATGACGGCGAAGCCCATCTCGGCCAGCGCATGCACCTCCGCGCGGAAGACCGGTTCGAAAGTCTGCCACGGCACGCGCGGGGTGAGGATGATGGCGGGGATCGGCTTCACCCGCGGCGCGCGCGGCACGGTGATCATGCCGGAGATGCGCACACCCTGCGGTGAGTCGAAGGCGAAGCCGAGCATCTGCTTCGAGACGAGCGGTGCGAGCCAGGGCGCCGTCGAGGAGAACTCGAAGGCCGAGCGCGCCGTGCGGTTGAAGACGAAGTGTGTGCCGGCGTGCGCCGGGCCGGACACGCTGACGAGCAGTGTGGCGTATCCACTGTCCCACTCGCGGATCTCGACGGTCTGTCCGCGGAACCGGTCCTCGAGCAGCGCTTGCGCCTCGTTCAGGTCCGGCCGGAACCAATGGGTGGTCGGGCGCGGTCCGCCTGCGCGCAGGCCGATGACCTTGTCAGTGAACCGATCAAAGACCAGGATGCGATCGTCGGTGTTGCGCGCGGGTTCGATCGCGGTCGAGACGCGCGAGCGATTCTGGCGGTCCTGGATCTCGGTGTCGCCACGCTCGGCTGGTGCGTTGACCGGATCCTCCTGCGCCTCCTCCTCGGTCTCCTCCCCGGTGGATGCGGCCGAGATGTCGGTTTCCTCGGCACCGGTCGACGGCGACTCGGAGAACCACGCCGCCTTGAGATCGGGAAAGACGCCGGCGACCGGTTCCCACAGGTCGAGGGATGGATTTTCAATCGCCGTTCCGGACTTTTTCCCCGTCGTCAGGTCGAGCGCGTAGATGCCGAAGGTGTCGCGCCCCGTGTTGGAGGCGAAGTAGAGCAGATTGCCGGAGGCATCGAAGCCGAGCGGGACGCTCCGCTCGCCGAAGTAGGAGCCCGGCGTCATCGCGAACGAGGCGAGCCGTTCGGAGGCAGCGATCTCGTCGAGCGGCCGCCACGGCCGGCCAAATTTCCCGGTTTCGAGGACGAAGGGCAGCGGGAACTTCTTCGAAGTGTTGTACTCGATGCCGATACGCGGTTTTCCCGTCCGGTCGAGCAGCATGACCATGCGAGAGTCGAGAATCTCCTCCGAGAGGTAGTCCATTTTCCGCGTCTGAGTATGGATCGAGAAGCGGCCGATGCTCTCGCCGCCGTCGCCCAGCACGAGCACCGCCTCGGGAGTCTTCGGATCGAACCCGATGACGCGGGGTGGACGGTATCCGGCGCCGGCCTGACGGACGACGCGGCTCGCGTCCGCGAGCGAGACTGCGTTGCCGCCATCGGCATCGAAGGCGAGCACCTCGCCGGCATGGCTCGCCCAGGATGTATCGTTGCTCGTGGCAAACGCCCGGTTGGTCTCGAGCACGAGCCGCGTGGGTGTGGCCCAGCGCATCCACAGGATGCGGGCTGGCACCTTCTCGCGGCTGCCAATCGCCAAGGCTGGTGTGGCCTGCGCATCGGAGATGACGACGACCTTGGCCTTGGCGACCTGGGGGTGCTCGACCTCGACGACCAAGACCGATACGCGGTCGTCCTCCCGAAGCGAATACGCCAGGTGTTTCCCATCGGGCGACAGCGTGGCGATGTCGGTGCGAAACGGCGCGAAGAAATCGGCGAACCGGTCACCCGAGCGCGCCTGTGCGCTGGCCGGCGTGGCGCTGGTCGCGGGCAGAGGTGGCGGTGCGGCTACCTCCGAGGCCGGCCTAGGCGCCGTGTCGGTGGCGCCCAGGGACGGCGCGATTAACCATGCGGCCAGGGCGAAAAGTCGCGCTAGCCGCAAGGTGCGAAGGGATGTGGGATGAGCGGGCATGGCAGTAGGGTGACATGCGGCGCCACGTGGGGGGGCGTGGCGGCGCCGGCATGAATGAAAGACGTTTTGGGTCGTGTCGGGTTTGGGGACGATGGGTTGCGGGCGGATCGACCAGTCAGTCATCGACCGGCTTGCGTTTCCAATAGTTGGCCAGGATCGAGCCGGAGATGTTCATCCACGAGCCGAATACGGCGCCACCGAGGCCGAGGGTGGCGAGCTTGCCCATGCTGCCGGCGATGCCCGAAGCCATGCCGCCGTTTTGCAGGCCCACCTCGATCGCGATCGTGCGCGCGGAGTTCTTGTCGAGCCCGGCGGCGCGGCCGAAGAGGTAGCCGAGCCCGTAACCTGCGGCGTTGTGGATCGCCGCGACGAGGAAGAGGAGCGCGCCGACCTGGAGGAGATTGTCGCGGCCGGCCGCGGTCGATACCGTGGTGAAGTACATGATACCGACCATCGACGCCACCGGCATCCACTGGTCCAGCCGGGGCAGCAGGCGCGTGAGCCGGTGGTAGACGACGCCGCCGGTGATCGCGCCGAGCAGGAATGCGGCCAGCTCGACCGCGAGCTGGGTGCCGGCCGAAGTCCCGGCGAAGAGGAGCGACCAACCGCCGAGGATGAGGAAGGCGATCCATGCCGCCGCCGCCACGGCGAGGCCGTGGATGATGCGCCGCGGCCGCGGCGAGGCGAACTTCAGGTAATCGTGCAGCAGCGTCGCGCCGATCGGCACGATGACGATCTTCACGATGTCGGTCATCATCTTGAGCACGCTCACCTCGACGAGGGTGCCGGCCAGGAGCTTCATCCAGAGCGGTGTCATGAGCGGTGCGAGCATGGTCGTGCACGCCGTGGCCGTGATCGAGAGGGCGATGTTGGCCTTGGCGATGTAACACATGACGTTGGAGGCGAGGCCGCTCGAGCAGCAGCCGACGAGGATCACGCCTGCGGCGATCTCGTCCGGGAAGTGAAACGCCTTGGTCAGGCTCCAGCCGACCAGCGGCATGATGGTGAACTGCGAGACGACCGCCACACCGACGCCCCAGGGCATCTTGAGCACGCCGGTGAAGTCGCGAATGCTCATCTGCGTGCCCATGCCGAACATCACGGTCTGGATGGCGATGAGGATGACCCACTTGTTGCGCAGGTCGAAGTCGCCCCAGTGCAGCAGCTCCGCCGGGTAGGTCATGCCCGCCACGACCGTGGTGATGATCCAGGCGGTGAACTGGTAGCCGCGCAGCGCGGGAATCGCGCCGATGCCGATGGCCAGCGACACGCCGAGCGCCACCGAGGCCGGTTGCCAGAGGTCGGCCCGGCGCAGGCCGAGACCGGCGAGCAGCAGTATCAGGGCGATGGGGACAACAGCCAGGGCGAGGCGACGAAGGAGG
>JACSRI010000127.1 GCA_014879845.1 Opitutaceae bacterium
CGGCGCGAGATGGCGCGGCCCTAATCCGGGTCAGACGGACCGGACGGGTCACAGAGGCCACGGAGGAGACACAGAGTTCACACAGGAAAACACGAGCAGCCCTCCGGAATCCATGGAGGGCGTGTGCTCCCGCACCGCCGCGAATCGGTGAAGAATCGCGTGAATCGGTCCGCTCCTGCGGCCGCGCGGGAGCGCGGCCCTCCAGCCCAGGCTCGTGACCACCCAACCTGTCGTGACGTCTGGGCTGCGGTGCAGGTGCTTTGTGCCCTCGGGCCTTGGCGCAGTGAACTCTGTGACGAACATCCGGATGCAGGCTCTGTCACATCCGACTTGGGGCGCTGTCGGTCTGCATCGGCGCGGTGTTGGCGAGGCGTGGACTGCTGGCGGCGTGGTGTGTCGTGCCGAAGGCGCATCATCGATCGTGGGAGTTGGCGTTTCGGTCGCTGACGATGCCGGGTGGGCCGTTGACTGTGTGTGTTGGGTCGGTGGCGGTGAGGAGCGAGGCGCTGGAAGTCTGCGTGGTCGCGCCGGCGGTCTGCTTTGTGTCGCTGTCGGTCTGCTTCGTCTCGCTGGCGCGCATGCGTGGAGCGCTGGACCTCATGGGTGGACCGCGGTCGCTCGTGTTTGGATCGGTGACGGTCGTGCATGGACCGCTGGCGGTGTGTTTTCTGTCGCTGCCGCGGCTGTTTTACGGATGGGCGACGTGCCGCGGGGTCTGAGCGCTCGCGCGCGAGGCATCGTGGGTCGCGCGCGGGCCGCTGGCGGCAGCGCGCCGGCATCGGGCGTGCGTGCGCGTCGCTCGTGTCGTGGCGCGCGAGGTGTGGCGTGTCGCGCGCGAGACGCTGTCGGCGTGCCAGGCGTGCCGGGCGGCGTGTCACTGGGTAGGGGCACCCGCGCGCGAGCGATCGCGACACGCGCGGGGAGCGATGACGCGCTGCAGCTTCGCCCGGGCGAGGTGGCACCAGCTGCAGGCGCCGGCGCGCGAGCGATCATCGCCTGAGCGCGAGCGATGATCAGCCGCGCGCGACGCGCTGAAGAAGCGGCCGGCCGCGCTGGTAACGGCGACCGCGGCAAAGTCCGGCCGGCGACCCTGCCGGCGGCTGACCGCGATTTTCTTGAGGAAATGCAGGAGGGGGTCCGCCAGATGGACCCCGCGGGATGCTACGCTTGGCCCCGAAATCCGACGCGGTCCGGTTCAATACCGGGGCACGACGTCCCGGGCCGGCCCGCGGCGGAATCACCACAAAACACAAAGAAAGGATAGGGTAGGAAGATGAATACAAAACAGAGCAACAAACTGGCCAGCTATGGCGCCATCGAGGCGCTGTTGCAGGCCACTCCTGAGATCAGCAGCGTGACCGGACTCCCGGAAAAGCTGGAGGTGCTCAGTGCCAAGGCGGCCGAGATCAACAGTCTCGCGACCACGCAAACCCAGCCGTTCCGTGCGAGTGCGGCGGCGCGGGATCAACTGCTCGATCAGATGGCCGACCAGGCCCTCGAGATCGCGGGGTTGATCACCACGCTGGCCCGGGACACGAAGAACCCGAAGCTCGCGGAAACGGTGGAAGTCGGGCGGAGTTCGTTCCGCCGCGCGCGCCGCAGCCACCGCCAGTGGTTCGCTCAGCGCGTGCTGGATACGGCTCAGTCGGTGCTGCCGCAGCTCGCAGCCTATGGGGTGACGGCGGAGACGCTGGACGCTTTCAAGGCCCGGATCGATGCGGCCGCCGCCGGCATGCATGCCGCCCGCGGGACCGCGGTGGACAAAGCCGCGGCCACCCGCCGACTCGTCGAACTCTTCGCGGAGGTCGATGAGCTGCTGAACGACAAGATCGATCGCCTGGTCTTCCGCCTGAGGAAGACCCTGCCGGACTTCAACGCCCGGTATGAGACGGCCCGTGCGGTCGTGGATCGACGCGGCAGTCGCCGGCCTTCCGGCGAGGTGCCGACGCCGGCGACCGGGACGATGACCGCACCCACGGACCAACGTGCAGCCTAGCCGCACCTGACCCGTGTCCACACGTCGACTACCACATCGCGCGCCTGCCCGCGCCCGATGTCCCGGTGATCGAACCCCCTGAGCGCCACGCCCGCAAGGCGTGGCGCTTTCGCGTACGTGGGGAGCATGCGCCGACCCGCGGCCGAGCCTTGATCATGAGGTGCCCAGATGGGCTGACGGGCGACTTGTGCCATTGTCAGAATGAAGCGCGGGTTGGATGCTGGGCCGCACGCCGCAGGATCGACGGCCGCAAGCCGATGGCGGTGTACCCCGGGGTGCCGCGCTTTGCCAGGCGCCACGATCGTGAGATCGAGGGGACGTGGCAGGCGTCGCCCTCGGTGGGCGCGCGGCCTCGAATGACAGGATTACTTCTGGAACCATGCACCTCATGAAGCGTATCGGGCACTGTCTCGTCCTGACCGGACTGGTCGTTCTGGGAACCACCGCCCTGGCCCAGGACAAGGACTTCTACGTCTTCCTCTGCCTCGGGCAGTCGAACATGGAGGGATTCCCGGGAATCCCGGACGAGGATCGGGCGTATCACGAGCCACGCTTCGAGGTGCTGGCGGCGGTGGATTTCCCCGCGCTGGGCCGTAAAGCGGGCCAGTGGTATCCGGCCGTGCCGCCGCTGTGCCGGCCCAACTCCGGGCTCAGCCCGGCGGACTATTTCGGGCGCACGCTGGTGGCGTCGCTGCCCGCGCACATCCGGGTGGGCGTCGTCAATGTCTCGGTGGCCGGCGCGAAGATCGAAGTCTTCGAGAAGTCCGCGTTTCCCGCCTATGCAGCGACGGCCCCGGAGTGGATGAAGGGCACCATCGCGGCGTATGGAGGCGACCCCTACCAGCACCTCGTGCGCATGGCGAAGCTCGCCCAGCAGCGCGGCGTGGTGAAGGGCATCCTGCTGCACCAAGGCGAATCGAACACCGGCGACCCGGAGTGGCCCGCCAAGGTCAGGACGGTCTACGAGAACCTGCTGGCGGACCTCGGGCTCCGGGCCGCCGAGGTGCCCCTGCTCGTCGGTGGACTCGTGCCCGCCGATCAGGAGGGCAAATGCGCCAGCATGAACGCGGTCATTGAAAAATTGCCGCAGACGATTCCGACCGCACACGCCGTGTCGTCGTCGGGTTGCGCGGCGAGGCCCGACAAGCTGCATTTCAGCCCGGAGGGGTATCGCGAGCTGGGCCGACGCTACGCCGCCGCGATGCTGCCTTTGCTCGGATTCGGGAGTGGCACGCCCGTGGCAGCCACGCGCGAACCGCAGATCCTCACGCCGCCGGCGCCCGACACCCCGCGCGTCAATGGTCCCGGCGTGTTTGGTGTCCGCCCGGGCGCGCCGTTTCTCTATACGATTCCGGCGACCGGACGGCGCCCCATGGCCTTCGCGGTCGATGGGTTGCCGGCCGGCCTGCGGGTCGATCCCGCCACGGGGCAGATCTCGGGCTCGCTGTCACAGGCCGGTGAATACGCCGTCACCCTGCGGGCGAGGAATGAGCGGGGCGAGGCGGCGAAGTCGTTTCGCATCGTGGTCGGCGAGCGGATCGCGCTGACGCCGCCGATGGGGTGGAGCAGTTGGAACTGCTGGGGTGATGCCGTGAGCCAGGACCTGGTGCTCAGCTCCGCGCGGGCGATGGCCGCGAAGGGGCTGCGCGACCACGGTTGGACCTACATCAACATCGACGACGGCTGGCAGGGGCCGCGGGGCGGCGAGTTCAACGCCATCCAGCCCAACAGCAAATTTCCCGACATGAAGGCGCTCGCCGACGAGGTGCACGCGCTGGGCTTGAAGTTCGGCCTCTACTCGAGCCCCTGGCGTGGCACCTACGCGGGTTATGTCGGCGGCTCCTCGGACAACGCCGATGGCACCTACCCGTGGGTCGTCGCCGGCGAGGTCAACGAGTTCTACAAACTCAACAAAGACCCCAACGCGCCCGGCGCGAAACCGAACTGGGTCAACTGGACGTTCGGGCGACATGCGTTCGCCGCGCAGGACGCCCGCCAGTGGGCGCACTGGGGCGTGGACTACCTCAAGTACGACTGGTTCCCCAATGACGTCCCGCACGTCGAGGAGATGACCTTGGCCCTGCGCGCCACGGGTCGCGACATCGTCTACAGCCTCTCCAACACCGGGCTCTACGACCAAGCGCCGGACTACATGCGCCTGGCCCAGCTCTGGCGCACCACGGGCGACATCGTCGACACCTGGGACAGTGTCAGCCGCAACGGTTTCTCGCAAGACCGCTGGGCGGCCTACACCGGTCCGGGGCATTGGAGCGATCCCGACATGCTCGTGCTCGGCAAAGTCGGGTGGGGGCCGAACCTGCATGACACGCGCCTCACTCCGGACGAACAGTACGCGCACATGAGCCTGTGGTGCCTGCTCTCCGCCCCGTTGCTGCTCGGGTGTGATTTGGCGCAGATCGATGACTTCACGCTCGGCCTGCTGACCAACGACGAAGTGCTCGCGATCAACCAGGACGCGCTCGGCCGGCAGGCCACGCAGTTCAGCAACATCGACGGCAAGGTGATCTATGCGAAGACACTCGCGGATGGATCGTATGCCGTCGGCTTGTTCAACCGCGGCGACACGGACGCGACGATCAGCGTGAAGTGGGGCCCGTGGGGCACGCTGCCGACGCCGAAGGTCGGCACGACCTTCCGGGTGCGCGATTTGTGGCGGCAGAAGGATCTGGGTGACTACAAGGATGCGTTCGAGGCCAGGGTCGCCGCGCACGGCGTCGTCCTCGTGCGGCTGATACCGGTGGAGTAGCCGGGTCGTCACCGAAGGCGCACCGGTCGGGGCCGAGGCCACTACTCAGTCTTGAGGCGGTCGGCGTCGGCCTTGTTCCAGGTGATTATCGCCTCTCCGGAGATGAAATTCCGGTTGAGGTAGGGACCGAAAGCGACCTCCTCCTCGCGGGCTGTGCCGGCGTGGATCTGCACGATCAGCTTCTGCATATCGAGGATGTACTGCATCGTGAGCGTTCGCTTGTCGCGCGCCTGCCAGTAGTGGCCGCCGAAGATGCGCAACCGGCTCTCGTCGACTCCGTGGGCGGGATCCCGTATGTAGGCGATCAGGCGGTCGACGCTCTGCCGATAGCGAGCAAACGCGTCGGCGGAGAAGAGCCACACTCCGCCACCCGAGCCGATGGCATCGCCGCTGAAGAGCAGGTTTTTTCCTCGCAGGAAATAGACGGTGGAGTGGTCGGTGTGCCCAGGGACCTCCACCACGTCGACGATGAAGCCTCCGCCGAGATCCAGCGAGGGATGCCCGGCTGTCGGGATTGTGCGCTCGGCCGGGAAGAGGTCCTTTCCGGCAAACTCGTCCGCGTGTATCCAGAAAGTTACGTGTGGATCGTCCGTGAAGGCCGGCAGCATGCCGGTGTGGTCGCCGTGGAGATGGGTGACGGTGACCTGCAGCTTGCGTGAACCGATTTCCTCCCCCACGAGGGTCTGGAGGGAGGCGACCGCGGTGGGAGAGGGCATGGCGCCTCTCACATCCCGCTCGGCGGGATTGGCGAGGCGGCCTGCGGTCCCGTCGGTCCGCGGGGGGAGATCCCACGTGATGGCGTTGGACAGGTCGATGAGCAGCGCCTGGTCGCGGCCGGCGATCAGGTACATGTCGGAGCAGTTGTTCAGCCCCTTCGGCTTGCCCTGCTCGTCAAGGTGAATGCCCGCGGGGTTGCCCGGGTTGGCATCCTCGATGCGAACGACGCCCGGGATGATCGGGTGGAGGGTGTACGGCCCCACGATGCGGCCTTGTGTGAAGGCGGCGGGAGGAAGCACAAGTGCGAGCAGGAGGACGAGGCAGGAGCGCATGGTGGGTTTCGTTCTGGAGTCGAGACTTGTAGCGTCGCGTCAGGAGTCGTGCAAGCGGTCGTCCAGAGGGACGGCGAGAGTCAGGTCTTGTGGTTTGTGGCAGACTACGAACTGCAAAAGGCGCCCCCATCTGAGGGACTCGCGGCGCGCATCGATCCGTCCATCGCGCTGCGGAGTGAGTAGGGGGTCGCGGGCGCGCTGCATGGGTCGGAGCGAGGTTTGCGCGCGGCGACGGAGTCGAATTGTTCCAACTCAAGTCGACTCAACTCCCCGCACCCGGACGGTGATCTGGTTCCCCTTGGTAGAAACCCTGATCGACCTCATGATCGCCGCTGTATTGTGAGTACGATCAGCGCGATCCGGCGGATCGATTGTAGGTTCCGCGACGCGTGTTTCGTTCGACTCCAGAAGCGAGTTCAGGACGGAGCAAAGCGTTTCGACCGTCGGTCCGACCTTTAGGGCCACATTTCCGGCTCCCCAGTTTCAGTAGACAACTCCGTGCACGGTCTCACCGCCGGAGCACGAAAACATCAGGGGGTATTACCATGCATGCTCGAATGCAACTCGGGCGAGCCGATCACCGCGCACAGTCTCGCGAAAGTGCTCGCTTCATCGCCGCCCGTTCCAATCCAGCTGGTGTCGCGCGTATGAACCGTCGCCGCGTCTCTGCGGCGGTGGTAGGTGTGTGTATGCTTGTCGCCCTGGCGCCAACGCGTGCGGACGCTTCGACTGATGACCTCGTCGACCAGATCGTACTCGCGAAGATCGAAGCCGAGGTGGAACCAATCCGGGCGGAATTGCGGAGCGATCCAGGCAGGCACCTTGTCACCATCATTGTGATCAATGCTTATCTGGATCCCGACGCGATGAAGATCCCGTCGGCAGATGACGCCGAATTTCAGCCTGTGTATTCTCGTCTCGTTGCCGCGAGGAATGCGGCCGAGCAGATGCGTCGACATCTGATGGGGGAGCAACTCGATTGCGTCTGGCGAGATCGTCTCGATGAGTTGATGCCCGGGCTTGGTGACTCGAGCCATGCTGAGACCGTCCAGTTGACCAATCAGGCGCAAGCATTGTGCGACGCGTTGAACTCGATCATCTCCCTCGCGAAATCTGGCGGAGGTGGATTCTCGGAGACACCGTTCGCGAAGAACTCGAAACAAGCACGCCGGGTCGTCGTGGATCTTTGCGTGAGTGCGGGCATGTCGAGGCAGTTAAGCGAGGCCACCTATGTGCAGGGCATACTCATGACATATGGGAAGGTGTGGCTCGACTTTCTCGACATGGCATCGGCAACAGGCGGGTAGTCAGGCGATCGTGACGCTGGAAATGCACTATGGAACCTGAATGGGTCATTCGAGGCGCTGAGCGCCTGCTGGCGACCGCGAGCGGAGCGATGGCGGTCGTGCTCGGTTACCGGCTGTTGCTCCAGATACCTGACAAGACAGACTCGAACGGTCGCGTCGTCCTGCCCGGAGGGATCTCGATCTATGTCAGTCGCGTTGGGCCGGGGGTGTTCTTCGCGTTGTTTGGTGTAGCTGTGCTTGGGCTCTCGATACACACGCAGATGCGCGTCGAGCCAACGAGCAAGACAAACGCAGACGAAACGACCGAGAGTTCTGGTGGCATCATCTATTCGAATCCGGTGGGATCCGAAGAGGCTCGAAAATCAGCAGCAGTCACCGCGCTGATTCGGCAGGCGCTCGACCAGCTTAACGAGGTTGGCGGTTCGCTGGATGGTCTCACACGCGATCCTGCATCGGTCGGACCTTTGCGTGACAAGATCCTGGACGCCAAACTCGGTCTGCTCCACGCGGTGTGGAAACCGGCCTGGGGTAGGTTCGACGAGTTCGAGAGGATTGTCCGCCTGGACCAGCGTCCCACGAGCATTCAGATGCTCGAGCCTTTTGAGATGCTCTTCGGGGGAGCCCCGGTGCCAAAATGAACACGGCCTGTAGGTCTGGGGCGAACACGCGCGCCGGGTGGATCCCCCGGGTGTTTGCGATGGCATCACTTGCTGTCCTGATGTCGTGCGCCCATGGCGCGGGTCCAGGATTCTATGCGGACAAAGATCTCGAACAGAGGGGCAAGACGACGGGAGCGAGGATCACAGAACGGTATCGTTCCTTCTGCAAATCCGGGGCATTCGACGACTGCTTGGCGACAGCCCGGAGGATTGAGATTTGTTTCCCGATCAGATCCGAGGTGGAAGGATACCTGGCCTTCTACAGCCGTCCAGCGGAGGAGACCATCTCCATCCCGATGGAGTCCTTGCAGTTTCTTGACGATCTTCTGGTCGCCTACGTCTGGTTGCAGCATCAGGGCTTCGCGATCGACCCGGTCTTCAGCTACCTGGCGATGCTGAAGTATCAACGATCCGTCTACGGCAAGCCGCAAAGCATCGGTCCGCCCCTGGCTGCGCTTTCCGTCCCGGTCGAGGTCCTGAGCGATCCAGCGATCGATGCGGCAGTCGACAAGCTTTTCGGTTCGGCGATTTGTTGGATTTTGTTTCACGAGACAGGGCACATCGTCCTGAAGCACGGTCCGCAGTCGAACGATGAGAACCTACTCTCCCAGGTGCAGGAACTGGCCGCGGACTGCTTCGCAAACGAAAAGATGCTGAAGATCGGGGCGGTCCCGTCAGGGATGATCCCCTTCTTCAGTTTCCAACTCGTGATCGACGACAACCGTTTCGACTTTCCGGACGCCGAGTCATGGGAGCGTCACGTGCTCACGGGGCGAACTCATCCGTTGTCCGGTGAGAGGCTACGTAACATCGCCGCCTACGTGATGGCCAATGCTGCGGGGTTTGTGCGGGAAGAACGTGAGTTCAAACCTGGACAGATTGTCCTCATGGGGCTGCAGATCGAGAGGCTCGGCCTCCTGGTCGATGATTCAATGGTTCACCAAACGTTGCATCTGATGGGCCAAGTGGGGACGGCTGCGGATCTCAGGCCCGGGAACATCTCGGAATTCTGGAGAAGAATCGCGGCCGCGGCTAAGTAGTGGATCGGCCTTCTTGGAGACGTGTGGGCCAGCTGAAGATGTCAGGCCCTTGATACCTGAGAGAGCCACGGCGCTTCAGGGTGACGTCCGCGGCTCGAGGTGCGGGGACCGGGCTGGATGGAGTTGGGGGTTCTTTTTCGAGAATCGCTGTGCGATTCCACCGCGACCGACGGTTACCCGATGCACGCGCCTGTGGCGGCGATCCTGCCTCCGCTGGGGAACCACGCGTGCCTCTCCGCCATGATCCTGAAGCCCGTTTGGTTTTTCGCTTTTTGCACCGCTGCCGTGCTGCACGCGGACGATCCCGTCGCGAAGCTGGACACGATGACGCGTGAATTTGTCGACCTGGGACTTTTCCGGGGCTCGGTCCTGGTCGTCCAGGGCGACCGGATCCTCCTCGATCGTGGATATGGTCCGGCCGACGCCGAGCACGGCGTGGCCAATGCGCCGACCACCCGGTTCCGCATCGGCTCGATCACCAAATGGTTCACCCGGGTCGCCATCATGGACCTGGTCGCGGAGGGTCGCCTCGCCCTCGATGAGCCGATCGCGAAGTTCGTGCCCGAGGCGCCTTCCACCTGGGCGCCGATCCGAGTCTCGCACCTGCTGATGCACGAGGCAGGCTTGGTCAACTACACCGACCTGCCCGAGTTTCATGAATACAGTTCGAGAGCGCTGACTCCGGTCGCGCTCCTGGAATTGTTCAAGGATCGACCGTTGGCGTTCAGCCCGGGCGCGAAGTTCGACTACAGCAACGCGAACTACATCCTGCTCGGGCTGGCGATCGAACGGGTGACCGGCGAGGACTATGGCGCCTACATGCAGCGCCGCTACTTCACGCCGTTCGGGCTGAGGGACACGGAGTATCCCCAGACCGCGGAGTCTGCGCAGCGGACGGCGATCGGGTACCATCCGACGGCCAGCGGACCGGCGCCCGCCCCGAGCTGGCATCTTTCCACGGCGTACGCCGCGGGCGGACTGGTCGCGACGACGGCCGACCTGCACCGCTGGTTCGAGGCAACCGCCGCCGGCCGAGTGGGAGAGCCCGAGGGATGGGCCACGCTGAAGTCTCCATGGGTGGACTACCGGGAGGGCGGGCTCTCGACGGCCTCAGCCAACGGCCGAAAGATCCTTACGACCTCCGGGGCCATCTCCGGCTTTATGAGCCATCTCGTCTACGACACGACCAGCGGCACCCTGATCATCGTGCTGGCGAACATCGGTGGCGCCGGCGCAGAAGATCTGACCAAGAATCTCCTGGGCATCGTGCAGGGTCAGGATCCGCAGCTGCCTTCAGCCAAGACGGGGATCGTCGTGGCCGCCGAAACACTGGCGGGATACGCCGGCACGTATCAGATGGCGGCGGGCTTTGCGCTTGTGGTCACCGTGGTCGACGGCCGCCTGCAGGTGCAGGTTCCCGGACAGGCTCCCGTGGAACTGGTCGCCACCTCCGAGACGGTGTTCGAAGCCAGAGCCCTGCAGGGAAACATCGAGTTTGTCCGTGATGATCGGGGGGCCGTCGTCCAGATCGTCCTCACGCGCGGCAAGACAAAGATGCCCGGTGCACCGAAGCGCTAGCCTCCGAGACGGTGCGGCTTTTGTCGGACGACCCGAGTTGGTGAGGGTTTTGGCTTTTGCTCAGCAGCTTCGCGAGGCGCGTGACGACGCCCGACCATTGACCGAAGTCTCGGGCCAGCTGAGATTCGCCGCATGGGCCTGCTAACCTTCTGCATCAATGTCACCCTGGACGGTTGCGTCGACCATCGGGAGGGGATCGCCGACGATGAGACACACGCCTTCTTCACCGACCTGATGGATGCGAGCGGCGCGATGCTGTGGGGCCGCATCACCTACGAGATGATGGAGGGCTATTGGCCGGCGGTCGCGCGCGGCGACGTCGAGGCGCCTCCGGCGATACGCGCGTGGGCGGTCAAGCTGGAGACCAAGCCGAAGTACGTGGTGTCGTCCACGCGCAGGGATTTTCCGTGGACCAACAGTCACCACCTCGCCGGGGACCTGCGCACGGGCGTGCAGACGCTCAAGGATGCGACCCCGGCTGGCGTGCTCCTCGGGAGCGGCACGCTCGCGGCCGAGTTGGATCGGCTGGATCTCATCGACGAGTACAGGTTCCTCGTCCATCCCCGGCTCGTCGGCCACGGCCCGACGCTCTTCCAGGGCGGCCTGCCCGCCACGCGACGGCTCGAACTGATCTCGGCCAAGGCGCTGCGCTGTGGCGCGGTAGCCGTGCACTACCGACGCGCTCGGTGAGTCCGTGCCGGCAGTCGGTCACTGAACAGCCGAATACACCGGAGAGCCGGAGGACCTCAGGTCCTTGTTCTCGGCGCGTCGGGTCGTGTTCACGGCGCGCTTCGGTCTGGCGGGGCCTGGTGCGTCACGCCGACCTGGGGAGATGGGGCGATGGGGGAGGGTCGCAGTCGATACGCCCTGCGTTTGGTCCAAGGAAAGATACAGCAACTTTCGGGTGGCGGGTTGTGTATTGAGAGGGGCGTCGCACACTCGACGCTCCCACTTTCCCTCATGAGTGATGCTTCCTTCCCCGGGGCGCGATCGCAGCACGATCGCGCCGGATGGTTGTCGCAGGCGCTGCGCGGTATCGGCGGCGATCTGCGCTTTTCGCTGCGGACGCTCGCCAAGAGCCGCAGCTTCGCGGTCTCCGCGCTGGTGACTCTCGCGCTCTGCGTCGGAGCTACGACCGCGATCTTCTCGACGGTGTATTCGCTGATGCTGAAGCCGCTGCCGTTCGACCACCCCCGGGAGATCGTCGAGCTCTATACGTCGGCGAAGAAGGCCGGGCTCGACCACATGCCGGCCAACGTCCCGTTCTACCTCGACTACTCGAAGAACGCGACGTCCTACGAGGCCATCGGCCTCTGGCAGTTTTTCCAGGGCATGGTCGGGCAGGAGGATGCCGTCACGCGCGCCGGCTGCGTGAAGGTGACGGCGGAGATCTTCCAGATCCTGCGCGTGCAGCCCGTGCTCGGCTCGTTCTTCACCCGGGAGCAGAACCGGCCCGGGGAGGACAAGCTGATCGTGCTGACCCAGTCGTGCTGGCAGCACGACTACGCCGAGGATCCCGAGGTGATCGGCCGGGAGATCCGCATCAACGAGGAGACGTGCAGGGTGATCGGCGTGGCGCCCCGCGTCTTCGAGGCATTCGACGCGCGGGTGAAATACATCCAGCCGCTCTCCTGGAATCCCGATGCCGAGAATCCGCAGCGCCGCTACGGCGTGGGCATCGCTCTCTTCGGCCGGCTGAAGCCGGGGGTGTCGGCCGGACAGGCCGATGCCGAGGCCAAGTCGCTCGAGCAGCGTTATGTCGAGTCGACGCCGCCGCCGGTGAAGGCGTTTGTCGAGCGCTCGGGGATGACGATGAACGTCGGCGGTGTGCAGGAGCAGCGCGTCCAGCCCGTGCGCACGACCCTCCTCCTCCTGCAGGGCGGCGTGGCGTTCGTGCTGCTGATCGGCTGCGTCAACGTCGCCAATCTCCTGCTCGTGCGCTCCAACACGCGGCAGGCGGAGCTCGCGGTCCGCTCGGCCCTGGGCGCGAGCCGCACGACGATCGCGCGCCAGCTCCTGCTCGAGAGCCTGCTGCTCACGGGCGCGGGGGCGCTGCTCGGGGTCGGCCTGGCCTGGGGAGCGCTGCGGGTGACGAACTCCTACCTCGCGGACATGCTGCCGGCGTCGCTCCCGGCCACGATGGACCTGCGCGTGCTGGGTTTTGCCATCGGGCTCGCGCTGCTTGTCGGCGTGTTGATCGGGCTGATACCGGTGGTGCATACCTTCCGCACGAACCTGGCGGCGGTGATCCAGAACAACGCCCGCGGGTCGTCCTCGGGTGTGGGCATCCGTGCGCTCAGCAGCGGGCTGGTGGTGACCCAGGTCGCCGTCGCGCTCATGCTCCTCACCGGCGCGGGTCTGCTCATCCACAGTTTCGCCAAGGCGCTCGATGTGAATCCAGGTTTCCATGCCAGCGGCATCGTCACCGGCAGCATGGCGTTGCCGCGCGATCTGCGGGCCAACCCGGAACAGGCCGAGCAGACGCGGGTGCGCCTGCTGCAGGTGATGCGGGAGATTCCCGGCGTGACCTCCAGCGCGCTGTCCTATGCGACGCCGTTCCAGGGCGGACTGCCGATCAACGCCTTCACCCTGGAGAACGACACGCTCCCGCCGGGATCGCCGCAGCCGGGCGCGTTTCGCGTGCAGGTGTCGCCGAGCTATTTTGAGACGCTGGGCCTCACGCTGCTCGAGGGCCGTTTCCTCGAGGAGGGCGACCGGGGAAGCACAGTCCAGCGCTTCGTGGTCGACGAGAGTTTCGCGCGGAAGTTCTTCCCGGGCCGGTCGGCGGTCGACGGGCATTTCAGCTTTGGTGGACGCCCGGACAAGCCGGAGGACTGGCCGACGATCGTCGGGGTGGTGAAGGACGTGCCGCACAACGGCGTGGAGGAGAAGAGCGGGAATCCCTTCGTCTACCATCTCGCGGGCGGGAACGGACCGGGGCTCACAGTCTTCATGCGCACCACGCGCCCGGTCGGCGACGTGGTCGCGACGCTGCGCGACAAGCTGCGTGGCATCGATCCGCGCATCGCCCTCTTCGATACGGGCGAGATGACGAAGGTGCTCGATGCGTCCTACGACAACCGCCGCGCGGTCATGCTGCTGCTCACGACGTTTGCCGGGCTCGCGCTGTTCCTCTCATCGCTGGGCATCTACAGCGTGCTGGCCTATGACGTGTCGCAGCGGACGCGCGAGATCGGCATCCGTGGCGCAGTCGGCGCCTCGCACGGGCAGATCGTCGGGCTGATCCTCAAGCAGGGCCTGTGGAAGACCGGGATCGGCATCGGGCTCGGCCTCGCCGGCGCGGGGATGCTCAGCCGCTTCATGACGAGCCTGCTCTTCGACACGAAACCGACCGATCCGATCGCCTACATCGTCGTGTCCATCGTGCTCCTCGGCGTGGGTCTGCTCGCGAGCTACCTGCCCGCGCGCCGCGCGGCCCGCATCGATCCGCTCATCGCGCTGCGCAGCGAGTAGGGGACGGCGCAGCGGCCGAGGCCTGTCCTGGCGAATCGTTGCCGCGCGCGAATCTCGCTCGGGTCGCCGCGGTGGTGTCGCGTGCCTTCCCCGTCGGGGGTTGGCGCCGCCGGGATCTGTTGTCGAATGCCTACAACAAATGGCTTGCTTGTTGTCGAACGTCGACAACAAGGTGGGGACATGGACAACGTGCGGACGGAACTGCTGCAGGGGACGCTCGATCTGTTGATTCTGAAGGCGCTATCGACCGCCTCGCTGCACGGCTGGGACATCGCGAAGCGGTTCGCCGTCGTCTCGAACGACCGGCTGGCGCTGAAGCAGGGGTCGCTCTACCCGGCGCTGCACCGGCTGGAGGGCCGCGGCTGGATCGAGGCGGAGTGGGGCGTCTCGGAGGCCGGACGCAGCGCGAAGTTCTACCGGCTCACGCGTGCGGGCCGCCGGCAGCTCGAGGCGGAGAAGCAGACCTGGGCCTCGTTCGCCGCGGCGGTCGCCAGCGTGCTCGACATGAAGGAGGCGCCATGATCGGTGAGCGTATCCGCTGGCTGAGCACGATACTCGCCCGGCTGTTCCGCCGACGACGCCAGGAGGCGGCGCTCGACGCGGAGCTGCAGTTCCACCTCGACCAGCTCGTGGCCGAATATCGCGCCCAGGGGATGCCGGAGGACGAGGCGCGGC
>JACSRI010000229.1 GCA_014879845.1 Opitutaceae bacterium
ATGTCCTCCTTGCGCTCGCGCAGCGGCGGCAGGTGCAGGAGCGTGCGGGCCAGCCGGAAGTAGAGATCCTGGCGAAACGTGCCCTCGGCGATCTTGCGCTCGAGGTTCGCATTCGTCGCGGCGATGACGCGCACGTCGACCGGGCGCTCGTTCGTGGCCCCGACCGGGGTGACGCGACCATCCTCGAGCACCCGCAGGAGTTTGGCCTGGAGCGCCGCCGGCATATCGCCGATCTCGTCGAGGAAGAGGGTGCCGCCGTCGGCCAGTTCGAAGTAACCCTTCCGGTCGGAGGTCGCGCCGGTGAAGGCACCACGCACGTGTCCGAAGAACATCGACTCCATCAGTTCGCCGGGCACGGCCACGCAGTTGACTGCGACGAATGGTTCGGCCGAGCGGGGTCCCCCGTTGTGGAGCGCGCGCGCGACGAGCTCCTTGCCGGTGCCGCTCTCGCCGACCAGGAGCACGCCGACCCGCTCGTAGGGCTGGAGGCGCTCGACCTCGCGCAGGAGCGTCGCCAGGGCCGAGCTGCGGCCGACCAGGCCGGCGACGCCCCAGCGTCGTGCCTCCCGGGCCGTGAGCATGGAGAGGCGTTCCACGGCGTCGCGCCGCTCTGCCTCGGCGGCCTTCCGGCCCTGGATCGCCTCGCGCAGTTCCTCGACGCGCTCGGCCAGCTCGCGGTTGGCGCGAGTGAGCTGCGTGCGTGTCTCGGCCAGGCTGGCGTGCACGGAGACCCGGGCGATCACCTCCTCGGCGCTGAACGGCTTGATGATGTAGTCGACACCGCCGGCGCGGAAGCCGTCGATCGTGGCAGTGATCTCGGAGCGGCCCGTGATGAAGATCACCGGCGTGTCGGCGGTGGCCGGGTCGGCCCGCAGGCGCCGGCAGATCTCGAAGCCGTCCACATCGGGCATCATCACATCCAGGAGGATGAGCAGTGGCCGCGCCTGGTGGACGAGGCGGAGCGCGTCGACGGCGCGGGTCGCACAGAGCAGCTCGTAGCCCTGCGGCTCAAGCAGCCCGGCGAGCATGTCGAGGTTGGCCGGTTCGTCGTCGACGGCGACGATCCGGCGCGCCGGCGCGCTCATGCCCGGGCCTCCGCCAGCTCGTCCACGCCGATCCCGCGCACCGCCGCCGCGATCGCGTCCACGTCGTACGTGCGGAGGAGCTGGCGCAAGTGGTCGCAGAAGGCCGCCGCTGTACTGTCCGTCTGGCGCAACTCGCGCAGGCACTCCTTCAGCACGGTGGTATTGTGCAGCTCGGCCGCGGCGATGAGCCGGTCGCGCAGCTCGGCCGGGATGCGCAGGTCGTGGAAGGCAGGTGCGGGCGTGTCGCCCGGGCCCTGCTCGGGTGCGCCGACGAAGGTGACGCCCGGGACGCGCCTGAGGCAGGCGCAGAGATCTTCTACGCGGAAGGGTTTTTGCAGCAGGTCGACGCCGATCGTGCGCAGTTCCTCGAGCTGTTCGCGCGTGAGCAGGGCGGCGGTGTGCAGCAGGACGGGCGTGTCGCCGGCCAGGCCGTCGTTGCGCATGGCCGCCAGCAGTTCAGGTCCGGTCGTCTCGGCGAGATAGACGTCGAGAAAGACCACATCGGGCGGTGCCTGTCGGGCGAGGTCGCGGGCGTCGCGCGCCGTGCCGGCCTCCGCCACTGCACATCCGATGTCGGAGAGCAGCCGGGCGAGGATCTGGCGGTTTTCGCGGCTGTCGTCGATGACCAGTGCGTGGATGCGCAGGCCCGGGGCGAGTCGCGGGAGCGATCGCATGGGACCCTCGCTCGGGGCGATGACCGCGGCCGGGAGCTTGAGCGAGAAGTGAAAGCGTGTGCCGCCCTGCCGCCGGGAGTCCACCTCGAGCCGGCCGCCCATCAGATGCACGTGGGCCCGGGCGATCGCCAGGCCGAGTCCTGAGCCACCCTCGCGGCCGCCCTCGGCGGTCTGGTAGAACGGACGGAAGAGATGCCGGCGGTCCTGCTCGTTCAGGCCGATGCCCGTGTCGATGACCTCGAAGTTCCAGTGGTCGGCCTCGGCCGCGCGCACGCGGATGAGCACCTCGCCCTTGGGGGTGAACTTCACGGCGTTGCTCGTGAGGTTGATCAGCACCTGTCGCAGTTTTCCCTCGTCGCCGAGCACGGCGCCGCGTCCGCCGGGTGTGTGCGCTTCGACCCGCAGCGCGATCGACTTCTCCGCGGCGCGCGGGCGGAACATGCGGGCCACACCCTCGAGCAGGGCGGGCAGGTCGACGGCCACGCGATGCAGCTCGGCGTGGCCCGCCTCGATGCGCGAGAGGTCCAGGACGGAGTTGAGCAGGCCGAGGAGGTGGAACCCGCCGGCGGAGATCGCTCCGACCGCCTCGCGGTCGGCGGTGGCGAGCGAGCGGCTGCGCTCGAGTATCTGCGCATATCCGAGGATCGAATTCAGCGGGGTCCGGATCTCGTGGCTGAGGTGCGTGACGAAGCTGGTCTTGGCTCGGCTGGCCGCGGCGGCGGCCTCCTCGGCCTGCTTGCGCACCTGCACCTCGGCCTGAAGTGCGAGGTTGGCGCGTGCATTCTCGTGGCTGCGGCGCTGGGCGCCGGCCACCGTGAGGGTGGACAGGCAGGTGATAACCAGCCCGCATGCCAGCGTGATCCACGAGCCGAGATGGTGTCGGCCGGCGCTGCCTGCGGCGGTCGGCGAGAAGGTGACGACGAGCATGCGGTCGACGAACGGCAACTCGTAGGAGCGGGGCTGGAGGTGGCGCGAGGGCGCAGTCTTGTCCTGGGAGGGCGGGATGTAGATGACGCTGCGCGGGTCGGGTCGCGCATCGGCCACGGTCACGCGCATGCCCTCGAGGTTGGCGAGGGCGGGGGCGACGAGGTCGGCGATGCGAAACACCGCGGTGACAAATCCCTTCACGCGCTCGCGCCGCTCCTCGACGGTCGCGGGGACCGGCCCGCGGAAGATCGGCAGATGGAGGATGAGCCCCGGCTTGTTCGAGCGCTCCTGTTCGAGTGGCATGATGACCGAGGCGCACATGCGGCCGGTTTCCAGGGCGAGCCGGCTCGTGCTGCCCGGCTCGGCGATCACGCGCCCGAAGGCGGCGCGGTTTTCCGCGAGCGGTTCGACCATCACGACCGCGTGGTAGACGTCGTCGCGGAGCGCTGCCGGCTGCGTGCGCCTCGTCACCGGGTCACGGTCGGTGAAGGTGAAGTCCGGGTACCCCTCGGCGCGGATGGCCGCCTCGACCTGCGCGCGATCGGCGGCCGGGATCTTCGGAGCCCAGGACAGGGCCTGCAGGCCGATGGCGTCGCTGAACGCCGGGGCGACGAACTTGCGAAACGTCGCGCGGTCGATCTCGAGGCCGGTCTGGTAAAGTCCACCCAGCGCGTTGAGATCAGCGAGGGCCCGGGCCACGCTTGCGCGGAGGATCTCCATGCGCTGGCGCGCGGCCGCCTCGAACGCGGACTGCCCCTCGCGCACCTCGCTGCGCAGCAGCACGACGAAAAGCAGGACCGACAATCCCGCTCCTGCCGCCGCTGTGAGCAGGACGGCGCCGTGGCGGCGGAGCAGTGAGGGCAGGCCTCCGGTGCGGTGGTGCGCCAGGTGTGCGGGCATGTGGCAACGTGCGCGGGCGTGCCGCGCGGTGTGTCTGGACAGCACGGGGCATGCCTGCGGTCGGCCCGGCCTGTGTCGTGGTCGGGTGGAGACAAAGTCCGGGCGCACGGTGCGGATGGCTTGGATTCTGCTCGATGGGTTCCGCCACATACACAGGTCCCCGGCCCTGGCCGCGGGCGCTCGCTTGGGCGGAATCTTCCGCTGCGGTCCGGACACACACACCTGTCGGGTGCGTGGCCGCCGCCACGTGATCGCGCCGCGCCAGCCGGGCCCTGCTCGATCCATGAAATCCACGCGCCTCGCTGCGATTGGCGCGCTCCTGCTGGCCGGCGGCACGGGCGCGTTCCTCCTTTTCTCCCGGTCGGCCGGTGCGGTCCAGCCCGGCTCGCCCGCTTCCACGGCACCGGCGCGTCCGGCTGCGGCGCCACTCAAGGTGCGCGCCGTGGTGGTCGCCCCGGAGCCGTTTGCCGAGATCGTCCACGCCACGGGTTCGCTGCGCGCCGAGGAATCGGTCGACCTGCAGCCCGAGACCTCCGGCAAGATCACGGCGATCAATTTCTCCGAGGGCGCCCTCGTCCGCGCCGGACAGCTCCTGGTCAAGATCAACGACGCCGACCTGCAGGCCTCGCTCGAGCGCTCGGTCGCGCGTCGTGCGCTGGCCGAGATCCGCGAGCATCGCGTCGCCCAGCTCCTGCGCGACGGTGGCACCAATCAGCAGGAGTACGACTCTGCGCTGAGCGAACTCAACGTCGCGCGCGCGGAGGTCGAGTTGATCGAGGCGCAGATCGCGCGGACCGAGATCCGCGCCCCGTTCGACGGGGTCGTCGGGCTCCGCTCGGTCAGCCTCGGCGCCTACGTCGCTCCCACCACGCGCATCGCCACGCTGCAGAAACTCGAGAACATCAAGGTCGATTTCGCCGTGCCCGAGAAGTACGCCCAGCGCGTCACCCCCGGTTCTCCCATCACGTTCACCGTGGCGGGCGAGTCGGCCGACTTTTCCGGGACGGTCTATGCCGTCGAGCCCCGGGTCGATATAGCCACGCGCACGCTCCAGCTCAGGGCCGTGTGTCCCAACGCAGACCTGCACCTGCGCCCGGGCACGTTCGCCCAGGTCCGATTCACGCTGGGCCAGGTCGACGACGCGATCCTCGTGCCGGCCGAGGCGGTGGTGCCAGGACTCGCGGACAAGGTGGTGTTCGTGCTCGCCGATGGCCGGGCCGCCCGGCGCGTCGTGCGCACGGGCACACGCACGGAGCGCGTCGTGCAGATTCTCGAGGGCCTGCAGCCGGGCGAGATGATCATCGTCTCGGGTCTCCAGCAGGTTCGGCACGGCCTGCCTGTCGCCGCCCAGTGAACGAACGACTCGGTCCCATGGACATCGCCTCGCTCAGTGTTCGCCGCCCTGTCCTCACGCTCGTCGCCTCGATCCTCATCGTCGTTTTCGGCGCGATCGGCCTGACGCGCCTTGGCGTGCGCGAGTACCCCGCGATGGATCCGCCGACGCTCGCCGTCTCCACGACTTATCCGGGCGCCGCCGCCGACGTGATCGAGGCGCAGATCACGCAGCCGCTGGAGGAGGCGATCAACTCGGTCGCCGGCATCAGCACGATCCGCTCGACCAGCCGCGAGGGCTCGAGCCTGATTAATGTCGAGTTCACGCTCGAGACCGATCTCGACACCGCGGCCAACGACGTGCGCGACCAACTCGGCCGGGCCGTGCGCAATCTTCCCCCCGATGCGAACCCACCCATCGTCAACAAGGCCAACGCCGACTCGACGCCGATCTTCGCCCTCGTCGTGCGCAGCGATACGCGCACCCAGCTCGAGCTCGGGGAGTTCGCCAACACGCTCAAGGAGCGCCTGCAGACCGTTCCGGGCATAGCCGCCATCGATCAGCCCGCGGAGAAGCGCTACGCCATGCGCCTGTGGATGGATCCCGAGCGGCTCTCCGCCTACGGGCTGACCCCGCTCGACGTGCGCCACGCGCTGCAGCGCGAGAGTGTCGAGCTGCCATCGGGCCGCATCGAGGGCGCGGCCATCGACCTGCCCGTCAAGACCCTGTCGCGGCTCAACACCGCGGCCGAGTACGACCAGCTCGTGATCAAGCGCGTGGGCGACAGCCTCGTGCGGTTTTCCGACATCGGCCATGCCGAGCTCGGCGCGCTCAACGAACGCTCCGCCCTCAAGCTCGGCAACGAGTCGATCGCCGGCCTCTATGTCCGGCAGCAGCCCGGTGCGAACCAGGTCGATATCGTCGACGGGATCATGCGCCGCCTCGAGACCCTGCGCCGCGAGGTGCCGCCGGACATCCGGTTGGAGGTCGCGTATGACAACACTGAGTACGTGCGCCGTTCTCTCGCAGAGGTCGAGGAGACGATCTTCGTCGCCTTCGGGCTCGTGCTGCTGGTGGTCTTCCTCTTCCTGCGCGAGTGGCGCTCGACGCTGATCCCGATGATCGCGATCCCGGTGTCGATCATCGGCACCTTCGCGCTGCTCGATGCCGCCGGGTTTTCGATCAACACGCTCACGCTGCTCGGCATCGTCCTGGCCATCGGCCTGGTCGTGGACGATGCGATCGTCGTGCTCGAGAACATCTACTCGAGGATCGAGGCGGGGGCGCCCGTCGAGGAGGCCGCGATCACCGGCACGCGCGAGATCTTCCTCGCGGTGGTGGCCACGACGGTGGTGCTCGCGGTCGTCTTCCTCCCGCTCCTCTTCCTCGGCGGTCTGTCGGGCCGCCTCTTCCGCGAGTTCGGCGTGACGGTCGCCGGCGCGGTCCTGATCTCGGCCTTCGTCGCACTCACGCTCACGCCGATGCTGTGCTCGCGGCTCCTCAAGCCGCACGGCGCCTCCGGCGCGCACGGCTGGCTCCACCGCGTCACCGAGCCGCTCCTCCGCGGCCTCGAGCGCGGGTACGGGCGCCTGGTGCGCGCGGTCGTCCCGCACGGATGGGTCGCGCTCGCCGCCATCGTGGTCTCCGGCGGCGTGGCCTGGGTCCTTTTCGGGCGGCTGCCGCGCGAACTCTCGCCGCTCGAGGATCGCGGCCGGCTGTGGGTGCGCGCGACCGCGCCCGAGGGAGTGGGCTTCGACTTCATGCACGCCTTCATGGACGACCTCGCGGCGGTGGTGGCGGAGCACACGCCCGAGGCACGCCTCGCCTTGACGCAGGTGCCCGGCTCGGGCGGCGGCCAGGGCGTGATGGGTTCGGCCAACACCGGCTTCGTGCGGGTCTTCCTCCAGGAGCGCGGCGAGCGCGCGGCCTCGCAGCAGGAGATCGCCCGCCGGCTGCAGGCGGAGCTGCGCGGCATGACCGGGGCGCGTATCAACGTCGCGCAGGAGGCCTCGATCGGCGAGCGCCGCTCCCAGTCCGGGGGAGTCGAGTTCGTCATCCAGGCGGCCGGGATGGAGATGCTCTCCGAGGTGCTGCCCGAGTTCCTCGAGCAGGCGCGCCGGAGCCCGGCGTTCGCCTTCGTCGACAGCGACCTGAAGTTCAACAAGCCGGAGCTGGAGGTGCGCATCGAACGCGCCAAGGCGCAGACGATGGGCGTGAGCGCGCTCGACATCGCGCAGACGATGCAGGCCTCCCTCAGCGGCCAGCGTTTCGGCTACTTCATCCACAACGGGCGGCAGTACGAGGTGATCGGGCAGCTCACCCGCGACTTCCGCTCCAGCCCGGAGAGCCTTGGCAACCTCGGTGTGCGCGGCGCCTCGGGCGAGGTGGTGCGGCTGGACAACCTCGTCACCCTGGCCGAGCGCAGCACGCCGCCCGAGCTCTTCCGCTACAACCGCTACGTGGCGGCGACGGTGTCGGCGACGTTGAGCCACGGATACACGCTGGGCGACGGCATCCGCGAGTTCGAGGCCGTCGCCGCCCGCGTCCTCGACGGCCGGTTCACGACGGAGTTCGCCGGCGCGGCCAGGGACTTCCTCGCCAGCTCCTCATCGCTCGGCTGGGTCTTCGGGTTGGCCGTGCTGCTGATCTACCTGGTGCTGGCCGCGCAGTTCGAGAGCTTTCGCAGCCCGTTCGTGATCATGCTCACGGTGCCGCTCTCGCTCAGCGGCGCGGTGCTCGCGCTCTGGATGTTCGGCCAGACACTGAACATCTTCTCCCAGATCGGCCTGATCATGCTCGTCGGCCTGGTGACCAAGAACGGCATCCTCATCGTCGAGTTCGCCAATCAGCGCCGCGGATCGGGCGGGACCGATGCCGCGACTGCGGTGTGTGAGGCGGCGGAGGCGCGACTGCGGCCGATCCTCATGACCACGGCCGCGACCATCCTCGGCATCCTGCCCATCGCGCTCGCCCTGGGGGCCGGTGCGGAGAGCCGCATGTCGATGGGCATCGGCGTGATCGGCGGCCTGGTCGTCGGCAGCGCGCTCACGCTCGTCGTGATCCCGATCGCTTACGGCGTGGTGTGCGGTGCGGGCAGGCCCGCGGCGACTCGGCCGGCCGCGGGGCCCGGCGAACTTGCCGTTGCGGGGAGATCGTGAGCGGCGCTCACGCAGCGCCTTCGATCAATCGAAATTTCTCGCGCGAGCGTGCGTCGTACGGCGCGCCGGCGGCATCGTGGCTGCTCGGGGACGCCCGCCCGTTGCCACGTTCGCACCACATGCAACGACCGCTCCCATCCATCCGCCCGTGACCGTGTGCCGGTCGTCCGGCGGACCGCCGATGGCGACTCTGTCGCCATCGGCGCGTCGTCCTGGCCGAGAGCAAGGCACCGGTCCCGGGGGCCGGCCGGCGAGGGAATCACCGCGAGCGTGCCGATGACACGGGAGCCTGGAATTCCCCCGTGTTCCAACCGCCGGTCACGCCCGCGGTGAACCCGCATATCACTGAACCCAAGTGTGTTGTCGCTTCGCGGGCGTGTCCGATCGCCGTGCTCATGGAGAGGCGAGCGCCCGGGCGCGGCGTCGGACCTCCTCCACGCGCTCGCGCACCTCGCGTTGGGCGCGGGCGAAGTCGTGGTTTACGAGCCGGCTCGACTCGCTCGTCAGCACGCCGCCGACGAAGACCCGGTCGAGATTCTGTGCGTTGCAGGCGAATACGAGTGTCGCGTAGGCGTCGTCCACCGGCGCGCGGTCCACGCTGGCGGGATCGACGAGCAGGAAGTCGCCGAACTTGCCGACCTTGAGCGTGCCCACGCGGTCCTCCACGCCCATCACCTGGGCGCTGCCCAGGGTGTGGAGGCGCAGCACGTCGTAGGGCTGCATGACCAGGGCGCTCTCATACTTGGCGCGGATCATGTAGAGCCCCATGCGCATGTTCTCGAAGGGATCCGGGAGGTCCGCGCTGGCCTGGCCGTCGACACCCATGCCGACCTTCACGCCGAGCGTCAGGTAGCGCGGGATGTCGGCGATGCCGGACGCGAGGCGGCCGTTGGAGAGCGGATTCCACGACATGCCGGACCGCGCCGCGGCGACGGCCTTGAGCATCGTCTCGTCGGTGTGGATGAAATGCCCGAAGTAGAAGTCGGGTCCGAGCAGGCCGGCGGCGGCGATGAACCGGAAGTTGGCGCGCTGTTCCTCCTTGTTGAGCGGGAACTCCAGATAGTGGGTCTGGTTGGCCAGCCCGAATTCCTTCATCAGGCGCGCATCGATCGCCACCGACTCCTCGGACGTCGCCGTTCCCGAGAGCGCCATGCGCAGGAACGTGGGGCGGGAAAAGTCGGGACGCGCCGCGGCCATGAATGCCGCGAGCGCCTCGCGCGCCTGGGACTCGGGCGCGTCGCGGCGGCGCTGGTAGCCGTGCACGAATCGGATGCCCGAATCCAGCTCCGCGCGCCACTGCTGCTCCGCGTAGCCGTCGCGGTTGCCGTAGGTGAAGTTGAAGGCCGAGGTGATGCCGTGCCGGAGATGGTCGAGGCTGCCGTGCAGCGTGAACCAGTAAAAGTCCTCCGGGCTCGCGAGCATGGCGCGCTGGCGGTAGACGACGTCGACCCAGCCCCGCACATACTGGTCGGCCGCGAGCCCGCGAAACGCGCTCTGCCAGATGTGGCTGTGCGCGGAGATGAAGCCCGGGACCACGAACCGTCCGGTCGCGTCGACGGTCCTGGGCGCGGCCGCGCCGGTGGGCGGGTCGCCCGCGCCCAGCGCGCTGATGCGGCCGTCGTCGTCGACCACCATGTATCCGATGAATGGAGTCTCCTGGCCGGGCTCCATGGTCATGAGCAGGCCGTTGCGCACGAGGAGCGCGGGCGCCCCGTGCAGGAGCGCGGCCATGGCGGCGCCCGCGAGGGCGGAGAGGAGGGTGCGGATTCTCATGGGAAGGGACGGTTCAGGGCTTTCCGGAAGCCAGGGCCGGTGTCTCGCTGCGCTTCCGCATCGCGGCGACGCGCTCGTGCGCCTCGCGCGCCACGGCCGCGGCGTCGAATTTCAGGGGCTGCTTGCGGCGCACCACCGGCTCGCCGCCGACGAAGACGGTGTCGACGTTGTCGGAGCTGCAGGCGAAGACCAACGTCGCGTAGACGTCGTGGACCGGGCCGGTGTCCGGCTCCATCGTGTCGACGAGGAGAAAGTCCGCGAATTTGCCCGGCTCGAGCGTGCCGACCCGGTCGGCCACGCCGATCGCGCGTGCCGTACCGATGGTGTGGAGACGCAGCAGGTCCAGCGGAAGGAGGATCGAGGCGTCGTTGTACTCCATGCGCAGGCTGTAGAGCCCCATGCGCATGTTCTCGAACGGATCCGCGAGGTCCGCCGTGCTCTGCCCGTCCAGCCCCATGCCGACGACCATGCCGGCCTTCAGGTACTTCGGGACATCGGCCAGCCCGGAGGCGAGGCGGCCGTTCGAGAGCGGGTTCCAGATCATGCGAGCGCCGGCTGCGACTGACTTGTCGAGGATCTGCTGGCTGTGGTGGATGAAGTGGCCGTAGATCAGCCCGACCTCGAGCGCGCCGGCCTGCTCCATCATGGTGAAGTCGGCTCGGTTCTGCATCTGGTAGCGGTTCGACTCGAGAAAGTGCAGCTGCAGGTCGAGGCCGAACTCCTTGGCGATGGCCACCTCCGTGGCGAAGAAGTCGTGGCCCCACCGGCCGATGTGCCCGGTCTTGGCCAGCGCGAGGCGCAGGTAGCGCGGGTCGCCGCCTGCGAGTTGCTCGGCGTAGGCCTTGAACTCGAGGAACGCCTGGCGGGCCTCGGCCGGCGGCAGATCCGGGACGTTGTATCCGTAGACGAAGCGCGCCCCGGCCTGGAGTTCGGCGGCGAACATCTCCCGGTACAGGTCCTCCCCGAGGAACCTCGGCCGGATCGGATATTCGAAGTAGGTCGTGATGCCGTGCCGCAGGTAGTCGAGCGCGCCGTGCAGGGCGAAGGCATGCAGGTCGCCGGCCGCATAGAACTCCGCGCGGAAGAACGGCACCGGATTGTCGATCAGGCCGTCGAGCTCCATGCCCGGCAGCCGGCCGCGTCGCACGGAGGCGGCGATGTGGCTGTGCCCGGAGATGAAGCCGGGCATGATGATGCGGCCCGCCGCGTCGAGGGTCTGGTCTGCTTTCATCGCCGCGGGAGGCGCGCCCTCGCCGATCGACACGATCACGCCCTTCTCGTCGACGAGCATGTGGCCGAGGAACGGATCCGGCCGGCTTTCCGACATCGTCGCGAAGAGGCCGTTCATCACGAGCAGCCGGGGGGCCGCCGGAGCCAGGGTCGCGAGGATCGAGCACGCGGCCGCGACGGTCGAGAGACGGAGGAGGAGTTTCATGTTCGGATGCTTCATCGGGCCATGGAGGAAAGGACGGCGGCGGACGCCGCCTTGATGCGGTCCATGCGGGCGCGCACGTCCGTGCCGATCGCCCGCGAGTCGTGGTGCAGGAGCCGGCCGTCCTCGGCGACGAGATCACCCCCGACGTAGATGCGGGCGATGTTCGTGAAGCTGCAGGCGAACACGAGCGTCCCGTAGAGATCGTAGACCGGACCGGTGTCCGGGTCGGTCGTGTCCACCACGAGAAAGTCCGCGTATTTTCCGACCTTGAGCGACCCGACGCGGTCGGCCACGCCGATGGCGCGCGCTGTACCGATGGTGTGGAGACGCAGCATGTCGAGTGGGCCGAGCACCGAGGCGCGCTCGTACTGCATGCGCACGGTGTAGAGGCCCATGCGCATGTTCTCGAAGGGATTGGCGATGTCGGCGGTGTTCTGGCCGTCGAGGCCCATGCCCACCGTCAGCCCGGCCTTCAGATACTTCGGCACGTCGGTGAGCCCGGAGGCGAGGCGGCCGTTCGAGAGCGGGTTCCAGATCGCGGCAGCCCCGGCCTTCACCGAGTCGGCGAGGATGTCGTCGCTGGCGTGGATGAAGTGGGCGTACATCAGCGGCACGTCGAGCGCGCCGCTGTCCTTCATGTACTGGAAGTCGTGTCGGTTCTGCTTCTGGTAGAAGCTCGACTCGAGGAAGTGCAGCTGTACCGCGAGTCCGAACTCGCGGGCGATCCTCACCTCGGTCGGGAACTGGCCGTGGCCGATGACGCGGCCGAGGTGCCCGTTCTTGGCCAGCGTGAGCCGGAGAAACAACGGGTTGTCCCGCTGCGTGTCGGTCATGGCCTTGAAGGCAAGGAACTCCTCGCGCGCCTTCTCGTAGGGCAAGTCCGGGACGTTGTAGCCGTAGACGAACCGCTGGCCTGCCGCGATCTCGGCCTGGAACATCTCGTTGTAGTAGCGGGCCGGGCCGCGGCGGTTCGGGTAGTTGTAGGCCGTCGTGATGCCGTGGCGCAGGTAGTCCAGCGCGCCGTGCAGGGTGAAGGCGTAGAGATCGCCCTGCTGCAGGAAGCGCGCATCGAGGAAGGCGGCGCGAAAGTCGATGTGCCCGTCGAGCTCGCGGCCGGCGTTGAGGCCGCGCGCGACGCTCGACTGCAGGTGGCTGTGGCCGGAGAGGAAGCCCGGCATCACGACCCGGCCGCCCGCGTCGAAACTGTCCGCCCCGGGCGGGGCGGGCGGCGGGGCCCCGGCACCGAGGTCGGTGATGCGCCCGTCCGTCCCGACGATCATGTATCCGAGAAATGGTTCCGGCTTGTCGGCCTCCATCGTGACGAGGGTCGCGTTGTGTACGAGCAGCGGCGCCGCTCCCGCCCAGCCCGCGGCCAGCGCGCAGGCGGAGCCGAGCAGGGTGAGAAGGCCCGGGAACGGGGGCCCTGGCGCGCGTGACGGACGGCTACGGACGCACGCCGAGGAACTTTTCGCCATCCATCTGGAAGATCGAGGTGAGGTATCCATTTTCGTAGATTTCCCTGATTTTGAAGACGCCGATCAGGACCGTGGGCACGTCCTGCACCGGCTTCACGCCCCCCGTGGTCATCGTGACGATGAGGTATTCGTTCATGTTCGGGATGTTGCCAAAGCAGCAGGTCGAGATGTCGCGCATCATGATGAACTTCGCCGTGAGCCCGTTCTCGACCTTGAGTGGGAGCATGTATCCGGTCAGCGCGACGCGCTGGTTGTCGTAGGAGCGCACCCAGGCCGGTATCTGGTCGGTCTTTTTCGCCGTCGCGATCTGCTCCGGCGTCGCGCCCGAGGCGTCGTCGTAAATGACATACTCGAACGCCGCCAGCTTCTGGAACCCGAGTGTGTAGACCTCCTCGCCGTCGATCACCTCGCGCGGCATCGTCTCCTTGTCCGGGGGAGGCTCGGGGATCTGGGCACGCAGGCCGGCCGCGCTCACGGTGAGGGCGAGCGTCGCCACCAGGCACCGCCAGAGGCCGGCCGGCCGGGGGCGCGTGGAAGGACGGTCCGTTCGCTGGTGTGGTGTCGGCGTCATGGATGACCGTGCCTCAAGGATGGGCGCGGGCGGGGAGCGATGCGGCGATGTCGGTGAATGTCGTCCCGCGCACATCGAGGCGGGGCACGCGCAACTCGACCGCCGGCGCTCCGCTCAGCCAGTCGGCCCGGGCCTCGAAGAGTGCCGTGTCTCCCGCCGTCTCGCCCGTGGCGGCATCGCTCACGGGCGAGAAGGTCAGCGGCCGGGTCTCACCGGCCACCGTCCCGGTGCCGGCGAAGGAGGGGGCGGAGATCCTGATGTAGTTCTCCATGTGCCCGTCGAAGAAGTAGGCGCGCAGCGTCCCCGGGACATCGCCGTGCGTGAACTCGACGTGGTAGGCCTCGTCGCCGAGCACCACCGCGACGCCGCCATGGCGGGGCTCGTGGCTGTGCCCGTGTTCGTGGTCGTCGTGCTCGTGGTCGTCCTTGTGTGCGCCTCCGCCGCAGCCGGAGAGTACGAGCAGGCCCAGGCAGCAGGCGATGAGAGTGGCGGACAGGGCGTGTGGACGGGTTTGCATGGCGGGTGGATAGTCAGGAGATGGGCGCAAGGTGAGTGGCGACATCGGTGCGGTAGGCCTTCATCGCGGGGATGACGCCGAGCAATGCCGACAGGCCGATGATCCCGGCGGGCGCGACGGCAAAGACTGGATACAGCTTGAGCGGGTCGATGACCACGCCGGTCTGTTCGCGGATGATGGACGAAGCGATCACCACGATCACGCCGTGGACGACAAACGCCACGGCCATGCCGAGGGCGCCGATCGCCGCCGACTCGAGCACGATCGCCCCGAACACCGTGGTGCGCCGGGCGCCGAGCGCGCGCAGGATCGCGATCTCCCGCCGCCGTTCGTTCATCGAGTTGTAGATGCTGGCGAGGATCGAGGCCGTCGCCACCACGACCACGAGGTAGCACACGAACGTGAGCACGCGGTCGAACCAGGCGATCTTGTCAAAAAGTTTGGCCAGGATCGCGCCGATCGGCCAGGCGAAGGTCAGGCGGTTGCCGCGCTTGTTGTAGAGCAGGTCCAGCTGGAAGCCGGCGGCCACGCCCTCGTCGGTGAACTTCACGAGCACCGCGCTCACGTCGGTGGCGGTCTTCGGGTTGTGCCCGCTCATCGACTGCAGGCCGGAGAGGGGTATCCAGATGACGCGGTCCGCCGGCGTGTTGCTGGGCTCGAGCACGCCGGTCACGAGCGCTTCCA
>JACSRI010000232.1 GCA_014879845.1 Opitutaceae bacterium
CACAGCTGGGACATCCCGGCGCCGATCGCGCCCGCGGTTTCCGAACTCCAGGCCTCGCTCGTGCAAAACGACGCGCGCCAACCGCTGATCGCGCGGGCCGAGGCGCTGCTCCTGCTCACCGACCAGGACCCGCTGCGCGTGGCCGGCTCCGCGCCGCACAGCGGACGGACGATGGCGATCCTCGAGCATTGGAAGAAACGCTGGCAGGAGGCCTCGATCGACTGGTCGGGCGCACTCGTGAACAGCCGCTACGAGGCGATCTCGCGCATCTGCGCCGACGTCGTCCGCCGCGACGCCAGCACCGGCCCCGGCGTCTCCGACCGCATCGACCGCTACGTCGTCCACCCGTTCTGGGGGTGGGCCATCTTCGGTGGCATCATGGCGGCGATCTTCTTCTCCATCTTCCGCTTCGCCGAGTACCCGATGGACCTCATCGATGGCGGCGTGTCCGCGCTCGCCGACTGGGTCAAGGCCACGATGGCGCCGGGCGACCTGCGCGACCTCGTCACCGATGGCGCGATCGCCGGCGTCGGCGGCGTGGTCATCTTCCTGCCGCAGATCCTGATCCTCTTCTTCTTCATCGGCCTGTTGGAGGATACCGGATACATGGCGCGCGCCGCGTTCATCATGGACCGCCTGATGAACAAGGTCGGCCTCAATGGCCGCTCCTTCATCCCGATGCTCAGCTCCTACGCCTGTGCAATCCCCGGCGTGATGGCCACGCGCACGATCGAGGACCCGAAGGACCGGCTCGTGACGATCCTCGTCGCGCCGCTCATGAGCTGTTCGGCGCGCCTGCCGGTCTACCTGCTCATGATCGCCGCGCTCCTGCCCAGCGAGGCCGTCTCCACCGGCGCCAAGGTGGGCCTGATGTTCACGATGTATGCGCTGGGCACGCTTGGCGCGTTTGGTTTCGCCTGGCTCTTCAAGCGCACGCTGCTCAAGGGCGAGCCGCCGCTCATGATCATGGAGCTGCCGCCCTACCGCATGCCGCGGCTGCGCGACGTCGCGCTGCACATGTACGAGCGGGCTATGATGTTCCTGCGCAAGGCAGGCACGATCATTCTCGCGCTCTCGGTCATCCTCTGGGCGCTCACGACGTATCCGAAACACGAGAACGAGGAGGCGACGCCGCAGGAGCAGATCGCCGGGAGCTATGCCGGCACGGCGGGGCACGCCATCGAGCCCGTCCTCAAGCCGCTCGGCTACGACTGGCGCATCGGCATCGGCCTGATCAGCTCGTTTGCCGCGCGGGAAGTCTTCGTCAGTTCGATGGGCGTGATCTTCGGCGTCGAGGAGGCGGAGGACGAGGACACCACGCCGTTGCGCCAGGCGCTGCTCGAGGCGAAGTGGCCGGACGGCCGCCAGCTCTTCACGCCGCTGGTTTGTTTTTCGCTCATGGTTTTCTACGTTTTCGCCATGCAGTGCCTCAGCACCCTGGCCGTGGTGAAGCGCGAGACCAATTCCTGGAAATGGCCGACCTTCCAAACCGTCTACATGACCGGCACGGCCTACGTCGCGTGCCTGGTGATCTACCAGGTCGGGCGGTTGTTCGGCTGGGCGTGATCATGGGGCGCGATGACATCAGCGGCCTTGCTGGAGAGCCCGGCTCCCGTCGGTCCGCGAGAGTGTCGGCGCATGCGTGGCGTGGTCACGCCACCTGGCGGGACGCCTTCCACAAGTGAGCGCCGAACTCCAGAGCTGGCTGGCCCTCGGCGTCGTCGCGATTGCCGCGATCTGGCTCGTGCAGCGTTGGTGGAGGCGGCGCGGGCACGAGCACGAGGGATGTGACTGCCCGGGTGCGCGCGGCAATCCGGACCTGGCGAGGATCAAGAAGAAGCTCGGTCGCCGGTAGCGCGGGCTTGCAGCCTGCACTTGTATGCGCGCGCGGATGCGGGCTGGAAGCCCGCGCCACGTCGAGCCCGCTCGCGTTCAGAACATCGACTGCTGTCCGCCGCTGCTCGTGAGCGCTTTCAGCCCGATCGCGTGCAAGCCCTTCTCGGTGATCACGCGGCCCTGGGGCGTGCGTTGGAGGAAACCGTTCTGGATGAGAAAGGGCTCATGCACTTCCTCGAGCGTCTCGGGCTCCTCGCCGGCCGCGACGGCGAGCGTGGCGATGCCGACCGGACCGCCCTTGTAGTGCTCGGCGATGAGGCGGAGCAGACGCTTGTCCATCTCGTCCAGGCCGGCGGCGTCGATCTCGAGCATCTCCAGCGCGGCGGCGGCCACCTTTTGCGTGATCACGCCCTTGGCGCGCTCCTGCGCGTAGTCGCGCACGAAGTGGATGAGATTGTTCACGATGCGCGGCGTGCCGCGCGCGCGCGACGCGATCTCGAGCGCGCCGGCCGGCTCGACCTTCACGTCGAGCAGCCCGCACGAGCGGTTGACGATCGAGACGAGGTCCTCGGTCGCGTAGTAGTCGAGCCGCGTCTGCAGCGTGAAGCGGCTGCGCAACGGCGCCGTGAGCAGGCCCGCCCGCGTGGTCGCGCCGACGAGCGTGAACTTCGGCAGGCTCAGCCGCACGCTGCGCGCGTTCGGACCCTGGTCGATCATGATGTCGATCCGGAAGTCCTCCATCGCTGAATACAGGTACTCCTCGACGGTCTTCGGGATGCGGTGGATTTCGTCGATGAAGAGCAGATCGCCCTCCTCGAGGTTGGTCAGCAGGCCCGCGAGGTCGCCGGCCTTTTCCACGACCGGGCCGGAGGTGACGCGCACGTTGCGGCCCATCTCGTGGCCGAGGATGAAGGCGAGGGTCGTCTTGCCCAGGCCGGGAGGGCCGCTGAGCAGGATGTGGTTGAGCACGTCCTGGCGTTTCTTGGCGGCGCCGGTCATGACCTTGAGGCGGTCGACCGTCTTGGCCTGGCCGACGAAGTCGGCAAACGTCGGCGGGCGCAGCGCGGCCTCCTGCGGCGAGACGGGAGAGGCGAGGGTGGAGGTGATGAAACTGACGCCCTTGTTTTCCGGCACGCCGCGCACACTGGTCCGGCCCGCCGGCACTGACGAGCGCAGAGTGATCGTGCGTGCACTATCCGGTGCGCGGGCGTTTCTTACGGTAACGTTAACGGCTCACACGTTCCGGCGTTGCACCGCCCGGCGGCCAGGCTCACGTTCGACGCTTCAATTCGCACACGTGTCCTGATACACTTCGTGACCATGAAACCTGTACCCTTTCCCCTGACCGGCCTCGTCTCACGCATGACCACCGAGGAACTGCGCCGCTACTTCCTCGTCACCGACCTTTTCGTGCCCGGCGAGGTCAAACTCCACTGGTGGGAGGTCGACCGCACGGTGCTCGGTGGCGCCACGCCGACCGACACGCCGCTCGCACTCCCGAACCATCCTGAGTTGCGCGCGAAGTTCTTCTGCGAACGTCGTGAGATCGGTCTCGTCAACCTCGGCGGCGCCGGAGCGGTGAAGGTCGACGGCAAGGAGTTCAAGCTCGGCAAGCTCGACGGCCTCTACATCGGCCGCGGCTCGCAGGAGGTCATCTTCAGCTCCGCGGACAAGGCGGCTCCCGCGAAGTTCTACCTGCTCAGCTTCACCGCCCACGCCGTGCACCCGACCACCCTGGCCGATCTCGCCGGCGCGGAAAAACTCGACCTCGGCGGCAAGGACACCGCCAACGAGCGCAAGCTCTGCAAACTCATCCACGCCGGCCGCTTCCCGACCTGCCAGGTCGTCATGGGCGTGACGCTCCTGCAGAAGGGCAGCGTCTGGAACACGCTGCCCGCGCACACGCACACGCGCCGCAACGAAGTTTATCTCTACTTCGACGTGGCCGCCGACCAGGCGGTGATGCACTTCATGGGCGAGCCGACCGAGACGCGCCACCTCGTCGTGCGCGACGGCCAGGCCGTGCTCTCGCCGGTGTGGTCGATCCACAGCGGCTGCGGCACGTCCAACTACGGTTTCGTCTGGGGCATGGGCGGTGAGAACCAAGACTACACCGACATGGATCCCGCGCCTGTCACCAAACTCCTCTGACGCACCCCGCGTGCGTCGCCTCACCGACCTGACACTCCACCCGCAGAAACCTCGCTATCCGACAGACCACCCATGAGCTCCATCCTCGACCAGTTCAAACTCGACGGAAAGACCGCCATCGTCACGGGCGCCGCGCGCGGCCTCGGCCAGGGCATGGCCCTCGCGCTCGCCGAAGCCGGCGCCGACATCGTCGCCGTCGACTTCCTCCCCACCGACGACACGCAGAAGGCCGTGAAGGCCCTCGGTCGCAAGTGCGTCGGCGTCTCCGCCAACCTCTCCGACCGCGCCGCCATCGCGACCGTCGTCTCCGAGGCGAGAAAGTCGTTCGCCGCGGTCGACATCCTCGTCAACTGCGCGGGCATCATCCGCCGCGAGGACTTCGTGAACTTCTCTGAGAAGGACTGGGACGACGTCATGGGCATCAACATCGACGCCGTCTTCCTCCTCTCGCAGCACTTCGTGCGCGACGTGATCGCGCGCGGCGGCAAGGGCAAGGTGATCAACATCGCCTCGATGCTCTCCTTCCAGGGCGGCATCCGCGTGCCCTCCTACACCTGCTCGAAGAGCGCGGTGCAGGGCCTGACGCGCCTCATGGCCAACGAGCTCGCCGCCAAGGGCATCAACACCAACGCCATCGCCCCTGGCTACATGGCGACGGACAACACCGCCCCGCTTCGCGCTGACGAGAAGCGCTCGGCCGCGATCCTCGAGCGCATCCCGGCCGGCCGTTGGGGCACGCCCGACGACCTCAAGGGCGCCGTCGTCTTCCTCGCGTCTCCAGCATCCGACTACGTCAACGGCTACACGCTGGCCGTCGACGGCGGCTGGCTCGCGCGCTGAGCGACGCCACGATTGGCTCGAGTCGCAAGATTCGATCCTGGGAAAAACAAAAGGCACCGCGCGGTCTCGCGCGGTGCCTTTTTGACATCGGTGGCCGGCACGAGATCGCCGGCGACACGACTCAGGCCGTCTCGACCGTGGCTTTGACGATCTTCTGCGTCTCGACCGGGCGGTCGTTGCCGTCGGTGGCGACGCCCTCGATCTTTTGCACCACGTCGTAGCCGGCGACGACTTCGCCGAAGATGGTGTGGCGCATGTTTAGCCACGGGGTCTTCGCGGTGGTGATGAAGAACTGGCTGCCGTTTGTGCCTGGGCCCGCGTTGGCCATGGCGAGGAGGCCGACCTTGTCGAAACGCACGTCGGGCGTGCACTCGTCTTCGAATTGGGTGCCCCAGAGGGACTTTCCGCCGCGGCCGGTGCCGGTCGGATCGCCACACTGGATCATGAAATTCGGGATCACGCGGTGGAAGATGATCCCGTCGTAGTATCCCTTCTTCGCCAGGCCGGCGAAGTTTTCGCACGCCTTGGGGGCGATGTTCGGGAACAGCTTGAACTCGATGCGGCCCTGCGTCGTCTCGAATACGACCTTGGTAGCGGTTGGATCTGCCATAAGGCGGGCGAGTGTTGGGATCGCCGCGCGCAGGGCAAGAACGGTCGCGGAGCGGGCGAGTCATTGTCATCTATTGGATGACAATGACTCGGGGGCGTGGCGAAAGCGGGTCGTGCGGCCGGGCTCGGGTGGCGCAGGCGTCCCTGTCTGCGGGGCTGGCGGCGTGCGCCGGCGATGACGAGGGCCCAGACATGGAGGCCTGCCCTGCGCGTCGCCGGGCGGGCGGCCTACAACTTCGCTCGGAACGACAGGGATGTGACGCTGCGATCGTATTCGCGGCCGGGCATCGCCGCGATCGCGCTGTCGCCGCGCTCCAGGAGGAGGCTGGCCTCGATGGTCCAGGCGGCGCTGAGCGTGAAACTGCCCTGCAGCCTGGCGGTGCAGAGCCAGTCGTCGCGTACGGCCGGGGCGAGAAAGTCGGTGTTGTAGGCGTGCAGCGTCAGGCCGGCGCTGGCGCGCGGCGAGAAGGTGTGGCGCCAGGCGAGATCGATGTTGAGATCGTCGAAGGCGCCGCGTCCGGCGAAGCTGAGCTGCTGGAACTGCTTCACCTGCATGGCGACGACGTCGGTGCGCGCGACCGTCGCGGTGGCCGTCGCGTCGAGGTAGAGCAGCGTCACGTCGCGATCGGGAAATGTCGCGTGCACGTGCGGTCCGTAGCGCCGAAACTCCGGTCCGGCGGCGAGCGCGACGCTGAGCCACGGCGCGAGCGCGCCGTCGAGGCCGGCGAGGATGCGGTCGTAGGTGTTGTCGTATTCCTCGGGGTAGGCGAGGAGCTTGTCCTGGTCCTGGCCGCCGTAGCGGTATCCGAGGTATGCGGACAGACCCGTGCGGACGGCGCGCCCGAGGTCGAGGCCGGCGTTGAGGTCGTCGCGGTCGACGTGGTTGAGGTAGCCGGTCTGCGCGCTCTGCCGCGTGCGGAAATCGGCGAGGTAGAGCGAGGCCACCGGCCGGGCGAACCAGTCGCCGCGCTTCCATTCCGCGCGGGCGCTGGCGCGATAGACGCCCTGATCGCGGCGGTCGCGCACGGTCGCGCCGCCGGTCGCCGGAGCGCCGCCGATGCCGGAGAATACGACGCTGTCATGCGACCCGTCGACAAACGCCGCGGAGCCCTGCACGGCGTAGGTACCGCCTGCCGCCTTGCCGCCCAGCGAGGCCGTGAGGCGCTGCGCGATGGAATCCTCCGACTCGCGTGCTTCGAACTGCGTCCAGGTCGGCGCGTAGCCGAGCCGCGCTGTCGTGCCATCGACCCCGCGCCACTCGGCGCCGAGATTGGCCGAGAGTGCGGTGACCCAGGACTCGATCTCGGCGAGGCCGGCGACGGATTGGAGCATGACATTGGTGTCGTAGCTCTGCTCCAGGGTCGCGGTGCCGGAGAACGTCAAGGTCGCCCGGGCGACATCGTCGGCGGCTCCGGCGTGCGTGCCGAGACCGGCGGCCGCGAGCACGCCAGCAAGAGTACCCAGAAGGACGGTGGAGGGACGGGAAGCGACCATGGAAAAGGGTCGAGCATACCGTCCGGCCGCCCGGCCTCACCGCGCGTTTCTTGGTCGGGAACCCCCGGGTGTTGTAGCTGACGGCGGTCATTAAGCCGGCTGCGTGTAAAATTAGGCCTTGCACTCGGGGCTGCCCACCCCACTGTCCGCCGCGGCTAGACGAGCGCCGGCCGTGCAACGACGCGGTGCTCGGTTTCCCCTTCGGGCGTTTCTTCGATGAGAGACCGTTCAGAGGTCACCTGACTCATCGACCATTCGCGGCCCTTCCGTCCCATCGGACCGAACCAGCCGCCTCAAGACACAAAGAAACGCCGCGCCCGCATATCGGGCGCCTCGCCTGCGTACGCGCTCACCGCGCGGCCGCGCGCACCCGCATGACATCCGCTGATACGACCGTTACGTTCACCTCGCTGAATCTCGCCGAACCGCTCCTGCGCGCGCTGGCAGAAAAGAACTACACCCATCCCTCGCCGATCCAGGCTCAGGCCATCCCGCATCTCCTGCAGGGCCGCGACATCTTCGGGTGTGCCCAGACCGGTACGGGAAAGACCGCCGCCTTCGCGCTGCCGATCCTGCAGCTGCTGGATGCGCGCCCCAAGGCTCGCACGCCCGGCCGTCCGCGCGTGCTCATCCTCACGCCCACGCGTGAGCTCGCCGCCCAGATCGGCGACAATATCGCGCTCTACGGCAAGCACCTCAAGCTGCGCCACACCGTGATCTTCGGCGGCGTCGGCCAGCAGCCGCAGGTCGACCGCCTCCAGGCCGGTGTCGATATCGTCGTCGCGACGCCCGGCCGTCTCCTCGACCTCATGGGCCAGGGCGCGGTTCGCCTCGACCAGATCGAGATCTTCGTCCTCGACGAGGCCGACCGCATGCTCGACATGGGCTTCGCGCCCGACGTGAAGCGCGTGATCCAGCGCCTGCCGGCCAAGCGCCAGTCGCTGCTCTTTTCGGCCACGATGCCGCAGGAGATCCGCGACATCGCGGCCAACCTCCTGCGCGACCCGATTGACATCGCCGTCACGCCCGTCGCCACGACGGCCGAGCGCATCGATCAACGCGTGATGTTCGTGCAGGGCGCGGACAAGCACCGCCTCCTCGTGCATGTGCTGGAAAAGCACGACGACGGCTTGGTGCTCGTCTTCACCCGGACCAAGCACGGTGCCAACCGCCTCGTGCAAAAGCTCGACCGCGACGGCATCCCCGCCGCCGCCATCCACGGCAACAAATCCCAGGGCGCCCGCACCCGCGCGCTCGACGACTTCCGCACCGGCCGCACCCGCGTGCTCGTGGCGACGGATATCGCCGCCCGCGGCATCGACGTGAAGGGCATCGGCCTGGTGGTGAACTTCGATCTGCCGAACGAGCCCGAGGCCTACGTGCACCGCATCGGCCGCACGGCGCGCGCCGGCGCCGACGGCCTCGCCATCTCCTTCTGCTCGCCCGACGAGCGCGAGTACCTGCGCGACATCCAGCGCCTCATCCGCCAGGACGTCGCGGTCGAGCGCGAACACCCGTTCTCGCAGGGCGGAGGCGGTGCGGGCTCGTCCCACGCCGGGGATCGCGCTCCGTCGCAGCCGTCGCGCGGCGGACGCGCCGCCGCCACTCACCCGCATCCTTCGCAGCATCGTGGTGATCGCCGCGGATCGGCGCGGGGCCAGGGGGCGAGCGACGAACGTCGTGGTCGCCACGAGCACCGTGCGCAGACGCCGCGCAAGCCGCACGGCGCCCGCTCCGCGCAGGCCTCCGCGCCCGAGGCCAAGCCCGTCGAGGTCGCGCCGAAGTCCCGCACCGCGGGGTTCTTCAGCGCGCTCTTCCGCGGTCGGCGCTGAGTCCGCATAGCGCAGGCATCCAGCCTGTATCCGGGTGTCGTAGTGCAGGCTGGCAGCCTGCGCTACGACGAGCCATCGTGGACGCGTGCTTCCCGACAGATTGATGCGTCTACTCCTCTTCCTGACTGCCGCGGCGCTGTGCGCCGCGGGACCGACCCTGCGTGCGGCCGATGAGACGCCGCCGCGCATCCCGCTCTGGCCGGAGGGCGTGCCGGATCAGAAGACCGACGCGGCGCCTGACGTCGAGACGGCCGATCATGTCTCGGCCGTGCACACGCCGACGCTCACCTATTTCCCGGCCCCGGCCGGCCAGGACGGCGGCGCCGCCGTGATCGTGTGCCCGGGCGGTGGATACCTGCGCCTGTCCTGGACCAAGGAGGGCACGGAGATCGCGCGGTGGTTTAACTCCCTCGGCGTCTCTGCCTTCGTGTTGCGCTACCGCGCCGTCGAATACGGGCATCCGGCGCCGGTGCGCGACGTCACCCAGGCCGTCCGCTTCGTGCGGGCCCATGCCGAGCACTACCGCCTCCGGCCCGATCGCATCGGCGTGCTCGGCTTCTCCGCGGGCGGACATCTTGCGTCCTGCGCGGCCACGATGTGGGACGATCCGGTCGCGCGCACGGGTGGCGCGCTCGATGCAGTGAGCGCGCGTCCGGATTTCGCGTTGTTGATCTACCCGGTCATCACCATGAAGGACCCGTTCGCGCACGCCGGCTCGCGCGAGCGCCTTCTGGGCGTGTCGCCGACTCCGGAGATGATCGAGGCGCTCTCGACCGAGACGCGGGTCAACGCGCAGACGCCGCCCGTTTTTCTCATGGCGACGATGGAGGACAAGACCGTGCCGGTGGAGAACTCGCTGATGTTCTACCAGGCCCTGCGCCGGTCCGGAGTGGCGGCGGAGATGCACTTGTATCAGTCCGGCCCGCACGGCGTCGGTCTGCGACCGGGCCACATCGCGGCGACGGAGTGGCCCAAGGCGGCCGAGGCCTGGATGCGACTCAACGGCTGGCTGGCGCCCGACTGACCGGCCTCACGGCTCCGGTGTCGCGGCCTCGGCCTCCGCGTAGGTCCCGTCGACCCACTGCATCCAGCCGGCGAGCCGCAGGCGCGCGTCGGCGGTGAAGTCCGGCATGCTGGCGGCGATGTCGTTCTTCTCGAGCGGATCCTTCGCGAGGTCGTGCACGCGGAAGAAATCCTTGGTCATGTTGTAGACGACCTTGATGTCGCCCTCCCGGTATCCCACGAGGAAGTCCGACCAGGCGGCGAAGAAGTAGAGGGTGTTCGGGCGATCGGTGCGGAAGAGCGAACGGCCCTGGAAGCCGGGCAGGTCGGGCAGGTGCAACACCTCGGTGATCGTCGGCGCGATGTCGGAGACGCCGCAGACCGTGTCGAAGGTCTGGCCGGAAAAGAGCCGCTGGTTGATGAGCACGAGGGGAATGCGCAGGTGCTCCTCCCAGGTGTGGCCGGCGTGGCCAAAGGTCTTGTGCTGGCCGAAGGCCTGGCCGTGGTCCCCGAGCACGACGACCAGCGTGTCGTCGGCGCGTCCGCTGGCGTCGAGCCACGCCATGAGCCGGCCGAGCGCGCGGTCGCCCTCCGAGATGGCGTTAAGGTAGCGGTTGAACTCCGGGCTCTTGTCGCTGATCTGGCGCGCGTTGTCCGGCGGGTAGTAGGGGAAGTGTGACTGCGCGGTCCACATCACGCCGAAGAACGGCTTGTCGCCGCAGCTGTCGGCCCAGGCGATGAGCGAATCGACGGTGGACTCGTCGTCGGTGCCGACGAAATCGCTCCACTTTTCCAGTGCGCGCGCCGCCGCCTCGGGCCGTGCATCCTCATCCTCGATACGATCGAAGCCGCGCCCGGCCGCGAGGAATTCGTCGGCCCGCTGGAACTCGAGTGAGGCGGACGAGAAGAAGCCGGTGGCATAGCCATGGTCGCGCATCAGCTTCGAGAGGTGCGGCACGGCGATGGTCGGATTCGAGGTCGTGATCGGCCGGAACGACACGCGGGGATAGCGGCCCGTCATCAGCGCGACGAGCGTGAGGTTGGTCGCGGGCGCGTGCGCGTAGGCACGGGTGAACACCGCGGCGCGCGACCGCTGGCTGTCCAATACCGGGGTGACGCCGTACGGTGCGCCATAGAGCCCGACATAGGGCGCGCCGACCGACTCCATGACGAAGACGATGACATGGCGCGGTGTGGCGCGCCCGTCCGGCAGGAGCGAGGTCTCCGGCGCCGGAGGCGGCGCAAAGGAGGTCGCGGTATACGGAGTCTCCACCTGCAGCAGCGGGGGCGTGACTAGCGCGCGCAGGCACGACTCGGCGAAGGCCCACACCGGATTGACCAGGATGTCATCGCTCCATCCCTCGCGATGCCGCCAGCGGAACGAGAAGGCGAGGTAGGTCGCGGTGACCACGGTCAGCGTGCCGAGCGCGACCAGTCGAGCGCGACGGCTCTCGAGTCCGCGCGAGACGAGGGCGCCGGTCCACATCACCGCCACCACGAACCCAACGGCCCCGAGGAACACGAGGCCCATCTTCCAGAGCGGCACGGTGGCGAGGATGGACGAGATCGCGTCGGGGCTGCGCAGGAAGTCGGCGTAGTAAAGCCACTGGAAGTTGAACGGCTGCCCCAGCCACGGCACCACCGGGATGTTGGACAGGCAGTCGATCAGCGTCACGACGGAGAACGCCATGTGCATGCGGTAGGCCGTGACCGGCTGCACCCAGCGCCGCGCGCGCGGCAGGAGCAGCGCGGCGAAGAGCACGGCGCTGGCCGTGACGAACGCGATGTCGTAGCAGGCCGTCATCACCGCGGTGGCGAGATGGTCGCGCCAGCCGACCAGCGTGGCCCAGAACGGATACCCGACCGTCTTGGCTCGGATCGGGATCAACAGCAGGCCGACGATGGTCGCCGTGGTCAGCATGCGCACGAGCATGTCCGCGGCTTCGCCCGGACGGACGTCGCGAGCGGGGGAGCGGGGCGCGGGGGCCGCAGGCGCGGCAGATGTGGACGGGGGATTGGACTCGGGCACCGAAAGCGATGGACTGTGGTGTTACGGAAATGTGACGGCAAGCCCGGTCCGGACCGCCCCGCTGGGCGCGGTTCGCGGTTGCGGGACTCTGGCGTCGGCGCGGATGCTGACCGCGATGTCCTCCGCATACCCCTGCTCGCGGCGTCGCGGTGTTTCCCGGCCGTGGCGCGGTCTCCTCGCCGTCGCGGCTGCTCTCGTGCTCCTCGCCTCGGCCGCCCCCGGCGCCGGGACCTATGAACTGCTGTCCCTCGAGCGGCGGCGCGAGATGCAGCGCGAGGTCCGCGTGATCATCGGCCTGCTCGAGAACATCCATTACCACAGCAAGACCTTCGTGGAGATGAAGCCGGAGGAGATCCTCGGCTCGTACATGACGCGGCTGGACCCGTTGCACCTCATCTTTCTCGCCAGCGACGAGAAATACCTGCGGCGGCGCTTTGGCACCACGATGAAGTCCTCCTACCTGCTCGCAGGGGATCTCTACCCGGCCTTCGAGATCCACGACATCTTCAAGGAGCGCTGGCAGGCCCGGCTGCAGTGGCTGAAGGCGCGCCTGGACCGCGAGTTCGATCTCGCCTCCGACGCGACGCTCGAGATCGATCGCGAGGCGGCGAAGTACCCGGCGGGCGCGGCCGAGGCCGATGCCCTTTGGGAAAAGCTCCTCGCCGCGTGGCTCATCGGCGAACGTCTTGACGGCCGCCCGGCCGATGACGCCCGTGACGCCGTGGCGCGGCGGGTCGACCGCCTCGACCGCGGGCTCGGCTCGGCCGACGCGGAGATGATCGAGGAGGCCTTTCTCAACTCCGTGCTCGAGTTGCGCGATCCACACAGCGGATACCACTCGTGGGACTCGATGCTGGATCTCGAGGTCGACCTCGCGGGTTCGTTCGTCGGTATCGGCGCCGAGATCAAGCGCGTGAACGGCCGCGCCGTCATCGCGCATCTCACGCCGGGCGGCGCGGCCGAGGCCGCCGGCGAGATCCGTCCCGGGGACCTGCTCGTCGCGCTCGCCGACGATGGCGCGGACCTGCGCTCGACCGAGGGCATGCGGCTGCGCGAGATCCTGCGGCTGCTCCGCGGCGAGCCCGGCACGCGCGTGCGCCTCGCGGTAAGGCACGGCGAGGGCGGCGAGACTCGCGAGGTCGTCGTCGAACGGCGCCGCATCGCGGTGGAGTCCGACCGCGCCCGTGCCTTCGCGTTCGACGTGCCGTCCGGCGGGTCGGACTCCGCCGCGGTGCCGGTAGGTGTGATCGAGTTGCCTTCGTTCTACGGGGAGCCTGGCGAGGAGGGAAAACCCGGCACGAGCTGCGCGGACGATGTGGCCGAGCTCCTGCGCAAGCTCAAGGAGCGTGGCATGCGCGGCCTCGTGCTCGATCTGCGCAAGAATCCCGGCGGCCGCACGGACGAGGCCGTGCGCCTCGCCGGGCACTTTATCGACACCGGGCCGGTGATGTATTTTTCGGGCGGCGAAGGCGGAGCCGGGGCGCGTCCTCGAGTCGAGTCCGACACGGTGGCCGGGCTCGTGTGGGACGGCCCGCTCGTCGTGCTCACGTCGACGGGCAGTGCGTCGGCGAGTGAGTTGATCGCCGGCGCGCTGCAGGCCTACGGGCGCGCCATCGTCGTCGGTTCGGGCCGCACGTTCGGCAAGGGCACGTCGCAGAGCGTGATCCCGCTGCGTGACGCGGCCAAGGGCCTCGGCATCGCCGAGGGCGAACACTTCGGTATGGTGCGTATCACCGGGCAGAAGTTTTTCCTGCCCGACGGCAACTCGACCCAGTTGCGCGGTGTGGCGAGCGACGTCGTACTGGCGTCCGCGTCGTGGGGCGACGAGCGCACGGAGAGCGCGCTGTCCGGGGCTCTGCCGTGGAGTGCGATCGCGGCCGACGACTTCGCGGCGCAGCGTGCGCGTGCGGTGCCCGCCGGCGTCGCGCTCGGCGACGAACGGCGTGCTCGCCTCGTCGCCGGCGTCGCCGCGCGCATGGAGGCCCTGCCGGAGTTTGCCTGGGACCGCCGCCGACTCGCGTATCGTGCCGAGCGCGACCGCAGCGGTCCGGTGGAGCTGCACCTCGAGCGCCGCCTGGCGCGGGACGCCGAACTCGAGGCGGAGCGTCGGGCGCTCACCGACGAGCGTCGGCGACTCGCCGGCGAACTCGATTTTCGCTGGAGCGCGGTAACGCTCGAGGTGGTGGCCGCGCAGCGCGAGGCGCACGAGGCGCGCCTGATCGGCCTGGCCGACGAAGCGGGCATCGCGCGCGGGGCGTTTGTCGCCCGCGGTGTTTTCGCCCGGCGTTCGGGGTCGGACGGTCCGTGGCGCGAGTTGCGGCTCGACGCCATCGATCCGGGCCTGCTCGGCGACGAAAGCGAGGTGCTCGCGGCCGCGTTCGCCACCGGCGCGGGAGCGACGCTCGAGCCGGCGACGCTGCGCGCGGCGTGCGCGGCCATGGAGGACGAGGAGTTTGACCGCGCTGGCGTGCTGCTCGATCGCCTCGCCGCGGCGAGTGGACTCCCGCGCGACTCCGAGGCGTTCCAGCTCGGGCTCGTGGCGTTGCTCACGCGTTTCGTGGAGTTGCATCCGCCGCTGGTGGGCGATCCCGCGCCGCTCGATATAGCGCTGCGCG
>JACSRI010000073.1 GCA_014879845.1 Opitutaceae bacterium
ACAGGCGCGCCGCGAGCCCTTCCAGCATCGCCCGCACCTCGTAGATCGAGCGCGCGGTCTCCTCCGTGACGGTGCTGACGCTCAGACCCTTGTTCGGCTGCAAGGTGATCAGCCCGTCGGCCTGCAACTCGCGCAGCGCTTCCCTGAGCGAGGTGCGCGACACGCCCATCATTTCGCAGAGCTCGCGCTCTATAAGGCGGGCGCCGGCCGGGAACTTGCCGGTGGCGATGGCCATGCGCAGGCGTTCCGCCACCTGCTCGCGAAGGCCCGGCAGGGTCTGCACCCGCATCGACATGTCGTCGTTCGCGCTCGTGATCGGCATTCGACAGCTCCCAGGCGGCGGCTTCATCTCGTTTCGCCAAGGCAGGCGCTGCTGCGCCCGCCCGCGAATCCGCGCTCGCCATACTGTAATTTTGTATGTCAAAGAACAAGGGGACCCAAATGACCATGCAAGACAAGACGATCGGGGACCTGTTTGCCGAAGGGCTCGCCCTGCGCCGGCAGGTGCTGGGACACGAATATGTCGATCGGTCGGTCAGTTCCGCCAACAACTTCATGATGGCTTTTCAGCACATCACGACGGAATGGTGCTGGGGTTATGCCTGGGGGCGCGACACGCTCGACCTGAAGACGCGCAGCATGCTCAACCTCGCCATGCTCACCGCGCTGAACCGCGCGGCCGAGATCAAGCTCCACGTCCGCGGCGCCATCAACAACGGCGTGACGGTCGAGGAAATCAAGGAGGTCCTGCTGCACGCGACGGTCTATTGCGGCATCCCCGCCGGCCTCGACGCCTTCAAGGCTGCGAACGAGGTGCTGACGGAAATGAAGGCTTTCGACTGACTCCGACGGCCCGTGCGAGCGGCCAGGTGCTTTGCGGGGAGGTCGTTGCCCGATGCGCGAGATACCGTATGTCGACGTGATCGGCGAGGACGCGGCGCGGCTGGCGGCGCTACGCGTGCTGGCCCCGGCGGTGCGCAGCGCGCGCGGCCTGGAAGTCCTGCGCTACCGGCCGGCTCTGGAGACGCTCGAGCACAAGCACCTGGAAAAGGGCGCCTCGTTCCAGCGGCGGCTCGACGACATCGGCATCGTCGAGGGCGAGGAGCGGGCGGTCTGGGAGCGGATGCTGGTCACCGCCGAGGGTGAGAGACGCCGGCATCTCCGCGTGCCGTTCACCGGGCTGCTGCGCGGCCCGCACATCGCCCGCCTGCGCCACGACATCCGCCGCGTCGTCGACGGCGCCCTCGATGAGATCGAGGACAGCGCCGAGGTCGACCTGATGGCAGCGCTCGCCTGGAAGGTCCCCTCGCGCGTCTACTGCCACCTCGTTTCCGCGCCGTTCGAACATGCCGGCCATGCCGCCCACCTCTCGGACAGCACGCTGGCGCCGATCCTGACGGGCGACCGCACCCGGCGGCAGGAATCGATCGACGCCTTCTCCGAGACCTACGCGTTCGTCCAGCGGCACCTGGCCGAGCGGCGGCGCGCCGGGCTCGGCGACGATTTCACCTCGATCATGATCCGCCAGCAGATGGAGGGACGCCAGAGCGAGGAGGAACCGGTCTTCGAGGGCATCGCGCTCTTGCAAGCGAGCATCGACAACACCGTCCACCAGATCGGGATGGTGCTCGGCACGCTGCTCGAATCGCCCGAGCGCTGGCGGGCGCTGTGCGTCGACCCCGGCCTGATCCCCGCGGGCGTGGAGGAGGCGATGCGCCTCACCCCGCGCTTCGGCACGATCTTCCGCCACGCGCCGGCCGAGACCATGCTGGGCGACATGCCGGTGCCTGCGGACAGCTGGGTGTTCGTCTCGGTGAGGTCCGCCAACATGGATCCCGAGCAGTTCCCCGAACCCGAGGCCTTCCGCTTCGACCGCGGCACCAAGCGGGCGCTGCAGTTCGGCGGCGGCCCCTACAGCTGTCTCGGCCAGGCGATGGCGCGCACCGAGGTCCACGAAGTGGTCGCCGCGCTCAGCGGGCGCTTTCCCGGCGCGCGTCTCGCCGGCCCCTGGTCGCTCCGCGTCACCAACGCGGTGAGCGAGACGGCGAGCCTGCGCGCCGTGCTCCGATGACGGTGTCGCGGCGCGGCCGCCGTTTTTGCGCCGCGTCCGACCGTCAGCCGCGGGCGGACGGCGGCTCGGTCTCCGCGCTGTAGGCCTTGAGCGCGCCGGCGAGCTGCATGGCGAAGCGCGCCGAGGCGACGGGCAGCGTGCGCCCGCGCATCTGGCCGAGGATCAGGTTGCCGGGCGGCAGGTCGCGCTCGGAGACGGGTCGGAACACGAGCTGCGGATCGCCGAAGCCGTGCAGCCCGATCGGGATCTGGAAACCGATCACCATCTCGTGCAGCACGTAGTGGCGGATCAGATCGAAGCTCTCGGTCTCCACCACCGGAGCGACCCGGCGCGAGCCGCGGCGCGCGGCGAAGTCGAGCAGGTGGCGCACGCCGTATTTCGCCGAAGGGGCGATGTGCGGTTCGTCGAGGCAGTCGCGCAGGCGCAATTCCGGCCGGGCGGTCAGCGGATGGTCGGCGCGCATGACCACGTTCACTGCCTGCGGGATCGTCTCGATGACCTGGAAGTCGACGAGGTAGACGGGTTCGAACACCAGCGCCAGGTCGCTCGAATAGGA
>JACSRI010000070.1 GCA_014879845.1 Opitutaceae bacterium
TTGAAGATCGCGTAGGCCTCGCGGATCGCGGCCGCCAGTTTCTTCTCACCGCCGAAGATGATCTCCTCCTCCATCATGTCGGTGGTCATCTGATACTGGAGGTAGTTCACCGGCTGGCCGGGCTTCACTCGGGCGAGATTGCGACGCGTCGCCCACGAGTAGTAGCTGCAGCCCACCGGGCCGTGCGTGATGTGCAGGATGTCGTGGATCGGCCCGATGACCACGCCGCGGCAGCCCGCATACGTGCAGCCGCGCTGCGTGATGATGCCGGGCACGGTGCGTGTGTTGGCACCAATCTCCGGCGGCGTCTCCGGGTCGTTGAGAAGAAGCTGCTTGGCGCGCTTCTTCAGTGTCTTCGACGGATAGATCTTCAACATCTCCTCGCGCACCGCAGCCGGATCGGGCTGCGGTGTGCTCGGGACGGGATAGCCTTCGGAATCGAAGCCCTCGGCGGGCGTTTCGGAAATGTCGGACATGGTCAGTGCGTGCTCTGGTGGCTGGCGTGGACGTTTCTTGCTTTCGCAGCGCGCTCGGAAAACGCGCCCTACCTTCGAGCCTCGGTCGTCGGGCTCAGTTGCCGAGAAGGCCGTACTCCATCAGGAGGTTCTCGAGCTCCTGGATCGCGAGCGGCTTCGGGATGACGAACATCTTGTTGTTGTCGATCGCACGGGCCAGCGTGCGGTACTCGTCGGCCTGCTCGCACTGCGCGTTCCACTCGATCACCGTCTTCCGGTTGATCTCCGCGCGCTGCACGTCGTTGTGGCGCGGCACGAAGTGGATCATCTGGGTGCCCAGGCGCTTGGCGAAGGCCTCGATCATCTCGCGCTCGTTGTCGACCTTGCGGCTGTTGCAGATCAGGCCACCGAGGCGGACCACGCCGGTCTGCGCATATTTCTGGATGCCCTTGCAGATGTTGTTGGCGGCATACATCGCCATCATCTCGCCGGAACAGACAATGTAGATCTCCTCGGCCTTGCCCTCGCGGATCGGCATGGCGAAACCGCCGCAGACGACGTCGCCGAGCACGTCGTAGAAGACGTAGTCGAGACCCTCGTCCTCGTCATACGCGCCGAGCTGCTCGAGCATGTTGATCGAGGTGATGATGCCGCGGCCGGCGCAGCCGACTCCCGGCTCCGGGCCGCCCGACTCCACACACAGGCTCTTGCAGAAGCCCGCGGAGCGGATGTCCGCGAGTTCCACGTCCTCGCCTTCCTCGCGCAGCGTATCCAGAACGCTGCGCTGGGCGAGGCCGCCGAGGAGCAGGCGGGTCGAGTCGGCCTTGGGGTCGCAACCGACCACCATGACCTTCTTGCCCATCTCGACGAGCCCCGCGACCGTGTTCTGGGTGGTGGTCGACTTGCCGATGCCACCCTTGCCGTAGATTGCGACTTTTCTCATGTGATTGATTTTCGGATTCGTTGCTGCGGTTGAGTTCGCGCCTTCGCGTGAATGCGCAGCACTTAGCTGCCGCGGTGCCAGCCTCGTGCTCGGCGGCGGCGGCACGCGCGGAAACCATTGGTCGTTCGCTGGAAGAAAATCTCGAAACGCCGCCGGCGACGGGAGCGGCCCCCGCACGCTTTCCGACATTTTCGTAGGAAAAGGCGGCCGGACCTACGGCGATGTTGCTTCTCGCGCGGGTCGTGCGCCCGGGCTCGCCCGAAAGCTGCTGCGAACGACGCACACCATGGACTTCGGCACGATGGATTCACAGACCGAGCGAGCCCTCGGAGCCTATCTCGGCCTGGCCGTGGGTGACGCGCTGGGCGCGACGGTGGAATTCATGACCGCGAGCGAGATCGCGACCACGCACCGCGTGCACCGCGATATCGTCGGCGGCGGCTGGCTGCATTTGAAGCCCGGCCAAGTCACGGATGACACGCAGATGAGCCTCGCCCTCGGGCGCGCCATGATCGCATGGGGCGGATGGAGCACGCGGGCCGCAGCCGATGCCTTTCTGAAATGGATGCTCAGCATGCCCATCGACATCGGGCACACCTGCCGCCGCGGCATCCGACGCTACATGCTCGATGGGTCGCTATGTGCCCATCCTTCGGACGACGAGGCGGGCAACGGCGCGGCGATGCGCAACCTGCCCGTCGTGATCGCCACGCTGCACGATCCCGTCGCGCTCGAGCAACGCTCCCTCGAGCAAGTCCACATCACGCACCACCATCCGCTCTCCGATGCCGCGACGGTCGCGCTCGCGCACATGACGCGCCGGCTGATTCTCGGAGATTCGATAGAGGCATGCCGCAAGATCGCCGACGATCTCGTCGCGCGGCATCCGCAGTTTCGCTACGCGCCGTGGCCGGGTTTGACGTCCGGCTACATCGTCGACACAGTGCAGACGGTGCTCGACGCCGTATTCACTTCTTCGAGCGTGGAGGATGCAATCGTCCGAGCGGTCAACCGCGGCGGCGATGCCGACACGATCGGCGCGCTGGCCGGACAACTCGCCGGCGCGCGCTACGGCGCGCGCCTCATCCCGGCACGCTGGCTCCGGCGACTCGATCCAGGCGTGTTTCACGCCATCCGCGGGCAAGTGCCGGCACTCCTCGCACTCTCGAGTCAGCGCGCCACCTGACCGACGCACCCCGCCCCACCCTGCCTTTCCGT
>JACSRI010000272.1 GCA_014879845.1 Opitutaceae bacterium
CGCACCCTGCAGGGTGCGGCGCTTTGTAAACCGCAGAAGTCGACCGACCACGACGGGCGGCCGAAAGTGTAGCCTCCGCCTACCGGTCTGAGGCGATGAGAATGGCCGGTTCGACAGCGATGGCCACCGGAATCGAAGGTTTGGTGACAGAAACAATGTTCACCACCCGGGTGGCGTAGTCGCGGGACGAGCGCGGGAGTTGCCCGTTGACGACCCGGCCCAGGCCCGCGTTCCAGGCGGCAGCCATCAGGTAGGGTGTGGGCTGCCGGCCGTTGCGCAAGAGACCGTCGTAGAGCCAGTCATAGTGCCGGGCCGCGATCTCGAACGAGACCGACGGGATGTGCGCGTCGGCGAAGGCACGCTGGGAATGCAGGCGCCAGGTCGTGCGCGTGAACTGAAACATGCCCCGCTCACCCTTGCGGCCGATGGCCCGGGCATTGCCGCCGGTCTCGACTTCGGCGATGGCGTGAAGAAACGCATGCCGCTCGAGATCATCGACTTGGGCGGCCTTGGCCGCCCCCGTGGTGCCCATCCACAACGCGAGGGCAAAACCCGCGATGGTGAGTCGTTTGGCGATATACCCGCGCACGCTCGAGCGGGTCGTCAGACAGATTCCGTAGTTTACCATGGGCGTCCGTGGGTTGAGTTGGTCGGTTGGCCAGCGAGCGAGACACCCAAGTCGGACGCGGCGGGAACACCGGGGTTCCCGGCCGACAGCCCGGACTTCTGGGGAGCGTGGATGTCTGCGGTGCTCGACATGGCAATGGGCCGCTAGATGCTCCCGCCGGAGGTCGAGTCAAGTCACAGGATTTTTACGACCAGCTGCAAACCACTCCCCCGCCGGACCTTCAACGGTCCATCACCGAGACCCCTGGGACCGCCCGAAAAACCACATCCACGCCCCTCCCAAATCCACGAAAGCCCCGCGGGCGGACCGAGGTCGGTCAACTCGCGGACGGCGCCGTGCCACTCGACCTTCCAGGGGCGGCGCCCCCGCTCCCCTTTCGATCGCCGTATCAGCCGCCGCACAAGAACGGGCTCGCCCTTCCAAAACGGAACTGCTTCATCACCACAGAGATTCCGCATCGTGGCCTCCCTCAACGATCTCGTCCAAGCCTGTCACGATCGCCTCGGGCTGCCGGGTTTTCCCGACTATCCCGGAGCGATGAACGGCCTGCAGGTCGCCAACAATGGCACCGTGACGCGCATCGGCGCAGCCGTCGACGCCGGGCTCGAGCCCTTCCGGCGCGCGGCCGCCAAGGGCGTGGATTTTCTCATCGTGCACCACGGCATGTTCTGGGAGCCGCCGCGGCCATGGGTCGGTGTCAATCACGAGAAGCTCGCGCTGCTCGTGCAGTCCAACCTCGCCGTCTACGCGGCCCATCTGCCGCTCGACGCCCATCCGGAGATCGGAAACAACGCGCTGCTCGCGCGCCGACTGCACCTGGAGCCCGAACGCACGTTCGCGCCGTTTGAAGGCCGTGATGTCGGGCTGATCGTGCGCGGCGGACTCGCGCGCACGGAGTTGCGCCGTCGCCTCGACTCGCTCTTTGCCCGCGTCGTCGCGATCGAGTGCGGATCGACCCATCCCGAGCGCATCGCCATCGTGACCGGCGGCGGAGCCTCGGTCGTCGGCGGCCTTCGCGCCCACGGCGTCGATACGCTCGTCACCGGCGAGTTGAAGGAGCACATCTATAATGTAGCGCAGGAGGAGCGACTGAACCTCTTCGCCTGCGGCCACTATGCGACCGAGGTGTTTGGCGTCTGCGCACTCGCCGAGGAACTCGCCCGGAAGTTTGATCTTCCGTGGGAGTTCATCCCGACTGAAAATCCGCTCTGACACCCTTCCCCACCCGCGATGAAGACAATCGCCATCCTGAACGGACCCAACCTCGACCGCCTCGGTCGCCGTGAGCCCCAGATCTACGGTCACGAGACCCTCGCCGATCTCGAGAAACGCCTGCGCGCGGAGGCCGCTGCGCTCGGCGTGGATGTTGTCTTCTTCCAGTCCAACCACGAGGGCGCCCTGGTCGACCGCATCTCCCAACTGGCCGACTCCAAGGCACACGGCATGATCGTCAACGCCGGCGGACTCACCCACACCAGCGTCGCGCTGCGCGACGCCATCGCCGGCTCGGGGATTCCGACGATCGAAGTGCACATCTCAAACATCCACGCCCGCGAGGAGTTCCGGCACAAGTCGGTCACCGGCGGCGCCTGCCTGGGCATCATCGCCGGCCTCGGCCGCGAGGGCTATTCCTACGCCCTGAAGTTTCTCGCGAGCCGGAGCTGAGTCGCGGCCGCAGTCGAGCGTCAGCGCTTGCCGATCAGGGCGGTGGAGCGATCCGGGCCGTAACCCTCGATCGTCATCATCCGGTCACGGAGCCCACCCACGCGATCAGGGGCGTGAACCGGACGATCACCTGCAGGACCGCGCACGCGACGAGCGCCGCAGCCACGTCGTCGAGCAGCACACCCAGACCTCCGTGAAAGCGCTGCAGGCGCGCGATGCCGATCGGCTTGAGGATGTCGAAGAATCGGAAGAGCAGAAAACCGAGCACGAAGATCACCCACGCGTGCGGCTTGTTCAGGTGGTCGGGAAACGCCGCGAGCACGATCGGCATGCTGACAAACTCGTCCAGGATCACTTCGCCCGGATCGGTTCGACCAAGACGAATCTCCGCCTCACCACAAAACACGAGCGCGACATAGAGCCCGGCCGCGATCACCAGCCACGCGCCGAACCAGCCCGCCGGCCCACAGGCCGCCGCATACCACGCGCAACCCGCCAACGAGCCCCAGGTGCCCGGCGCCTTCAACCGGCCGAGTGGGCCGAGCGTGGCCAGCCCGACCACAAACACGCTCGGGAACAACCGCACCCAACCAGGTTGCCGGAAATGCCAGCGCATGCTCGCCTCGATTCCGCTCAGCTGGAGAAAACCAGGTTGCTGTAGCGGCGGAAGTACCGCGCCCCGGAGCTCAGCGTGAATACGGTCGCGACGACAAAGAGCCCGAGCCCCGCGTAGTCGAAGACGCGCGCGACGATCACCAGGTCGAGCGCGACGAACGGATCGATGTCGCGCGCGACGACACCACCGAGCATCAAGCTGCCGACCGCGAGGATTTGCGTGACGGTCTTCTGCTTCCCGCCCTTGTCCGCGGAGACGACGACGCCCTTGGACGCCGCGACGAGCCGGATGCCCGTGATCAGGAACTCGCGGCCCATGATCAGCAGCACGAGAAACACGGGCAGCGGCTCCTTGAGCAGCGGGATGCGGCCCAGGTCGACCAACGCGATCATGATACCCAACAGCAGCACCTTGTCGGTGACCGCATCCATGAGGATGCCGAAGTTCGACACCTGATTCCGCTTCCGCGCGAGGTATCCATCGAGAAAATCCGTCACGCCCGCGATGACGAAGAGCACAAACGTGAGTGATGCGCTCCCCGTCCACTCCGCATAGAGCAGCGCCACGATGATGAACATCAGCGGCACGCGCGAGAGGGTGAAGATGTTCGGCAGGCTCATGCTGTGTTTGCCAAGGCGAAGCGAATTGCTCACAAACCCCAAGGCAATTCCGCCCGCGCGCCCCCACCCGCGACCTCCTTACCTGCCAGCATGAGAACCTGCATCTATCCGGGCACCTTCGACCCGATCACCAACGGCCACCTCGACGTGATGGCGCGCGCCACGCGCCTCTTCGACCGCATCATCCTCGGGGTCGCACTAAACCCGGGCAAGGGGCCGATGTTCACGGTCGAGGAGCGCGTCGCGCTCATCCGTCCCAACCTCGCCGCGTATCCAAGCGTCGAGGTCGACACCTTCGACGGCCTGCTCGTCGACTTCGCCCGGCGCCACCAGGCCGTCGCGCTCATCCGCGGCCTGCGCGTGCTCTCGGACTTCGAGTTCGAGTTCCAGATGGCGTTGATGAACCGCCACCTCAATTCCGAGATCGAGACGATCTTCGTCATGACCAAGGACGAGTACACCTACACGAGTTCGCGCATGGTGAAGCAGGTGGCGAGCTACGGCGGCGACATCACGCCCTTCGTCCCGGAAAACGTTCGCACCGCCCTGCGCGCGCGCTGCTCGCCCAAGCACGCCCACTACGCGGCCGGCGGGCACGACTGACCCGCGCCGTGCCGTCCGTCGCCTCGCTCCACATCCATCCGATCAAGTCCTGCCGCGGTCACGACGTGTCCGAGGCGGCGCTCGATCGCTTCGGGCTGGCCGGAGACCGGCGCTTTCTCGTGGTCGATGAGCGCGGGCAATTCCTCACGCAGCGCACGCTCCCCAGGCTCGCGCTCGTCGAGCCGACTTGCGCCGCCGGGACGATCACGCTCGCCGCTCCAGGCATGCCGGTCATCGAGGTCAACGCCACGCCCTCACCCGACACCCCGCGCCTCGACGTAGTCATCTGGCGCGACACGGTCGTCGCGGCCGACCTCGGCTCCGCCGTGGCCGCATGGCTCGGCGCCTGGCTCGGGCGGCCGGCCCGCCTCGTGGCCATGCCGCCGGAGTTCTCCCGTCCGATCCGCAAGGCGACCGGCAGGCCCGGCGACGAATCCGCCTTCAGCGACGCCTATCCCCTCCTCGTCCTGAGCGAGGCCTCGCTCGCGGAGCTCAATGGCCGCCTCGAGGAGCCGCTGCCGATGGACCGCTTCCGTCCCAACCTCGTGGTGCGCGACTGCGCGGCATTCGCCGAAGACACATGGCGGCGCATCCGCATCGGTGACGTGGTGCTGCGCGCCGCCGGCGCGTGCGCCCGCTGCATCGTCACCACGACCGACCAGCACACGCTCGAGCGCGGCAAGGAACCCCTGCGCACCCTCGCCCAGTATCGGCGATCCAAGGACGGCGACGTGAATTTCGGGCAGAACTACATCCACGAGATCAAAGGCGGAGTCCTGCGCGTCGGCCTGCCGGTCGAGGTGCTGGAGTAGCAGGACTTGCGACGGGCCACGTCACGAGACGCGCCCTTCGCCTCCCAAAACCCAGCCGGACCGCGCCCGGGCCGCGGCGCCCGCCGGGCCACCTCAACCCAGTCGGCCCCCGGCCGATGCATGGAAGGGTGACCCTGCGCCACATCCTCCTCGCCGTCCTGAGCGTCGCCGCCCTCCTGGCCGCGTCCGCTCTGCGGGCCGCCGACGCCAAGCCCGAGACCTGGGTCGTGGCCGGCAAGACCTACGAGCGCGTGCGTGTCCTCGAGACCACGCCCGGGACCGTGATGATCGCGCACGCCGGCGGCATGGTGCAACTCGACCTCGAGAAACTCCCGCCAGCGCTGCAGGAACGGTTTCACTACGATCCGGTGAAAGCGGCTGCGTGGCGGCGAGAGGCCGAGTCCGGCATGGCGGCAACCGATGCGATGCGCGAGCGCGAGGCCGCGGAGAAGAAACGCCGCGCCGAACTCGAGGCCGTCCGCCAGCGCATCGCCCAGCGCACGGCGGAGAGCGATCCCGAGTACGTCGAATTCAAGCCCGAGGTGGACCTGCGCCCGGTCTTCATCGACTACAGCCTCTACCTGAAAGATCAGGGTGCCCGCCCGAGTTGCTCGGTCTTCGCCGTGGTGAGCGTGCTCGAGTACGAGTACGCCCGCCGCTTCGGACTCAACGAGCAGTTCTCCGAGGAGTACCTCATCTGGGCGTTCCAGCGCATGTATCCGGGCAAGTCGGTCAACGACGGCTACAACTTCGGCGAGTTGATCGAGGTGCTGCGCCGCTGCGGCATCGCACGGCGCTCGATGCTGCCCGACTCCTTCGCCTCCTACCTGAAGGACGAAAACCCGCCGGTGGCCGCCCTCGACGATGCCGTGACGCGCCGCGTCTTCAACGTCGTAGGCATCGACACCAACGACAAGCTCCTGCTCTCCAAGATCGTCTACACGCTCAACACGCAGACTCCCGTGATCCTCGGCATCAAGTGGCCGCCGCCCGCAGTGGTCGGACGCAGCAACCTGCTCAAGGACCAGGCGCCGCAATCGGGCGCCGCCCACGCGATCACGCTGGTCGGCTACCGCTCCGACGGCACGCCGGAGAGCCTCGTCTTCATCTACCGCAACTCCTACGGCCCACAGTGGGGCCTGGGTGGATACGGCCTGATGGACCGCGCCTACCTGGAGAAAAACGCCGTCGTCGCCTTCAGCCTGATCGTGCCGAAGCTAGAAGAGACGCCGTAGGCCGCCCGCTCGCGGGCGCCATGCCATGACGCTCGGTGCGTGTGGCGCCCGCAAGCGGGCGAGCAACACGCGTACCGGACCACACGGCCGTCAATCGATACCGCAGGCGCGGCGCGCGCGCTTGAGCACGACCGAGGCGATGGCGCGGGCCTTGTCGGCGCCCTGCTGCAGGATGGCGCGAACCTGCTCGGGGTTGGCCACGAGTTCGGCGCGTCGCCGGCGCGCCTCCGCGAAGTAATCCCAATAGCACTCAAAAAGCTTCTTCTTGAGGTCCCCATAACCGAGGCCGCCGGCGCGCAGCCGCGCCTCGTAATCTGCCGCGACATCGGCGGGCGCCACGAGTTTGAGCAGCTGGATGGCGAGGTTCTTGTCGGCGTCGGGCTTGGGCTCGGCCGGCGTGCGCGAGTCCATGACGATGCCCATGATCTTTTTGCGCAGGACCTTCTCGTCGCCGAAGATCTCGATGGTGTTGCCGTAGCTCTTGCTCATCTTCTCACCGTCGAGGCCGGGCACCTTGGCCACCTCGCCGCGTATCTGCGGCTCGGGCACGACGAAGGTCTCGCCGTAGGTGTTGTTGAACTTGATCGCGACGTCGCGCGTCACCTCGACGTGCTGCTTCTGGTCCTGGCCGACCGGCACGATGTTGGAGTCGTAGATGAGGATGTCGGCCGCCATCAGCACCGGGTAGGCGAAGAGGCCGTGGTTGACGCGGTCGAGGTCGTCGCCGGCGAGCTTGGCCTTCTTGTCCTTGTAGCTGTGGCAGCGCTCGAGCAGGCCCATCGGCGTGACGGTCGAAAGCAGCCACGTGAGCTCGGTCACCTCGGGCACGTCGGACTGCTTGAAGAAGATCGAGCGCGCAGGATCGAGTCCGCAGGCGAGAAAATCGAGGGCGACGTCGAAGGTATTCTTGCGCCGCTGCCCGGCGTCGGTGAGCGACGTCATCGAGTGGTAGTCGGCGATGAAGTAGAGCGCCTCGCCGCGCTGCTGCAGTTCGATGGCCGGGAGCATCATCCCGAAGTAGTTGCCAAGATGCAGGGCGCCGGAAGGCTGGATGCCGGAAAGGATTCGCATGGTGGAGCAGAAGGTGAGAGTCAGCCCGCGCGGGCGGGCTGTGAGAAGGAAAATTCAGAAGCAAGACCGAGCCACTGCACAGAAGATCACGGAGAGATCGGAGAATACCGAGTCATAGAGAGAGAACCACATCTCTGCCCACCCTGCGATCCCCTGTAAAACCGACTTCCGATCGCTCCCGCGGACGCGCACGACGGCCCGGCGAGTACGGCGAACAGTCGCGGGCGTTCCGCCGGCTCCTTCGTCTCGTCGAGGCAAGTCAGGATCGACTTCAGTCAGACCGCGGTCGGATCAGCATCTCCGCGCTCTTCGGGCCGGCCACCATGCCCTCGGGCAGGATGCCGCCGAAGGCCATGACCGGGTGCACGAGGGCGCGGCGGCCCAGGATCGTGCCGGGCTGGAGCACGGCGTTGCAGCCGACCTCGGCGGAGTCGCCGACGATGGCGCCGAACTTGCGCAGCCCCGTGTCAATGCGCGTGCCGTCCGGCAGGCGCAGGCGGATGTTCTTCCGGTCGAGGCGAAGGTTGGAACAAATCACGCCGGCGGCGAGGTGGCCCTTGTTGCCGACGATCGTGTCGCCCACGTAGTTGAAGTGCGGCACCTCGGCCCGGTCCATGAGCAGCGCGTTCTTGAACTCGCAGCTGTTGCCCAGCACGCAGCCCTCGCCGACGATGACCTGGCCGCGGATGAACACGCCCGGGCGCAACTCGGTGTTGGCGCCGATCCAGGCTGGACCGACGATCGTCGCAGCATGCGGCAGCTTCACGCTCGGGTGGATGTAGACGTCGCCCGAGATGTGCACGCCGGGCGGCACGGCGACGGCAAGCGGCCCGAACGTCCACGACTTCAGCGCGGTGCCGATCGACTTCAGCCACTCCCACGGCGCGACCTCACCCGGAAAATGCGCGGCAAACGGCGCAAGGCTCTGCGGAAAGGTGAAGAAGTCGGAGGCTTTCATACGTTCGGAAAAGGCGATCGATCCGCCACAGAGTTCACAGAGAATCTAGCGGAGTTTCACAGAGTGACGGCAAAACACGCGAGCGACATCGGACATCTCTGTGACCTCCGTGCCACCTCTGTGCCCTCTGTGGTTCAGCTCCGACTATCGCCGCACGTATTGTTCACACCTTCCGAAATACGACCGAAGCGTTGGTGCCGCCGAAGCCGTAGGAGTTGGAGAGTGCGATCTTCACGGAGCGCTGCACGGCGGCGTTGGGCGTGAAATTCAGCCCGGTCGCCGCGCACTGCGGGTCGACGTGATCCAGGTTGATGGTCGGCGTGACCACACCGTCGACGATCGACTTCACCGCCACCATCGCACCGAGGGCGCCGGCACCACCGAGCAGGTGGCCGGTCATGGACTTCACCGCGGTGACGTTGGCCCGCTCCTTGCCCGATCCGAGCAGGGCGGCGATCGCGGCCGCCTCCTCGGTGTCGCCTCCGGGCGTGGAGGTCGCATGGGCCGAGATCACGTCGACCGAACCGGCATCGATCCGGGCGTCGGCCAGCGCGCGCTTCATCGCGCGACGCGACCCTTCGGCCTCCGGGGCGAGTCCGGAAACATGATACGCGTCGGCCGTGGCCCCGTAGCCGACCACCTCGGCGTAGATGCGGGCGCCGCGGGACTTGGCGTGCTCATATTCCTCGAGGGCAAAGACGACGCCGCCCTCGGCGAGGACAAAGCCGTCGCGGTCCTTCTCGAACGGACGCGAGGCCTGCTGCGGGGCGTCGTTGCGCGAGGAGAGCGCGCGCATCTGCGCGAAGGAGCCGATGGCCAGCGGCGTGACCGTGGCCTCGGCACCGCCGGCAAACATCACGTCGGCCTCGCCGCGCTGGATCGTGCGAAAGGCCTCGCCGATGCTGTGTCCACCCGTGGCGCAGGCGGAGGCGATGCAGTAGTTCATGCCGCGCAGATTGAGCAGGATGGCGAGTTGGCCGCTCAGGATGTTGGGCGCGGTCTGGATAATGAGAAACGGCGAGATCTTGCGGTAGCCGCCGGCGCGCAGCACCTCGCCCTGCGCCTCGATCTCGGGCAGGCCGCCGAGGCCGACGCCGAGATTCACGCCGCAACGCTCGGGGTCGAGCGTGTCGCGGATCGCATCGAGCCCGCTGTCCGCATACGCCTCGAGTCCGGCCTGCAGGCCGAACTGCGTGAAACGCCCGAACTTGCGCACCTCCTTCTGGAGGAGTGGCGCGGTCAGGACTTCGCCGGCCGAGCCGTTGGGCTTGAGCGAGAAGACCGGGCGCGTCGGATCAAAGTCCTTCACCTCGCCGGCGATCTTCACCGGGCAGGGTGTGGCGTCATAACGCGTGATCGGACCGATGCCCGATCGGCCGGCGACGAGGTTTTTCCAGGTCTCGGCGGCCGTGAGTCCGACGGGCGTGACGGCGCCGATGCCGGTGACGACGACGCGACGGCAGGGTTGGGTGGCGACTGCTTGGGTCATGGATGCTGCGATAAGGGAGGGTTGAGGCTGCATTCCGCAGGCAAACTCCACTGAAGAGAACCCAGAAAGCGACGCAAGACACTCGAACGTCCGCACCACCGTCACCTCGAAAAACAAAAGACCCGTGGCTTGCGCCACGGGTCGGGAAAATGGAGCGGGCGATGAGACTCGAACTCACGACGTCCACCTTGGCAAGGTGGTGCTCTACCAACTGAGCTACGCCCGCGGGATCTGAAAGGCCGGGGACTATTCGTACCGGGTTATCGCCAGTCAATACGGAAAACGGGAAGAATTTTCGGGAGAGAAACGACGAGTCGGCGGCGCGCCCGCGGGCGCCATTTCGGCCCGTGCATCCGGTCCAGGCGTCCACGAGCGGGCGGCCTGCGATCGGGCATACACGAACCCGCGCGCTCGGAAGTCGCGGCCGTTCACCGATCGATCACGTCGAGCTCCGGCCACTCCACCAGCTTGCGATGGAGCGTGCGGCGGCTGATGCCGAGCAGCTTGGCGGCGCGGGTGCGGTTGCCTCGCGCCTGCAGGAGCGCTTCACGCAGGAGCTTCTTTTCATTCTCCTCGACCGAGAGAGGTCCGGGGCGCGGGGCGGCCAGCCCGCCGCTCGTCCCGGCGGTCGCCGCACCGGGCGCGGCCCCACCCTCGCCCACGGAGCCCTGCAACACGCCGGTGCCGCCGCGGAACTTCGGCTCGAGATCGTATTCATGGATGCGCGCCGAGCGGTGGAGGACCACGGCGTTTTCCGCAAAATTGCGCAGCTCACGGATGTTGCCGGGCCACGGGTAAGCCTGCAGGCAGCGCATCGCGCCGGCCTCGAAGACGGGCGGCTCGATGCCGTTCTCCTTCGCGAACGACTTGAGGAAATGATCGAGGAGCAGCGGGATGTCGTCCGTGCGCTCGCGCAGCGGCGGCATCGCGACCTGCACGACGTTGAGCCGGAAATACAAGTCCTCGCGGAACGTGCCCTCCTTCACCATCTGCTCGAGATTGCGATTGGTCGCGGCGATCAGACGCACGTCCACCGTGATCGACTTCGAGCTGCCGATACGCTCAAACGTGCGCTGCTCCAGGAAGCGCAGGAGCTTTACCTGGGTGGTGAGGTTGATCTCACCGATTTCGTCGAGGAAGAGCGTGCCGCCGTCGGCGGACTCGAAACGCCCGATGCGCCGCTCGGTGGCGCCGGTGAACGAACCGCGCTCGTGCCCGAAGAGCTCGCTCTCGAGGAGATTGGCGGGCAGCGCCGCGCAATGCACCGCGACGAAAGCCGCCTTGCTGCGTTGGCTGAGCTGGTGGACGGCCTGCGCGATGAGTTCCTTGCCCGTGCCAGTCTCTCCGGAGATGAGGATGGTGGCGCGCGACGGTGCGACGAGTTTCACGCGCTCGACCACCTGCTGGAGCGCCGTGGAGTTGCCCACGATGCCCTCGAGGTTGAACTTCGCGTCGAGGCGCTCGTGCAGCTGCTTGTTTTCCGTCTCGAGCGTGCGGCTCTTGAGCGCGCGCTGGATGAGGATCTCGAGTTTCTCGAGGTTGACCGGCTTGGTCAGGAAATCGGTGGCGCCGCGTTTCATCGCCTCGACGGCCGACTCCACGTTGCCGTAGGCGGTCATCATGATGACCACGGGTCTGTTCGGCAGCGTGAGGGCGCGGTCGATGACCTTCAGGCCGGACTTGCCGCCGGGCATGCGCAGGTCGGTGATGACGACGTCGAACTGCTCGGACTCCATCAGGTTAAAGGCCTGGTCGGCGTCCTGCGCGAGGTAGATGTCGTACTGCTCCTCCAAGGCCTGCCGGAGGCCTTCGCGGGTGTGCTTTTCGTCGTCGACGATCAGGACCGTAGGAAGCATGTGTGCCAAAAATTCCCGCCTGCGCCCGGACGGGTCAACGGGAAACCCACCGCGGACCCAGCCGTTTGCGTCATCAAACGACGACCCGCGGCAGCGTTTTCGCGCAGCGAAAAGCGCGGAAGCGGCCCCAGCTTCTTGCGCAGCAAGAAGCGAGAGATGACCGCGCCAGCGATCTTCACCCCTGGTCCCGCCTGTAGCGCGAGCCTCGCAGCCTTGAGTCGTGACACCCCTGCGCGCGCGACCTACCGTCCACCCCTCGTCTCATGAAAAAGACCACCACCAAGTCCCATTTTCCCCGCATCCGCACGATCCGCTACGAGGGTGTCGGCACCGACAATCCCCTCGCCTTCCGCCACTACAACCCGGCCGAGGAGATCGACGGCAAGTCGCTCAAGGACCACCTGCGCTTCTCCATCGCCTACTGGCACAGCTTCCGCGGCGCGGGGCTCGATCCGTTTGGCGGGGCGACGATCGTGCGTCCGTGGGATGCGGGCAAGAACCCGGTCGACATCGCGCTGCGTCGCATGGATGCGGCCTTCGAGTTTTTCCAGAAGATCGAGTCGCCCTTCTGGTGCTTCCACGACCGCGACATCGCGCCCGAGGGCCGTTCGTTGCGCGAGAGCAATACCATCCTCGACCGCGTCGTCGCCCACGCCAAGCAGCTGCAAAAGGCCACCGGCATCAAGCTGCTCTGGGGCACGGCCAACCTCTTCTCCAATCCGCGCTTCATGTGCGGCGCCGCGACCAACCCTGACGCCCACGTTTTCGCCTACGCCGCGGCGCAGGTGAAGAAGGCGATGGACGTCACGAAGGAACTCGGCGGCGAGAACTACGTCTTCTGGGGCGGCCGCGAGGGCTACGAGTCGCTGCTCAACACCGACCTCAAGCGCGAGGTCGACCACCTCGGCGCGTTCCTCCACATGGCCGTCGAGTACGCGAAGTCGATCGGCTTCAAAGGCCAGTTCCTCATCGAGCCCAAGCCGAAGGAGCCAACCAAGCACCAGTACGACTTCGACGTGCAGAGCGGCGTGGCCTTCCTGCGCACGTATGGCCTGGAGAAATACTTCAAGTTCAACATCGAGACCAACCACGCCACGCTCGCCGGCCACACGTTCCAGCATGAGATCGAGGTGGCGGCCGCGCACGGCATGCTCGGCTCGATCGACGCCAACGCCGGCGATCTGCTCCTCGGCTGGGACACCGACCAGTTCAACACCGACGTGCGCGAGCTCACGCTCGCCATGGTCTCGATCCTCAAGGCCGGCGGCCTCGGCACCGGCGGATTCAACTTCGACGCCAAGCTGCGCCGCACGTCGATCGACATGGACGACCTCTTCCACGCGCACATCGGCGGCATGGATGCCTACGCCCTCGCGTTCAAGAAAGCGCGTCGCATCCTCGCCGACGGCAAGTTCACGAAGTTCGTCGCCGACCGCTACGCCAGCTACGACACCGGCTTCGGCGCCGACATCGAGAAACGCAAGGTCGGCTTCCGCGACCTGGCCAAGCTCGTCGACAAGCTCGGCGAACCCAAGCCCCGCAGCGCGAAGCAGGAGTATCTCGAAAACCTGCTCGCCGACTACGTGAACGACTAGTTCACGCCCGCCGCCCGACGCGGCGCATCCGATTCAAGCCACGCGCGGCCCCGGCGACGGAGCCGCGCTTTTGTTTTCGAGGTAGGTCGAGGCCTCTGGCCGAGCCGCATCCACGTCGTGCGTACAATCGCGGCTCGGCCGGAGGCCTCGCCCTACCCGCAATCTTCCGATCAGCCTTTCGCCTTCGCCGCCCCGCGCCCCCGCTTCGCCGGCGCGTCCGCGCCGACGCGCATGGCGAGCTCGTCGTTCTCGATCGAGAAGACGACCTCGCTGTGCTCGGGCACTTCGCCGGCGATGAGGGCGCGCGCGAGCCGCGTCTCGACGTGGCGCTGCAGGAAACGTCGCAACGGACGCGCGCCGTAGACCGGGTCGTAGCCGCGGTCGGCCGCCCAGCTCTTCGCCTTGGCGTCGAAGACGACGGTCACGCGGCGGTCGGCCAGGCGCTTGTTGAGGTCCGCGAGCAGCAGGTCGACGATGCGGCCGATCTCCTCGAGCGTGAGCGGCTTGAAGAGCACGATGTCGTCCACACGGTTGAGAAACTCCGGGCGGAACGCCTGCCGCAGCTCGGCGAAGACCGACTCGCGCACGCCGTCCGGTATCGAATCTCCGGTGACGCGTTCGACGATGTGGCGGCTTCCGATGTTCGAGGTCATGATCACGACCGTGTTCTTGAAGTCCACGGTGCGGCCCTGCGAGTCGGTGATGCGCCCGTCGTCGAGCACCTGGAGCAGGACGTTGAAGACGTCGGGATGCGCCTTCTCGATCTCGTCGAAAAGTACGACCGAATAGGGCTTGCGGCGGATCGCCTCGGTGAGCTGGCCGCCCTCGTCGTAGCCGATGTAGCCGGGAGGCGCGCCGATCATGCGGGCGACGGCGTGTTTCTCCATGTATTCGGACATGTCGATGCGGACTAGATTGTGCTCCGAGTCGAAGAGCGACTCGGCGAGCGTTTTCGCCAGCTCGGTTTTGCCCACGCCGGTCGGCCCGAGGAAGATGAAGCTGCCGATCGGCCGGCGCGGGTCTTTGATGCCGGCGCGCGCGCGCAGGATCGCGTCGGATACGAGGTCGACAGCCTCGTCCTGGCCGATGACACGCTGGTGCAGCTGCTCGGGCAGGCGCAGCAGTTTCTGCTTCTCGCCCTCGAGCAGGCGCGTCACGGGCACGCCCGACCACTTGGCCACGATCTCGGCGATCTCCTCCTGCGAGACCTCCTCCTTGAGCAGGCCGGCGCCGGCGGAGCGCTCCGCCTTCTCGGCGGCGGCGAGCTGGGCCTCGAGCTGCGTGAGGCGGCCGTACTTGAGTTCGGCGGCCTTGTTCAGGTCGTAGGCGCGCTCGGCGCGCTCGACCTCGACCTTGGTCTGCTCGATCTGCTCGCGCAATTTCTGGAGCTTGCCGATCGATTCCTTCTCGGCCTCCCACTGCGCGCGCAGGCCCTTGGACTTTTCCCGCAGGTCGGCGAGTTCGCGGCGAAGCGTATCCAGTCGCTCGCGACTCGCCTCGTCCTTCTCCTTCACCAGCGCGGCCTCCTCGATCTCGAGCTGCATGATCCGGCGCGTGAACTCGTCGAGCTCGGTCGGCATGGAGTCCATTTCCGTGCGGATCAGCGCGCAGGCCTCGTCGACGAGGTCGATCGCCTTGTCGGGCAGGAAGCGGTCGGCGATGTAGCGGTTCGACAGCACGGCGGCGCTGACGAGCGCGTTGTCCTGGATGCGCACGCCGTGGTGCACCTCGAAGCGCTCCTTCAGGCCGCGCAGGATCGAGATCGTGTCCTCGACCGACGGCGGCTCGACCTGCACGGGCTGGAAGCGGCGCTCGAGCGCGGCGTCCTTTTCCACGTGCTTGCGATACTCGTCGAGCGTGGTCGCGCCGATGCAGTGCAACTCACCGCGGGCGAGCATGGGCTTGAGCAGGTTGCCGGCGTCCATCGCGCCATCGACCTTGCCCGCACCGACGATGGTGTGCAGTTCGTCGATGAAGAGGATGATGCGCCCCTCGGCGGCCTTGACCTCCTGGAGCACGGCCTTGAGCCGCTCCTCGAACTCGCCGCGGTATTTTGCGCCGGCGATGAGCGCGCCCATGTCGAGAGAGAAGATGGTCTTTTCGCGCAACCCCTCCGGCACGTCGCCGCGCAGGATGCGCTGGGCCAGGCCCTCGACGATGGCGGTCTTGCCCACGCCGGGTTCGCCGATGAGGACGGGGTTGTTCTTGGTCTTGCGGGAGAGGATACGCACGACGCGGCGGATCTCGCCGTCGCGGCCGATGACCGGGTCGAGCTTGCCCTTGCGGGCCTGGGCCACGAGGTCGAGGCCGTATTTCTCGAGCGCCTGGTAGGTGGACTCGGGCGTCTGCGTGGTCACGCGCTGGTTGCCGCGCACCTCACGCAGGACGTTCAGGACGCGGGCGCGATCGAGGGCGAAGCTGCGCAGGAGCTGGGCGAGCGCGGCCGGGCGTGCCACGTCGACCAGGCCGAGCAGCAGGTGCTCCACGCTGACATACTCGTCCTTGAGTTTGCCCGCCTCCTCCTCGGCGCGGGTCAGCACGTCGCCGACGGCCTGCGTGACATAGACCTTCGAGGTGTCGACGCTGCCGGAGACCTTCGGGAGCCGGTTGAGCTCGCGGTCGACGGCCAGGCGCACGGCGTTGGGCGGGATCTCGAGCTTGCGCAGGACGCCCTCGAGGATGCCGCCCTCCTGGGCCGCGAGCGCGGCGAGCAGGTGGAGGGTGTCGACTTCGTTGTGGTTGCGCCGGCGGGCCTCGTTCTGGGCCTCGCGCAGCGCGGCGGCGGACATCTCGGTCAGACGATTGGTTTCCATGAGTCGGCGGTTTTCCGGACGAGTCGCACGATCCGTTCCGACCGAGGGCGCGGAGGCATCCCGCACGGAAGGCTGCAAAATGGTCTCGTCGCCATCCACTTACAAGACTGGCGACCGCGTCCGGCTCCGACACCTCGAACCGGCGCCGGGGCAGCGCGACACAGTCGGCGCAGCGACGGCGCGCCAATTCGAGGCAGTCCGTCTGGGCGATACTCCCCAGTTTGGGTGCAGTCGCGCTCATACACCGCCGCCATTTTACACAACGGATTGATTTTCAGCAGCTCATACTCATCCGCCGACCGGAGGTTTCCGGCGTAAACCCCCCGTAAATTCCCGGATCACCGGTTCACCGCCCCCCGGTTCCGGACGAGCAAACCGGAAAGACCCTTTCCCACCTTGACCCGCAAAATCCTCATCCTGCGTGCCAACGCGAAGGCCAAGCGCACCCTCGCGCTGCTCATGGCCGACCTCGGCTTCGACATCCGCGCGTTCACGAGCGCGACCGACGCACTCAAGCTCGCCCGCCAGGAGTTGTTCGATCTCGTCATCACCGACCACGAGATCCCGGACTCGACCGGGTTCGCCTTCGTCGAATCGCTCAAGAAGATCCAGCCCACCGTGCCGGTCTTCATGATCGCGGCCAACCTGGAGCTGCCGTCGATCATCAAGGGTATCCGCCTGGGCATCACCGATGTCTTCAGCGACCCGGACAACCTCAAGGAGGTCGTGCGTCGCACCGTCCACCTCCTGCGCCCGAACGAGAAGCAGGACGACACGGTTTCTGCCGAGGAACTCGGCCAGATCGAGAACCTCCTCGAAAATATCGGTCCGGTCGCCACCGAGGTCGCACCCGCCCGGGCCAAGGTCCCGGCCGCAGCCGCAGGCGCCGAGCCCAAGGACGAGGCCCCGCGCATCGGCGATACGGCCGGCGTGCGCAAGAAGATCGCCGGCCTGCGTCAGGACCTCGACAAGCTCTCGAGCGACCGCCGCGACCTCGAGGCCGCCGCCGAGTCCCTCCGCGTGGAAAAGGCCGCGCTCGAGGCGCAGGTCACCGAGTTGTCCGAGCGCCGAGCCGAGCACGCCGAGCTCACCGAGCAGATCGAGAGACTCCGCCGCGACGCCCGCAGCGCCGAGGAAGGCTCCGCCCGCGCCAAGGCCGAACTGGCCGCCGCCCAGAAACGTCTCGAGGATGAGCGCGCCCGCCTCAACAGCCGCGCCAGCGCCCTCGTCGACGAGGAGGGCCGGATGGCCGAGGAGAGCGCCCGCGCCCGCGAGCTGCTCAAGCAACTGGAGGCCGACCGCGCCGAGCTCGCCGGCGAGCGCAACGCCCTCATGCAGGCCCGCGTTGCCCTCAACCGGGAAAAGCAGGAGGTCGCCCAGCACGCGGCCAAACGCGCCGCGCTCGACGCCGCTGAGGCCGACCTCAAGCAGCGCACCGAGACGATCGACGCCCGCGCCCAGGAGATCGCCGGACTCGCCGACGCCCTCCTCGCCCGCGAGAACGCCCTTTCCGCCGACCGCGGCCAGATCGAGGAGGAAAAGGCCGCGCTGCGCGAATCCGTCACCCGCCTGCAGACCGAGCGCGACTCGCTCGCCCGCGCCCACCAGCAGGCCGCCGCCGAGGCCGCCCAGCTCGAGCGCCGCGCCGCCGACATCACCAAGCTCGAGTCCGAGATCGCCACGCGCCGCGAGGAGATCGAGACCGCGGGCTTCGAACTCGCCCGCACACGCGCCGAGGTCGACCGCCGCGCCGCCGAGCTGCAGGTGCTCGAGGAGCGCCGCGCCGAGCTCGCCCTCGAGGAGCAGCGCCTCGCCGCGGAGCAGGCCCGCCTCGCCGCGCGCGAGAAGGATCTCACCACGCGCCAGAGTCAACTCGAGCTCGCCTCCACCACGCTCAACGCGGCCGAGGAGGAGCTGATCCGCGACCGCGCCGCGTTCGATGCGGAGCGCTCCCAGTTCTCCGAGGCGCAGATCGAGCTCGACGCCCGTCGTATCCAGATCGACCAGCGCCGCCTCGAGCTCAACGCCACGGCCGAGATGCTGCGCTCGCGCGAGGAGCAGATCCGCTCCCGCGAGGACGAGATCGAGGCCTCCCGCACCTCGCTCGAGGAGCGCGAGGCCTCGTTGCGCCAACGCGAGGAGAAGATCCAGAGCGACATCGCGGCCCTGGAGCGCCGCTCCGCCGAGATCGTCGCCGAGGAGAAACGCCTCACCACCGCCGCAGAAAGCGCACGCACGAGCCTGCGCGAACTCGAGGAGCGCACCGCCGCGCTCGACCAGACCCGCCGCGACATCGCCGAACAACAGGCCGCCCTCGAGACCGCCCGCGAGGAGATCCAGCGGCGCACCGAACGGCAGACCGCCGAGCAGGCCCGCATCGACGAGGCCCGCGCCCAGCTCGCCGGCCTCGAGCAGCGGGCCGCCCATATCGAGGCCGAGGGCCACCGTCTCGCCACCGAGACACGCGCGATCGAGGAGCATCGCTCGCAGCTCGATTCCCTCCAGGCCGAGATCAACACCCGCCGCACCGGGCTCGACGACACCGCCGCCGCCCTCGAGCGCCGCCGCACCGAACTCGACGAGCGCGAGCAGCACCTCGTCGCCGAGCAGGCCGCGCTGTCCGAGGAGCACACCCGGCTCACCGAAGCCACGCAGCGCGTCACCGCCCAGCAGACCGCGCTCGAGCGCTCGCTCGCCGAAGCCGCCGCCAACCAGGCCGAGGCCGCCCGCCTCAAGCAGGAGCTCACCGGCCAGCTCGAGATCAAGAAGACCGTCGAGGCCGAAGCCACCAAACTCTCGAAGAAGGAACTCGCCCTCGATGCCGCCCGCCGCGAACTCGCGGCCAAGCAGGAACAGCTCGACTCCGAGATCCAGGCCCAGCGCGAACGCGAAGCCGCCTTCCAGCAGGAGTCCGCCGCCCTGCGCCGCCAGATCGAGGCCGATCGGCTCGTGCTCAAGAACGAGACCGACACCCTGCGCCGCCGCGCCGCCGCGATCGAGGCCGAGGGCAAGAGCCTGGCCACCGCGCTGCTCGAACTCGAGACCCGCCGCACCGAGCTCGACAAGAAGGAACGCGCCGCCGCGGCCCTCGCGCGCGACAACGAGGCCGCCGCCTCGCGCCTGCGCGACGCCGAATCGCGCCTCAGCGCCGAGAAGAGTTCGGTCGCCTCCGAGCGCGAGACCGTCTCCCGCCAGCGCGCCGAGACCGACTCCATCCGCCGCGAGATCGCCGAAGCCGAGGCCGCCCTCTCCGAGGCCCGCACGCAGCTGGCGCGCGAACGCGAGGTGCTCGCCACGGCCCGCGCCGAGGCCGACGCCGTCCTGGCGCTGCGCGACTCGATCGAGACCGAGAAACAGGCGCTTGAGAAGGCCCGCGAGACCGTCCGCCTCGACGAGGAGAAACTGGCCAACGCCTTCAAGTCGGTCGAGTCAACGAAGCAGGAACTCGACCAGCGCGCGGCCGCCCTCGCGACCGACCGCAAGACGCTCGCCTCCTCCCGCTCCGACCTCGCCAATCGCGCCGCCGCCCTCGCCTTGCGCGAGGCCGAGGTGGAAAACCTCCTTCAGTCCGCGACGGAGTCCGCCGGCACCGCCCCCGCCCAGGAGGCGATGTTCGCCGAGATGCGCGAGAAACTCACGGCCGACAAGCTCCAGCTCGCGCGCGAGCGCTCCGAGCTCGAGCAGCGTGCCGCCCGCGCCCAGGCCGAGGCCAAGGCCGCGCGCGATCGCGCCGAGCAGCTCGAGGCCGACCGCGCCATCCTCGCCGCGGAGCGCGAACGCCTCCAGGCCGAGGCCGCCCGCGTCCAGGCCGAGAAGGAATCCCTCGCCCGCCTCGACGACGAGGCGCGCCGCCTCCAGTCCCGCGCCGACGAACTCGCCGCCTGGGAAAAGTCCCTCAAGGACTCCGCCGCCCGCGCCGCCTCCTCGGATACCGGCCTGACCGAGCGCCTCAAGTCGCTCGCCGAGACCGAGGCCCGCCTCGACCAGGAGCGGTCAGCCCTCGCCTCGCGCGCCACCGAGGAGATGCAGGCGCGCGAAGAGCAGCGCGCCACCCTCGCCGGCGAGCGGGCGCGTCTCGACGCCGTCCGCGAGACGCTCGCCAGCGAGCGCAAGACCCTCGCCGCCGAACGCGAAAAACTCGAGCAGACCCGTTCGCTCCTCGAGAGCGAACGCCTCGCCTTCGCCGCCGAGAAGGAACGACTCAACGCCGAGATCACGCGGCTGCAGTCCGACCGCGACGCCACCAGCGGGCTCGACGGCGAGCGGGACGAAATCCGCCGCCTGCGCGAGACCCTCACCGTCGAGCAGCGCAAGGTGCAGCTCGACGCCGCCCAGGTCGCCGAGGAAAAGGGCCGCCTCGCCCGCAAGAACGAGGAGATGCTCGCCCGCCTCGAGAACGAACGCGCCGAGCTCGCGCGCCAGAAAGCCGAGTTTGAGACCCGCCTTTCCCTCGCCACGGCCGACAAGATGCGCGCCGAGGAAAGCGATCGCCAACACCTCGACGAGTTGCGCCGCAAGCTCCAGGACGAGCGCGAGCTCATGCACAAGGAGCAGCTCAAGCTCCGCCTCGAGTCCGCCCGCATCAAGGAGTCCGCGGCCAAGATCGAGGAGGACCGCAAGCACATGCTCGAGGACCTCGAGACGCTCGAGAAGCAGGAGAAGACACTCAAAGCCTTCGAGGCGCGCCTGCGCGCCCAGGCCGCCAAGGTCGAGAAGGAGAAGGTCAAAATTCAGACGGCCAAGCCCGCCACCAAGGCCGGTGCCAAGGTCGACGACGCCAACATCAAGCTCGCCTGGGAGAAGGTGCAGCAGGCCTCCGAGGGCCTGGAGCGCGAGCGCAAGGCCTTCCTCGACGACGTGCGCGCCTTCCAGGAACAGGAGGCCGCGATGCGCCGCTACGAGGAGCACCTGCGCGACAAGCAGACCCAGATCGAGAAGCAGGAGCGCAAGCTCGAGGAGCAGGAACGCGACTTCACGACCAAGCTCGCCCAAGTCGCCGCCTCCGCCCCTCCCGGCCAGCGTTCCCTCTGGACCCAGAGCGGCGGCGGCGGTCGCCGCTGAGCGCGGTCGGGTCTTGAGGTGGCGACGCCTGGCCGAGGCGTCGGTGTGATGCCTGCGTGCGTGCTGAGATCGCCCGCCGAGGCCTCCTTGTGTTCAGCGGCGGCGCAGAGCGCAGTCGTGGGCTCGGCGAGATCTCTCTGCCGCGCCCGCCCGGTGGCTCAACGGAACAACAGCACCGGCACCTTGCAGGTCCGGATCATCCCGGTCGTCGTGCTGCCGATGATCAGGTAGCGAATGCGACTGTGGCCGTAGGCGCCCATGGCAAGCAGGTGGATGTCGTTGCTTGTCACATACGCCGCGATCTGATCCTCGGGTGACCCGTGCAGCATCTGGCAGATGGGCGAGAAGCCCGCCGCCTTCATCGCGGCTTCGGCCTCGCGCAGGTGCTTGACCGCGTCGTCCGCGACGATCGCGCCCGCCACGATCACGATATGCAGCTCGAGTCCGCGCCACGCGTTCGATCCGGCCAGATGCTCGAGCGCCTTGCGACAGCTCGGGCTGCCGTCGTAGGCCAGGAGCATGCGCGAGATCGGGCGGAACGAGCGCGAGGTGACCAGGCACGGGCGCGAACTCGCCCGCAGCACGCGCTCCATCGTCGAGCCGAGGTGCTCGGTGGCGAAGTTCGCGTTCTCGCCGCGCTTGCCGAGCATGATGAGGTCGGTCGACTGGTCGTAGTCGGTCAGGCAGTCGACGAGCAGGCCGGTCTTGTGGGTGGCATGCACCCGCCCGCCGAGGCCAGCCTCGGTGAAGACCGACTTGGCCGACTCGAGGATCACGTCGGCCTTCTTCTTCTCGAGTTCCTCGAGTTGGCCGAGCACCGCCTGATAGGGCTGGATGCCGAGCGAGCCGCCGATGTCGGCGACCAGCGGGACCTCGAATTGCCGCAGGTCCGTGACATACAAAACCTCAAACCCCGCCTCGGTGCGGCCGGCCAGCCATGCGGCGTATTGGCAGCACACGCGGGAGTAGTTGGAGCCGTCTGAGCAGACCAGGATGCGTTTCACGAGAAGCTCCTTTCGTTTGGCGGACGTTACGTTGATGCGCGAAAGTCAGATGCCGGGCGAGATTCGGAACGCGGGAGCGATGAGTCGGTTGTCAGAATTCAAGGGTCGGGGGCAGCGTGCCGAGGGCGGCGGGCAGGGAAGCTTGGACCATGGAACCGTGGCTTCGCTTTCCCGGAGGCTGTCGCTCCATGTGTCCCTCAGGCCCTTCGCCCTCTAGTCCGTTCGTCCTTTCATCTTTTTGTCCCTCCGTCCTCTGTCCTCCATCCTCAGATCACCGTATTGTTCGCGATGATCGCGTTCTTCGGCACGACCAGCACGCCGTCGCGGATGTAGACGCCCTGCCCTTCCCAGTTCGCCGGCTTGCCGGCCGGGTCGAGCACGACGTTGTTCCCGATGCGCGCGCCCTTGTCGATGATCGCATTGCGGATCGTGCAATTGTGCCCGATGCCGACGTTGGGCACGCCGTTCTCCGCGTTGGAGCGGATATCGCGCTCCGTCTCGAAACCGTCCGCGCCCATCATCACCACGTTCTCGAGCTTGCAGCCCTCGCGTACCGTCGCACGGATGCCGATCACGCAGCGCCGCAGTTGCGCCTCGGTGATGATGCAGCCGTCGGCCATGACCACGTGCTCCATCGTGCAGCGGTTGACCTTCGAAGCCGGCAGGTAGCGTGCGTGGGTGTAGACAGGCACGCCGGCGGCGAAAAAGTTGAAGGGCGGGACCACGTCGGTGAGCTGGAGGTTGGCCTCGAAGAAGGCGCGCACCGTGCCGATGTCCTCCCAGTAACCCTCGAAGATGTGGCTGTAGATGCGACCCTTGCCGAGGAGGCTCGGGATGATCTCCTTGCCGAAGTCGGTCATGTTGTTGTTCAAGGCCTCGACGAGGGCACGGCGGTTGAACACGTAGTTGCCCATCGAGGCCAGGCAGTGCTTGCCCGCCGGGGTGAACTTCAGGCGCGATTGCACCGCCTCGCCGACGACCATCTTCTCGATGACCGCGGGGTCCTTGGGTTTTTCCGCAAACTCGGCGATCGAGAGGTCGTCGTTGACGCGCATCAGGCCGAGGCCCTCGACCTTGCTGGCCGGGAACGGCAGCGCGGCGATGGTGACGTTGGCCTTCGTCTCGATGTGCTGCTGGATCATCGCCCGGAAATCCATGCGGTAGAGCTGATCGCCCGCGAGGATGAGCACGAGGTCGTGCTTGTGGTCGGCGAAGTGGTGCAGGTTTTGGCGCACCGCGTCGGCCGTGCCCTGATACCACATGTCCCCCTTTTCCGTCTGCTCGGCGGAGAGGATCTCGACCATGCCGCCGTTGAACGGATCGAAGCGGTAGGTGTTCTGGATGTGCCGGTGCAGCGACGCGGTGTTGAACTGCGTGAGCACGAAGATGCGGTTGATGCCCGAGTTCAGGCAATTGCTGATCGGGATGTCGACCAGGCGGTACTTGCCCGCCAGCGGGACCGCCGGTTTGCAGCGCTCCTTGGTCAAGGGATAGAGGCGCGTGCCGCGGCCGCCGCCCATGATGATCGCCAGAACCTTGTTTTCAGAACTCATCCGTGTGTGGGGTTTTAGGACACCTCCAAGTTATCCGGGGTCGGAAAGGCGCCAACCGAATTCGCCGAAAAACCGGCGCATCGTTGTCTGCCTCGCACGCACTGCACGCGAGGCGCGCCCCGCACCTCTCCGATCTCGCGGCCGATCTTGTGGGACGCTCGCGCCGAGCCGTTGGATGGTCGTGAACGGGGATGAAAAGTCGGGCGTGTGCGGTGCTGCGCGCGCTGCATCCTTTAACCTTCCCACCTTTCGACCTTTCACCCTATTGCAGACTCCGCCGCCAGCCACTCGCCACACGAGCGGCGAGCAAGGTTTCAGCGACAGCGTTCCGCGAACCGGAAGCGCGATAGCTGAAACCGCCGGCCTTTCTTCCATGAACATTCATCCGTCCCGCTCCGACTTCGTCCGGCTCGCCGGCCAGGGCAACATCCTGCCGGTCTACGCCGACCTCATGGCGGACCTGGAGACACCCGTCTCCGCCTACGCAAAGCTGCGCACCCGCGGGCCGTCCTTCCTGCTCGAGTCGATCGAGGGCGGCGAGAATCTCTCGCGCTACAGCATCATCGGATGCCGGCCGCGCAAGGTCTTCCGCTGCGGCGCGCAGACCAGCACGATCACCCACGCCGACGGCCGCGTGGAGACCGTGCCCACGCCCGCCGACCCGCTCACGCTGCTCGAGGCCGACATGCGGCACTACCACCCGGTGCGCCTGCCGGGCATGGCGCGTTTCGTCGGCGGTGCCGTAGGTTTCCTTGGATACGAGTACATCGCGCGCATCGAGCCGGTCGTCGGCACGGCCCCGACCGAGCCCCTGGGCACGCCGCTGCTCTATTTCATCCTGGCCGACTCGCTCGTCGTCTTCGATCGCGCCCGCCAGACCATCCGCGTCTGCGTCAACGCCCACCTGCCCGCCGGAGCCGACGCCGGCGCGGTCTACGATGCGGCCGTGCGCGAGCTGCAGGAACTCTTCGCCATCCTGCGCCAGCCGGTCGGGCTGCGCCCCGCCGTCCTCGCCGATGTGGGCAACGTGCGGGTGCCGCCGGGCAACTTCACGCAGGAGGGCTTCGAGGACATGGTCGAGCGCTCCAAGGAATACATCCGAGCCGGCGACATCATCCAGGTCGTGCTCTCGCAACGGTTCTCCCATCCATTCCCGCAACCGGCCCTCGACCTCTACCGCGCCCTGCGCACGGTCAACCCGTCGCCCTACATGTTCATCCTGGAGGCCGGCGACTTCGCCCTCGTGGGCGCCTCGCCCGAGGTGCACGTGCGCCTCACCGACGGCCTGGTGGAGACGCGCCCGATCGCGGGCACACGCCGCCGTGGTGCCGATGCCGCCGAGGACGCCGCCCTGGAGAAGGAACTGCTCGCCGACGAAAAGGAGTGCGCCGAGCACCTCATGCTGGTCGATCTGGCGCGCAACGACGTGGGACGGGTGTGCCAGTACGGCTCGATCAACGTGCGCGAGTTCATGGTCGTGGAGCGCTACTCGCACGTCATGCACATCGTCTCGCAGGTCGAAGGCAGGCTGGCCGACGATCGCAACGCCTACGACCTGATGCGTGCGACTTTCCCGGCCGGCACGGTCAGCGGCGCGCCCAAGATCCGCGCCATGCAGATCATCGCGGAGAGCGAGCCGATCCAGCGCGGTTTCTACGCCGGCGTGTTGGGATGGTTTGGATACGACGGCAACCTCGACAGCTGCATCATGCTGCGCACCGCGCTCTTGCACGAGGGCAAGGTGCACATCCACTCCGGCGCGGGCATCGTGGCCGACTCCGTCCCGGTGAATGAATTCCACGAGACGATCTTCAAGGCCTCCGCGCTCTTCAAGGCCGTCACGCTCGCAGAATCCTTCGAGTAGGCCGCGTCGGATTTAGCGGCAGATCACGCCAGCTGCGCTGTTTGCGGAGTGCTGGGTGGAGATACATGCGCTAATACCCCGCGCGGATTTCGCGACCTACACGTGGTGCAGCACGTATCCGCCGGGACACGTGGCACGGTTGGTGTTAGACCGTGTCTCGGGAATAAACCCGACTGACACACCATCTCACTCGTGACCACGCGCACCGCAGCCTCCGCTCCACGATCCGTTCCCTCGGATACGAACTTCCCGCGGATCGATTCACGAAACCTGCCTGCTCCCGCGCGCGTCCACACCATGAACATGACCACCATCGTTGAAAAGAAACGCCCCCGGTCGGTCGCTGACAAGGAGGAGACCGAGGTCTCGGCCGTCGACAACGTCGAGAAGCTCACGCCGCCCGCCATTCAGGATGCGCCGCCCTCGTTTACCGAGAACGCGGACGCGCCTTCGCCCGCCGAACCCGGCGATCGCAGTACACTCAAACTCTACCTGCAGGAGATCGCGAAGACGCCGCTGCTCACACCCGAGCAGGAGGTGCAACTCGCCGCCAAGATCAAGCGCGGGCACAAGCCCTCGCGCGATCTGATGATCAAGTCCAACCTGCGCCTGGTCGTGAAGATCGCGCACGACTACAAGGACTTTGGCCTGCCGCTGCTCGACCTCATCAGCGAGGGCAACATCGGCCTGATCAAGGCGGTCGAGCGCTTCGACCCGCAGAAGGGCGGCAAGCTCTCCACTTACGCCGCGTGGTGGATCAAGCAGTCGATCAAGCGTGCCCTGGCCAACCAGAGCAAAACGATCCGCCTGCCCGTCCACCTCGTCGACAAGATCTCGAAGATGCGCAAGATGGCCATGGCGCTGACCGAGGAGCTCGGCCGCGAGCCCACCGACGAGGAGCTGGCCGAGGAGCTGCACATGCCGGTCAACAAGGTCTCGCACCTGAAGACTGTGAGCGTGCGCCCGGCCTCGCTCAACGCCCCCATCGGCGAAGACGGCGACAGCACCGAGTTCGGCGAGATCGTCGGCGACGAGAACGCGCGCGATCCATTCGAGTCGCTGCGCGAGAAGGCCCGCAACATGGACTTGCGCCGCATGGTCGCCGACCTCGACGAACGCGAGGCCCGCATCATCAAGCTGCGCTTCGGCCTCGACGGCGAGGACGAGCGCACGCTCGAGGAAGTCGGCGAGATGTTCGGCATCACCCGCGAGCGCGTCCGCCAGCTCCAGAACATCGCCCTGTCGAAGATGCGCAAGGTGATGTGGGAGCAGGAGCGCCAGAAGACAGCCGAGGAGGTCGAGGATTCCCGCCGCGCCCGCGAGCGCATGCAGATCATCCGCGACTTCATCGTGGAAAAGACCAAGCGCACGAGAGCATCGGCGAACTGAGCAGCCACTCGCGCTGCGAGTGGCGGGCAAGGTTTCGGCGAAAGCGTTCCGCGCAGCGGAAGCGCGAAAGCCGAAACCGCTTCGGTTCTCCAGCCGCTCGCGCAACTACGGCATACTCGCATCCACCCATCAATCACAGCCCCGCGTTCTCACGGACGCGGGGCTTTTCGTTGGGTTCTTCCCAGGCGGAGGGCGGGTCGCGAAGGATGGAAAGGGTGCAAAGGGATCAGGCCTCTGACCTTCGTACACGTCGCCTCCCTCGCAAGAGACACGTCCCCACCCAGGCAAGAGCCGCGACAGCACGCATCGACCCTGGACAAATGAAAAGCGCCACGCCGGGGCAGGCGTGGCGCTCAGGATCCATGGCCCCACATGGCGGCATCAGGCCGCGACACGTTTGTCCATCGATGGTTCTTCCGTGACCGCTGTGGCGGTCACGGGCGCGACGCCAGGCGGGGTCTTGCTCCCCCTCGAGCCCGATCGACTCCCACGTCGGTCGATGATCTGGCGCGCCGACCGGTAGGCCGCATACGCCTTCACATCCACCTTCCGCACCGGGAACATGAGCGCGTCGATGTGGTCGCGCAGCAGCGTATCCACACGGCGGAACAAGTCCGCCAGCTTCACCGTCGCGCTGCGCTTCGACACCATCGTGGTGCGTGGGTAACCCACGCCCTCGTCGGCGGCACGAATGCGCGCCTCGAAGACATCGAGGATCTCCGCGGTCACACCCATGGCGGCCAGTTGCGGAAGCACCTCGCGCGCCGCGCCGAGCACACGCTCCGCCACGGTGAGCCGGTGGGCCCGGCGCAGGCGGCGGAACGTGTCACCGAGCGTCACCGTCCGGCGGATGCTCGGCAGGTCATGCTCGGTCGCGACACTCGCGACAAAACCGGCGATCTGCCGGGTCATGTCGGTCATGTCCTCCATGAGCTTGTCCCGCTGGGCCATGCTCGCACGGATCGGCTGGGTCTGGGTGAGAGCGAGGGTCTTGATCTCCTCGATCGTCGCACTGAGCTGCTCGAGCCGGGCCGGGAGTCCCGGCTGCTTCTCGACCTCAGGAAGGGCCTTCAGCATCGCCTCGACGGCGGTGTAGGAGGCCAGTTTGTTGGCTTGTTTCGTATTCATCGCTGTACCTTTCGTTGTATCTGTGTGTTGTGTGTTGTTTGTTTGAGTGAACGCCTCGGCGAGCCATCCGGTCGTCCGGCTGCACCCGCCTCGGAGTTCGGGACACAGCCTAGCAGGGCCGCAGTATCATCCCGGTATACTGCCGAAATTTCCCGGAAGTTTTTTCCGAACGCGTCCGAACCCCATGCGGACACGCTCCGTGGCCACGGGACAGCGGCACGTCGAACGCACGCCGCGCTCGAGGCAACGCGAACGGATCGCCGACTGTCCTCGGCACGGGCCGGGGTGCGCGGGATGAGCAACCCTCGTGACGCGGAGCGCACTCCGGCGCCTCGCGCACCCGCCCGCATGCCTCCGCACCAGCGCGGTGTACCATGCAGCGCGTGCGGCCGTATGCGTCGGCAGCGACAACTACGACCGCGCGCGGACACCTCGCACCCGCTTGCAGGATGCCGCGGCTCCTGCGGCGGGCCACGGCGCGACCCTGCGCGCGACGCATGCAATGCCGGCAGCGCGATGTTCAGCCGGAGCAGCGCCAGGGTGCATTTACGTCTCGCCGAGTGTCGACGCGACAGCGCCAGCGATCCACGCGTCAGCGTCACCATCCCGCACCGACGCACGAGCGAGCGGGCCGCGCGCACCCCTGGGCTGCCGAAGAGGCCGAAGGAGTGGCGCGGCCGCGTCAGGGAGCCGGAGGGACGCGGATCGCAGCGCCGGGCACAGGTCACCCACCCCGCCATCCGTCCGGTAACGCTGGGGTCGACGAGCACGACGCGGCGCGGCGATCCCGACACCCGATACTGCAGGGCGAGGCGGCGCCGCCTCGAAGCTACAGCTCCGTGTGCCGACGACCGATACCAGCAACGGAGCGCCTCGCGCCCTCCCCGACCCCACATGCCCACGCCCTCTCGCCAAAAAGAGCGCGCCCCGCCGACGCCGTCCCCGCGCATCGCGCACACCCAGTTTGAACGCCTCTATTGCCTGCACGGACGCCTCCAGCGCGGCGAACAGTTCACCGCCGACTCCGCGGCCGCCGAGTTCGAGGTCTCACGGCTGACGATCAAGCGCGACATCGCCTTCCTTGGCGATCGGCTCGGCGCGCCCGTCAAGTGGGACCGGCCTCGGAATTCCTATGTCTACACCCGCCCCTGCGACACGCTGCCGTTGCTCCGGCTGGACCCGCGCGAGGCCCTCGCGCTGGCGCTGGCCGGCCGCCTCTTCGATCGATGGCACGGCTCGCCGCGGGGCCGGATGTTCTCGGATCTGATCCGCCGTATCGCCCCGCTCTTCGGGAGCGTGCTTTCCATCGCGGCAGACTCGATCGACACGGTCCTGTCCGCGGCCCACGGCGACGGTCACGACGAAATCCACCGGCTGCTCACGCTGCTGGAGGCCACGCTCGAGCGCCGGGTCGTGCACCTCGGATATCGCAAACCCGGAGCCACCCGGACGGAGACGCGCCTCGTCCACCCGCTGCACCTCGCGGGGTTGGACGATGGATGGCTTCTGATCACCCACGACGTCCGCCGCAACGAGCAGCGGAGCTTCGCCCTGACGCGAATCCACGCGATCGCCACGACCGGCGCGACCTTCACGCCGCCACGGGACTTCGACGTCCAGGCCTGCCTGCGGGGCTGCCTCGGGAGGTTCATCGGTGCCCGGGAGACGGAAGTCCGTATCGCACTCGACGCCCACGCCGCGATCTACGCGCGCGAACAACCCTGGCACCCCTCCCAGCATCTCGATGATCAGCCCGACGGCGGTGCTGTGATCACCATCCGGGTCAACCATCTCACCGGCGCCAAGCTCGCCGTCCTGAAGTGGGGGGAGCATGCGGAGGTGCTCGCGCCAGAAGAGTTGCGCGAGCAGGTACGTGAGTCGCTCAAATTGGCCTACGCGCGCTATTTCACCTAAGCTCGCGAGCACCATCTCTCAGCTTTCGCTGCGCGAAAGCTTGGCGAGGCGCACCGCGGTCCAGGGGGTCCGCGGTGGAGCATGCGGAGGTGCTCGTGCCAGAAGAGTTGCGCGAGCAGGTACGTGAGTCGCTCAAGTTGGCCTACGCGCGCTATTCCACATAAGCTCGCGGGCACCATCTCTCAGCTTTCGCGCAGCGAAAGCCTGGCGAAGCGCACCGCGGTCCAGTGGGTCCGCGGTGGAGGTGCTCTCACGAAACCGTCAGAATCGGCGACACGCGCGTCAGAAGATCTTACACACGGGCTCCCCACTTCATCCAAGACATTGGTCTGGAGCCAATTGCCAGATTACCACGGAGTCCCCAAAGATTGTCATCTTCCCCGACAGGTGACGGACGGGTTACGAGTTTCGACGGGCTGCGGCACCCACCCTGATGAGGCGACCGGGACGCATCGGGGCTCACCCTGACCGCCTTTCCCAGACCGTTTCCGCTCAGACAACGGATACACTACTCGTTGCACACAAGACGCTTATCATCGCAAATACCACGAGCTTGGAGTGCCATCCCCCCTACAGGGTAGAGGAATGCGGCACTCAGGGTGTCAGGGGCGACCTGATTGAGGGCCTCCAAGTGTCAAATTCATTGAATCGCTCGTCGCGACGCGCTGAGTCTGGCACCCGTGCAAACGGACGACTCACACCGCAGGACTGCCCGCGCCTGCCACCCGATCAACTCGCGGATGCCCGCGACGCGTCGGTGTGAAGCCGAACGCACCCGGTTCGCTGATGCAACTCGCGCTTTTCCCCCGCGACCTGAAGGGCGACCGGCACTAACCACCCTTTTTTCACCTCCCGGCACTTCTCTCGGTTTATTTCCCTAGGGCGGTGCCGTTTTACAACCACCGCGTGTGGCCCCTCGCCATGACGCTCAATCACTCAACTCCATCCCTCCCCGGTCCACTCGGATTCCGCCAACGCGGAAACCGGACATGCACCGGGATGGCGGCAGCTTGTCAGCGCCGGACATACCGGACCGGCGCGAACCGCGTCAGCGTCATGCACCGCTCGCTCGCGAGAGCGGGCCTCTGAGCCCCTAGCCTCTCACCCATGAATTGGTACTGCATCCACACCAAGCCCTCGAAGGAAACGCTCTCACAGCGTTACCTCGGTGAGACGCTGGGTCTGGAGACGTACTTTCCCAAGCTGCGCGAGGTGAAGCGCATCCGTCGGGTCCGCCGCGAGGTCACCTCCCCCCTCTTCCCGCGGTACCTCTTCTGCCGTTTTGACTCCTCCGCATCCTTTCGCGCCGTTCGATACGCACCCGACGTGCTCGGCGTGATCAGCTTCGGCGGAACACCCACGATAGTCGGCGATGACCTCATCGAGGAGCTTCGTCGTTGGGCCGGAGAGAGTCTCGACGTCGTGACGATCCGGCCAGGACTCCAGCCCGGTGACCACGTGGAGATTGTCGCCGGCCCGATGCGCGGCCTGCAGGCCGTGATACTTCACGGCATGCGCGACAGCGAACGCGTCGCTGTCCTGCTCACTGCCATCAATTTCAGCGCCCGCGCCATACTCGACCGCTCCCAACTCGAGCGAGCCGGTTGACCGCTCCGGCTATCGAATCCCGCCACTGCCGCAGCATCTAGACCCACTTTTCTACCATGTCCAATCCAGCTCAATTCAGTGCCGACAACGTCGTATCAATCCGCCGTGCCTCGGTGCTCCCGTGGTGGAAGCGCGCCATCGACGTCATCGGAAGCCTTGCCGCGCTACCGATCCTCGTCCCGATGGTGTTTGTGATGCTTGTCGTCACCCGGATGCGTGCCCCGGGTCCCGTTTTTTTCCGTCAGGAGCGCGTCGGCTTGGACGGTCGCCGTTTCACGATCTTCAAGTTTCGCACCATGAAGGCTGGCGCCAGCGTCGCCACGCACCAGGCCCACGCCATCGACTTCATCAAGAACAACCGTCCGATGACCAAGATGGACAGCAAGGGCGATTCCCGTCTGATCCCGTTCGGACGGATCCTCCGGGCGACCGGCCTCGATGAGTTGCCGCAGGTTTTCAACGTCCTGCTTGGCGACATGAGCCTCGTGGGCCCGCGCCCCTGCATCCCGTACGAATACGAAGCCTACGAAACGTGGCAGAAGGAGCGCTTTCGCGCCATGCCCGGGCTGACTGGACTCTGGCAGGTTTCGGGCAAGAACAAGCTCTCGTTCGAGCAGATGATCCGGTTGGATATCCGCTATGCCAACAACCTCTCGTTTTGGGAGGATTTGAGAATCATCTTCATGACGGTGCCGACGCTTGTGGGCCAAGTCATGGAATCACGCCGAGCCCGTTTGAGCGCTTCTCAGCCGTCCCCGGTGCCCGGCAGCGAACCCGTCACCGCGCAAGCCGGCATCGACGGAGGCCTCCCCTCCGGGCTCTCCGAGCAGCGCAACAACGTCCTCGTTCGTGATGCCCGTCGCAAGCTCTACCAGTTCAGGTTCCCTTCGGACTCGGGTGTCGACGCTGACCTGCGTGTGAAAGAGCGCGCATGACCGTCCCCACACGCAGGGACGCGGACACGACTCCGTGTCGATCCCGGAGTGTGGCGCGGGTCGATGGATCCCGGAGCCGGCGTCGATTGGCGCGCGGCAACTTGCTTTCCGATCTGGCCGGATTTGATCAGGCTATTCCAGTCTTGTTCAAAGCCCGACAGACTCCCAACCCCGCAAGCATCATGTCCGCGGCCCCAGCCGTGCCCCCCGCGTCCGCCGCTCCGGCTGGCGATGGGAGAATCCCTGCCCTTATCGAAACCGAAACGCTCAATCCCCTGCTCGATCCGAGGTGGGAGTCCTGGCTGGAGGAACAACCAGATGCCACGGTATTCCATACCACGGCTTGGGCACGCGTGCTCGCAGACACCTATAACTTCGCACCCTGCTACTTCACCGGCGCGGGACGGTCGGGGCATCGCGTGCTGGTGCCCATGTTCGAGATCGATTCATGGATCACCGGTCGGCGAGGCATTTCTCTGCCCTTCTCCGATTTCTGCCGGCCGTTGGGTGACGAGGGCACGGGCGTGCCTCAGCCGATATACGCCAGGATCCAGCGTCACGCCACCGAGCGCCGGTGGGACTACATCGAGTGCCGTGGCACCCTCCCAAATCACCCGGATGCGGCGGTCTCACTCCGCTACTACACGCACGATCTCGGGCTCAACCGATCGGAAGACGCGATTTTCGCCGCCTTTCATCCCTCGGTACGGCGTGCGATCCGCAAGGCCGAGAAATCCGGGCTTACAGTCGAGATCACCGATTCGATCTCAGCCATTCGCGAGTATTTCCGCCTTCACGGCCTGACGCGGCGCCGCCACGGGTTGCCACCGCAGCCGATCTCGTTCTTCCGCGCCATCCATCGCCATATCGTCTCTCAGGGGATGGGGTTCACCGTGGTGGTGCGCAAGGGCGGACAGGCGATCGCAAGTGTGATATTCTTCCACCGTGGCTCGAACGGACTCTTCAAGTTCGGCGCATCGGATGAGCGCTTCCAAGGACTCCGACCCACAAATCTCGCCTTGTGGTCCGGCATGTGCGAGTGCCGAAAACGCGGCATTCAGCGCCTAAGCCTCGGACGAAACGCCACGAACCATGAGACTCTGCGACGATTCAAACTCTCCTGGGGCGCGGAAGAGACGAGTTTGGCGTACAGCAAATTCGACTGTGCCTCCGGACGGTTTGTCTCCGATCGCAGTCTCCTGGACGGTTGGCAGAATCACGTCTTCCGCAGGATGCCGCTGCCGATCGCCCGATGTCTGGGCGCATTGCTCTACCGACATATTGCATAGGTCTGCAGCGAACACCGCCTCACTTTCATGAACTGGTCCAAAGGCACACCTCAGGCGAATCGGGCTGAAGACGGCGAACCGACTGGTGGCTCCATGCCCAAGTTCAGCCTCGGTCTCGCCTACTACATTCTTTTCCGACACAAATGGTTGATCCTCGGGCTGACAGCCCTGGGCATCGCAGCCGCATTCGTCACGCGCGAGTTTCTCGTGGTGCCCTATGTCTCACAGTCGCGAATCCTCATCCGCTACGTTGAGGACCGCCAGTCGCCAACTGCGAGCGAAGACGTACGCCGCAGATCTATCGATGACCGTGGCGGCATGAACATCATCCGCACCGAGGTCGAGATTCTGTCCAGCTACGACCTCGCCTTGGAAGTCGCCCGCGAGATGGGACCCGCAAGCATACTTCCCGATCTCACCGGCGACCCCGCGAAGGACCTCAGCCGGGCGGCGGGGGCGATCTTCGGCGGCCTGCAGGTGACGCCGCGCAGCGCCGTCCTCAGTGTCGAGTACCGCAATGCCGACAGCACACGCGTCCAGCCCATCCTCGCGGGCATCATCGACACCTACCGCAAACGGCACGTCAAGGTCCACCGCAGCATGGGTGACATCAACCAATTGCTCATCCAAGAAACGGATACACGTCGCGAGCGCCTGCAGCAGACCGAGGAGGAACTGCGCAAGTTGCTTGAACAGGCCGGTGTGATCGACCTCGCGAGCGCACGCCTCAGCTTCGCCGAGCGATCCGCGCGCATTCAGCAGGACCTTCTCGAGGCCGAAGGTGAGTTGGCCGAGCGAAAGGCACTCCTCGCGATCTACCAGGGAGCTTCGCCCGAATCGGCGGAAGGCGACGGGCAGGCCAAGGTCGAAGTCACCCCGACGTCGATTCCGGAAGAAACGCAGGCTGCCTATCGGCAGGCGACGAGCCTCATTCCCGTGCTGAGAGGACGCGAGCAGGACCTGCTCCTGCAATTCACGTCCGAATCGCCGATGGTGAAGGGAGTCCGCACAAGGCTGGCCGAGCAGGAGGCCATCAAGGCGCGGATTGAGAAGGAATACCCCCAGCTGGCCGCGCAGTCGCGCGCCACGGCGCCAATCGGCGGCACGACCGCGACCGAGGCCACGGCGCCGGCCTACGACCCGGCCGTCGAGTCCGCCCGCATCACCGCGATCGAGGTCCGTCGCCGGATCCTGAACGATCAATTGGCCCGACTACGCGCCGACATGGCTCGGATCGGCACTCTTGAGACTCAGATCACCGAGCTGCAACGCACTCGGGAACTTCAGGAGCAACAATACAAGTATCTTTCGACGAACCTTGAACGCGCGCGTGTGGACGAGGCGTTCGGCCCGAATCGCGTGTCGAACATCAGTGTCATCGAGTCCCCGACTCCCCCGCTGCGCGACAACAAGAAGTCGCGACCAATCCTGCTCGGCCTCGCACTCGGCGGCGGCGTCCTCGGACTGGCTCTCGCCCTGGCCATCGAACTGTTTTTCGACCAAAGTGTCCGCCGTCCGTCAGACCTCGAAAATGCCGTGGGGCTCCCGCTCATGCTCTCCATTCCCCGCGCTCCCAAGTTGGCGCCAGCCGCGCTCCCGGCCGGCGGATCCCGGTCGCCTGAACTCACCGCCGGCACTGCGCGAGGCGGTGCATCAAGCCAGACGGATTCCACCGCTGTGGTCGCAGCGCGAACCCGAGGGGCGCTCGACGACTATTTCGATGCCCTGCGCAATCGGATCGTCTATTCGTTCGAGATGCGCGCCATTACGCGCAAGCCCAAGCTCGTCGCGGTGACAAGTGCGGGCCCCAATAGCGGGGTGAGCACGATCGCCTCAGGACTCGCCTCCTCTCTCTCCGAGACGGGTGATGGCAATGTGCTGCTCGTCGACCTGAACCCGGAACGCAAGACCACCCACCACTTCCATCGCGGCGATCTCAAAGTCGGCATCGGCGACGCACTCGAGCAGGAGCGCCGCGACGATGCACTCGTGCGTGAAAACCTCTACCTCGTATCCACAACATCGGAGGAAGACCAGCAGACCTGGTTCATGCCGAAGCGCTTCGCCTCGCTCGTGCCGAAGCTGAAGGCAAGCGACTACGACTACATCATCTTCGACCTCCCCCCCGTCAGCCAGATCAGCGCGACGCCGCAAATCGCGCGCTTTATGGACCAGGTGCTGATGGTGGTGGAATCGGAGAAAACCAGCCGCGACTCCGCGCGCCGCGCCGGATCGATGCTGACTGAGGCCGGTGCCAATGTCGCCGTCGTCCTGAACAAGACCCGCACCTACGTCCCCGCCGGCCTCGCCTCGGAGGCCGCCGATTCAGCGTGATCGGCAGCGGACCGGTCAGCTCTCCAATGCCAGCATCGGCCACCGACACGCGCACCACGGCACCTCGGATCAAGGCATCCAAACGAGTCCCGCTCTAGGCCCCCAATGCCCTCTGGAAGAAAATGCAAGAGAGTCCTCGCCATTGCATCTGGCGGTGGACATTGGGTCCAGCTTCTCCGGCTGCGCCCGGGTTTTGCCGGATGCGATGTCTTGTTCGCCACCACCCGTCGGAGTTTCCAAACCGATCTCGATGCCGGCGCCCGCTTCACGGTGATTCCCGACTGCAATCGAAATGAGCCGCTCCGGCTCGGGCGCGCATTCGTCAAGATTGGATGGATACTGCTCCGCGAGCGGCCCGACGTCGTGATCTCGACGGGTGCAGCACCGGGATTCATCGCGATCTGGATCGCGCACAAGCTTCGCATCCGTACGATCTGGGTCGACAGCGTGGCCAACGCAGAGGAGCTCTCCCTGTCGGGCCAGCGCGCCGGAGCTTGCGCCTCGCTCTGGCTGACGCAGTGGCAGCACCTCGCGCGCGAAGGTGGCCCATACTTCCGCGGAAGCGTGCTCTAGCTCGATCGATTCAGCCCCCCCCCATGGTCTTCGTCACAGTTGGCACCGATGGTCCCTTCGATCGCCTCGTTCAGGCCATCGATCTCTGGGCCGGCCAGAGCGGCCGCACGGACGTTTTCGCCCAAATCGGGCGCACGTCCCTGCGTCCCTCCCATATCGCGTACAGCCAGATGCTCGAACCCCCGGAGTTTCACCGCCGGTTCCTTGAGGCCGATGTGGTGATCGCCCACGCGGGTATGGGGACGATTCTCTCTGCACTACGCTACGGTAAACCCATCCTCGTCATGCCCCGGAGAGCCAGCCTGGGCGAGCAGCGCAACGAACACCAGCTCGCGACCGCAAGGCACCTGGCCGCGCTGGGAAAGATCCAGGTCGCGATGGACGAGCGTGAACTGCGCGCACGACTCGATCATCTGACGGAAGTCGCCGTGCTCGACCGAACAGGACCGTATGCAAGTCAGTCGCTGACGGACGCGATCCAAGCGTTCATCCATGGCAGGAGATGAGACGATGGGCGAAACGTCCGACAGAACATCAGGTCACACGGTATGACGCGCTCCACCGGCAAGGCAGGCGGGTTCATCCGCTCGATCATCGATCCACGCGCGTGGCTGCATCTGCTGCGGATGGTTCACTACTACCGCTACAGCCACGTGGATCCCCGACGGAGGATGACACTCGGAGCCGGCTCGGTGCTCGCCCCAAACGTCTCGTTGCGCAACGGCGAACGCATCGTCATCGGCCGTGATTGCCACATCGGCGAGCGCTCGAGCCTGTGGGCGGGCGATGCCACAGGGCAGATCATCATCGGGGATTTCGTCTCGTTCGCGCCCGAGGTCTTTGTCACCGCCTCGGACTATCGCTTTGTGCGCGGACAGCCGTTTCGCGACCAGCCCAAGGTCGAGCGCGATGTCCGGATCGGCAACGACGTGTGGCTCGGCGCGCGCGTCGTCGTCACGGCCGGCGTGACCATCGGCGATGGCTGCATCGTCGGAGCCGGGGCCGTCGTGACCAAGGACCTGCCGGCCGACTCGATCGCCGCCGGCGTTCCCGCTCGCGTGATCGGCCAGCGTCCGGCCGACTCCGCCTCCGGCTCCCGAACCTCCGATTCCTGATCACTGCCCCGGTGGGACGACACGATGTGTCGCACCGACCGGCTCGAACTCAACTCCACTCCGCCACGATGTCAGCCGACGTCGCCATCGTCATCGTCACCTACAACTCAGCCGGCGAGATCGCCGCCTGCCTGCGGAGCGTGCGCGACCAGCGTGCGCGTGTCACGCAGCAGGTGATCGTCGTCGACAACAACTCGACCGACGAGACCACCGCCATCGTGCGTGAGCAGTTTCCCGAGGTCGTGCTCATCGAGCCGAGGAAGAACCTCGGCTTCGCTGCGGGATGCAATCTCGCCGCGAGCAAGGCCGACGCCGCCTACATCCTCCTGCTCAATCCCGATACCGAAGTGCTCGACCACGGGATCGACGTGATCGTCGACTTCGCGCGCCAGCATCCGCACTACGGGCTCTATGGTGGCCGGGCCTTTCGCCCCGACGGTTCGCTGGAACGCTCCTCCTGCTGGGGGGCGCCGACGCTCTGGAGTTTCACCACCTTCGCGCTCGGCCTCAGTGCGATCGCGCGGCACAACGCGCTGCTCGATCCCGAGTCGCTCGGCTCGTGGCCGCGCGACACCGTGCGCACGGTCGGTGTCATCACCGGCTGCTTCCTGCTCGCCTCCAAGACCGACTGGGACCGTCTCGGTGGCTTCGACGAGCGCTACTTCATGTATGGCGAAGACGCCGACCTGACCCGCCGCGCCTGGGATCTCGGCATGAAGCCCGTGATCTGCCCGGACGCGAAGTTCATGCACGAGGTCGGCAAGTCGTCGGCCACGCGGCTCGCCAAGTCGATGCTGCTCTACAAGGGCAAGGCGTGCTACGTACGCACCCACTGGAAGGGCCTGCACCAGTCCCTCGGTCTCGCCATGCTCTCCTTCGGAGTCTGGCTCCGTGCCATGGGCGAACGGATACGCGGCTTCGACACCGAATCCGCCGACCAGTCGCCCTGGTCCGGCCTCTGGCGCCGACGACGCGAATGGCGGGCGGGTTATCCCCATCAGCGACCGGCCGGACCGTGATGGGCATCACCAGCGTCGTCTGCAGCAAGGAGCGGGAGCGGCCTCGAAGGATCAGCGGTCAAGGACCAGATTCCCGGACCCTCCCCGCACGCCATTTCCGCCCCCTCGGCCCGTCGACCACCGTCCACCGCCTACCATCCCGACCGTCCACCGTCTCGATTGTCCGATGAACCCGTCCTCCCCCCAGGTCAGTGTCGTCATTCCCAATTTTCGTCGCAAGGAGAGCGTCGTCACCCTCGTCGGCGAGCTGGGTCGCCAGCGCGATGCGGACTTCGAAATCATCATCGTCGACGACTGCTCCAACGACGGCTCGGTCGACGCCATCCGCCAGGTCTGCCCGCACGTCACGGTCATCGCCTCGGAAAAGAACGGCGGCCCGTCGGTCGCCCGCAACAAAGGCATCCGGCAGGCCCGCGGGCCCATCCTGGTCGGACTCGATAGCGACGTCTCGCTCGTCGACCCCCACGTGATTGCGAAGACCGTGGACACCTTCGACCGTCACCCGGCCGTCGACGGACTCGCCTACCGCATCTACCGGCCCGATGGCGTGACAGACGACGGCCCGCGCTGGTGTCATCCTCGGCCGATGGCACAGTACGCGGCCTCGTATTTCGAGACAGAGTACTTCAGCGGCACCGGCTATGCCTTCCGCACCGCTTCCGTGCTGCGCGCAGGACTGTTTCCCGAGTATTTCTTCATGGATTACGAGGAGGTGGAACTCGCCTACCGGGTGCTCGACCATGGCGGCACGATCCTCTACACGCCGGCCATCTCCGTGCTGCACATGGAGCACGTGGTCTCGCGCCGGGGCCAGGCGGACACCTATTTCCGGCCGCGCAACCAGATCCTCTTCGCCATCACCGCGCTGCCGACGCTGCGCGCCCTTGGCTTTCTGGCCACGCGGGTGCCGTTCCAGGGCCTGAAGTCGATCCGCGGCGGATATGTGGCGAACTACCTGCGCGCCATGCGTGACGGTATGCGCATGGCGCCGGCCCGCTGGCGCGCGCGGAATCCACTCAAGGTCGCGACGATGCGCCGGATCATGCGGATCCGGCGAAGCCGGACGCTTTTCACCCCGACGACCTGAACCAAGTCTGTCTTCATGGCACACGACGCGCTGAGAGAGCGTCGGAGCCCCTTCCCTACCAACCCAACCCATCTCATGTGCGGCATCTGCGGAATCTACCATCAGGACGGCGCGCCTGCGTCGCGTGACACGCTCACCGCGATGTCTACGAGCATGTCCCATCGCGGACCCGACGGCTCGGGACACTTCCTCGACCGGGAGGTCGGGCTCGGTCACCGGCGCCTGAGCATCATCGACCTCGAGGGGGGCGGCCAGCCGATCGGCAACGAGGACGGTTCGCTCCAGGTCGTCTTCAACGGGGAAATCTACAACTTCGTCGAGCTGCGTCAGGAACTGGAGGCGGCCGGCCATCGGTTCTCCACCCATTCCGACACGGAAGTTATCGTGCACGGCTACGAGCAGTGGGGCCGCGATTGCGTATCGCGCTTCAACGGCATGTTCGCCTTCGCGATCTGGGACACGCACAACCGCGAGCTCTTCATCGCCCGCGACCATCTCGGCATCAAACCGCTCTACTACACGCAGCTCGGCAGCACGCTCCTATTCGCCTCGGAGATCAAGGCCATCCTGGCGTATCCAGGAATCCAACGCGCCGTCGATCTCGACGCGCTCGCGCAGCTCTTCACCTTCCGCTACGTCCCCTCGCCGCTGACGCTCTTCAAAGGCATCCTCAAGCTCCCGCCCGGACACTGGATGCACGCCGGCGCAGGGCGCGTGACGATCGAGCGCTTCTGGAGGACCCGCCCGATCGTCAACACCGCGCGCTCCGAGGCGGACATCATCGCCGAGTACCAGGACCTGCTCAAGGACGCGATCCGCATCCAGTTGCGCAGCGACGTGCCGCTCGGCCTGTTCCTCAGCTCGGGCATCGATTCCGGCGTGATCCTCGCGATCATGCGCGAGTTTTCCTCATCGCCGGTCCAGGCGTTCACCATCGGGTTCGACGGAGGCGAGAAGACCAACGAGGTCGACGACGCCCGCGCCATGGCGAAGATGTTCGGGGCCGATCACATGTTTCAAATGATCGGTCCGGCCGACTATGCGCGCTACTACGAGCGCTACATGAACGACCTCGAGGAGCCGGTCGGCAACGAGACGGCCGCCGCATTCTACTTCGTCTCCCATATCACGAGCAAGAAGGTGAAGGTCGCACTGACCGGCCAGGGCGCGGACGAGCCCTGGGCGGGCTACGGGCGCCACCGCGGCGCCAAGCTCTCGGGCACCTACAGCCGCCTGCCGGCCCCGGTGACGTGGGCCCTGCGCGAGGCGATCTCGCGCATCCCCGGCCGGGCCGAGCGGATCAAGCGCGGTGTGCTCTCGCTCGACGAGGCGGACATGCTCACGCGCTTCGCGAAGATCTACTCCTTCTTCAGCGCCGACATGAAGGCGCGCCTGTTCACCGGCAAGCTCAAGGCCGACCTCGACGCCGATCCGTTCCACACGCGCCACGCCCTGGCCCGGCTGCAGAAGGACGTCGCGGACCTCGACCCGCTCACGCAGATGCTCTACGTCGACACGCGCTCAAATCTGCCGGACGACCTGCTGATGGTCGGCGACAAGACCTCGATGGCCTGCTCGCTGGAGGTGCGCGTGCCGTTCCTCGACTACCGGCTGGTGGAGTTCATCGAGACCCTGCCGCCAAGCATGAAGCTGCGCGGCATGAACGGGAAATACCTCCACAAGAAGGCATGTGAGAAGTGGCTGCCGAAGGAAGTCGTCTATCGAAAGAAGAAGGGCTTCGCCAATCCAGTGGAGCACTGGTTCCGCGTGGGCATGAAGGACTTCGTCGACGACCACCTCCTGGGCAGCGGCGCGGCGATCCACCAGTATTTCGACGTCAACTACATCGCAGAAATCCTCAAGGCCGACCGCAGCGGCACTGAACAATACCGCCGCCAGATCTACCTTCTGCTCTCGCTGGAGCTGTGGCACCGGTCGTTTTTCCGCCGGGATTGACCGATCGCGTTGGATTTCTTTGCCCGCCATCGGACGGCAACGCAACACCGGCAGCGCGAGAGAAGTCTCGCCGCTGCACAGCGCGTATGATATGAGCCGAGACTCTCCCCGAACCCAAAATGAACACCATCCGAAATCTTGCCTTACTGTCGGGATGCGTAGTCACCAAGCCGGGTGCCGCATTGACTCTATCGTTCGACTATCAGGCTCAGATCATCAACGTGTCGAGCTCAGCTCCAGCCGCCTGGCGCGCAGCGATGAAAGGAAACTCGAGCTTTGTCGTTACCGGCTGCATTCAATTCGAAGCGCCCCCCCTGATCGAAATCCCAGACAACCCGCCCGTGTCCGTCGAGCAGCCTCTGGGCCGTGCTCTGGCATCTCTTAGCGGGCCCAAGATCAGCGAGTCTTTCAGTGGACCGGCGTACTACGCGGTGAGCGTCGACGACGACGGACGCTACGCGACAGTCGGCTGGCGATTCCCTGGGCTGCTCTTTAGCTTCCGTGTGGATCTGAAAGATCGGACAAAGTATGGAGTGGTGTCCACATTCCCACCAACTGAGCCGAATCTCTTTCGCGACAAGGGCGGGAGTGTGTTTGCCTACACAGACCTAGGACTATCAGTCTCACTGCGATCGATCGGCTTTCAGTCCTGAGGACAACTGAGATCACTTAGTCCCGCCACCCAACATCTGCGCCCCCTTCCGCACGATCATTGGCGCAGGCTGCCTGCACCGACCTTGCGCCCCGGACGGTGCGATTGGCTCAGGTGAGTCGACGCTCGTCGGTCTTGCACATTTCGTCGCGGGCCGAAGCCAGGGTCTGACGCCTCTGCACATTTCGGACAGACTGACATGAATCGGTAGGACCCCAACCACGAGCAGTCCGGGGCCTGGTTCGTGGGTGGCGTCTGAAAAACTCCTAAACGCCCGTGGGTGACTAAGTTCACCCACGGCGCTGCCGTTTCGCGAACGAGGCGTCGTTGAGATCGCACAAATCGAAAGAATGCGTGTCTCCCCTACCATCAGACGCAAGAACTCACGCAAACGACCATGATCCTCCGGTTACTCCCCAAATCGATGTCCTTCAAGACCACACACTTAACCGCCAACAAAGAGACCTCGGTTGAATCGTTTTTCTTGCGGACATCACGTGCAACAATCGCTGTCGGCGCAGCGCTTTTCCTCGCCGCCGGTGGCGCCGTCTGTGCGGACCTGACCATTCAGTCCCGCACAGACGCGGTCTACGACGGGGGGCAATTCAACCGGTTGGTGATCCAGAGTTCATCAAACATCACGATCCGAAATGCGACGTTCACGTCCGGCCTGCTGTCGGCTGTGGTCGATATCAACAACTCCAACAACATCATCCTCGAAGACTGCACAATCTCTGGCCAGGGCACAGCATGCACTGGCATCAACGTCGGCGGGACGTGCGTGAGCATTACGTTTTCACGCAACACCATTCGCGATATCGCTGACGACGGTATCCAAGTCCGCAACACACGCGATCTTAAGATCCTAAACAACCGAGTGTTTTCCCTGCTCGGCATTGGGACGGACAGCGGGGGGACCTGCAACAACGGCCACAGTGACGCGATTGAACTCGGTACTGTCACGGACTGCGAGATCATCGGAAATCTTGTCTTCGACATTCGCTCGACCTCCGCCATCTTCTTCGGCAACTGGTCTGCGACCTCCGCTGGCTATTGCCGGAATGTGCTCATCGCAAACAACGTTTTTTGCGCTCCGGAGTCGGGGTTTCTCGTCTACCTGTCGCAAGCTGACGGTGTGCAACTCTACCACAACGCAATCTGGTGGGGGCGATACGGAGGCGTCGCAATAGCCGCCGGCCTCACGAATCTCGACATGGAGAACAACATTCTCCACTCTATCAACTATCAGCACCACGGCGTGCCGTACGACGCCAGCAACCACCGAATTCGTCGAAACTTATTGGGAACGACATCCGGTCAAGGAACGCCCACTGCGCTGCTTTCTGGGGATCTTAACAACTTCGTTGCCGTTGATCCTCGCTTCAACGGACTTCCGAGCATCACGAACACCGGAAGCTTGAGTCAATTTCGCACGTCACTCGGATCGCCCCCTGCCCTTTCGATCGAAGCATTTCAGCTTCGATCGGATAGCCCTGCGGTGAATGCAGGAAGGCTCGTCGAAATGGTTCCCTTCGATATCCGAGGCGCGGCCCGACCGTCACCGGACCTAGTAGATCTGGGCGCATTCGAAATGGAATCAGCGTCCGTTCCCGCGCGTCCAGACAACCTCAATGCAACCACACCCTGACTCAGCGCTCGATGTTGCTCATGGCCAGAAGGTGGCAAAGATGGCGCAATCGGTACACTGTCTGCAATTTCATCAACGAGGGTTCTGGTCTGGACGAAGTTTCATCTACAGGGACCAAGGCAGATATACCTACCGTCCTCTCATTAATGGGCGGTAGGTGCCTGTCTATCAGCTATCTCAAAAACAATCGAAAATCGCCGCAACGGTCCCATCCCGAGTTCAATGACTCCAATCCCGGTCGTTTTGACCCCTGACATGAACTATTCCTCAGCCATGCGCCAGTCTCTACGCTGCCTGTGCCTCGTCGCAGTCGTTGCGACCGGCAGCTCCACGAACCTCTCCGCCGCAACCACGCTGAATCAGTTCGGCATCACCTGGACTTGGAATGAAGACAGGCAAGTCGGACAATTCGCGAACGGAGACTACTGGGTCGTCGGTCCCATCACATTGACGTCGATCACGCCGGCAGACACGAATCTCTCAGACTCCACTGACATAAACGGATCAGAGATCAATCCGAGCGGCTGCAGCCAAGGCTACGACTCTCGGGCTCCCAGCTATCAGCAATCTCTGAATATTTCGCGCAAGCTCCCGCTATCAGTCGCAGCAGGAAGCTCCATCGTTTCGCACATCTCACTTTCGGCAGCGGTGTCTGATGCCACCAATCAACCCCAGATCTCGGACACGGCAATTCTCACTGTCGTGGCGTCTGCCCCGGCCTCCGGGACAATGCGTCCACCCTACTGTGGCACGAACAAGTCACTAAACTGGAATATTAGCAGTTTCAACTATGGGCTACTGGGCAACCTCGCTCCAGTGGCCGGCGCTCCGACATTCGGCAGCGCAGCGTCGGCATTCGAGCGCCCTTGGGAAGAACGCTGCGGCTATGCCTTTGGTCGCGTGATGCAGGCGACGAACAACGGCCCGACCTACGGCCGGGACAGAACTTCGATGATCGAGCGGGCAGCATTGGCACTTCAACTGCAGGGGACAAACGCGGAGAAGCAGCTCCTGTTGGTCCGATTGGTCCAATACGGTCTCGACATTTTTGGCGCCGAACAAACCGGTTCGGAATGGGAAGCGAACGGCGGTCACGGCAGCGGTCGCAAGTTTCCGATGGTTCTCGCAGGCGTGATGCTAAATGATCCAGCGATCCTGGCTAGGTGCAATGCGGCAGTCTGTTTCGACTTCGGCGAGGACCAGAACTGCTTCGTCATCTCAAACTCAGATGTTGGTCGGGGAAGCACCGGCTACACCAGCGACATGGTCGGAACGGCCGAGTGGGGAATCAAACACTACCACACCCCGGCCGACGACCGGGCATCCTGGGGGGCGACCTATCGGGATGTGGTCGGCTCTCAGATGGTTGGAATCATACTTGCAGCGCGCATCATGAAGCTTGAGACCATCTGGAACTGGGCCCCGACCTTTGCATACTACGATCGCTATTGGACGAATGAGCAGAGTCAGCGAGGAAGCGGGACAAATGAGATTGATTCCTTCACTGCCGCAATGTGGGACGCCTATCGGAACTCTGGTCCAGTAGGCACGACCCCGCCTCCGGCACCGTCGAACGCGCTCCTCGGCCCCTAGGGCAACCCAGCGCTTGTGACCTTTAGCGGAGCCTCCGGGCTCCGCTCTTTTTTTTCGAGGCGGGCACGCTCTGCCCTCAGATTAGGAAACAACCAGACCCCACCAGGGAGTCCATTGATGAAATCACACCTGAGAGTTGGCTTCGTCACAACGACCGATCCACGCGACAAACGTTCGTGGTCGGGAACTCACCACTTCATGTATCGGAGTCTCCAAGAATGCTTCGAGACCGTGGAGCCGTTGGGGCCACTGACTGGGGGTCTTGTCGAGTTGCGGCACAAGATCGTCAACCGGTTACTTAGGAAGTTCTCGAAGCGCCGCATATCCATTGCGCACAGCTGGGCGCTGACAAGGCGGTATGCCGCACAGATTGAGACAAGGATGCGCTCAAATCCAGTCGACGTCCTCGTGGGATCCGCCGCCTCGACGGCATTCGCGGGTCTCCGTACGACGACTCCATCGATCCTCGTTTCCGACGCGACTTTTGCGCGAATGATCGACTACTACCCCGCCTATAGCGGTCTGATGCCAAGTTCGATCAGGCAGGGCCTTGCCATCGAACGTAAGGCACTACATCGCGCCAGATACGCGGTATTCTGCTCTGCCTGGGCCGCAGAGTCCGCGGTCAACGACTTCGAGCTTCCCAGAAATCGAACCCACGTAATGAGCTTCGGTCCGAATCTCACAAAGATCCCAGATCGTGAAAGAGCGCTCTCGCGGCGAGATTCAGCGACGATCAGACTGTTGTTCCTAGGAGTTGACTGGCTTCGAAAAGGCGGTCCCGTGGCGCTCGATACGCTGCGCGCACTGTTGGATCGGGGAAAACGCGCAAGCCTCACGGTGTGCGGTTGCGTTCCACCGTCCATCGAATCACTCCCGATCGAGGTAATCCCCTTCATCAACAAAAACACTGCTGACGGTGAAGCTCGCCTCATTGATCTCCTTTGCTCTCACCATTTCCTCTTGCTGCCCTCGTTGGCGGAGTGCTTCGGAATCGTTTATTGCGAGGCCGCCGCATGCGGGACGCCATCGCTCGCATTCAATACCGGAGGAATTGGCGGAGCGATTACCGAAGGAGTATCGGGGCATATGATACCCGTTGGAAGTCCCGGCTCCGTCTTTGCCGATAAGATCACCTCGCTGATCACACATGCCGAAGGCTACAGTGCGCTCGCGGCGTCTGCACGAGATCAATACGAGCGTTCCCACAATTGGAGGACGTGGGGCGAGTCTATCGCGAACCTCATCCGTTCAACCCACAGCGACCAGAAGATCAAAGAGTGAATGGCCCAGCGGTCCTATTCCTGATTGTGGCAGCAACTGCGCTGCTGGCACTGCCCCGGCGTTGGGCTCCGTTAGCCCTCTTCGCTGGCTGTTGCTACATGACGCTCGGCCAAGGTGTGAAACTCGGGCCATTGTCGTTCCCCATTTTCCGAATCCTGATTTTGGCCGGAGCTGCACGCGTCGTTATTCGTCGTGAATGGATTGCCGGGAAGTTCAATTCCATCGACAAGCTCCTATTTGCATTCTCCGCGTGGATCGTCATTGCGAGCTTCGCGCACGAATGGCAACCCGGCTCCGGCCCAATCTACGCATCCGGCATGGTCTTCAACATTGCCGGCTCGTATCTACTCACCCGGATTTGGTGCCGCACAATCGAAGAAACGGTCGATCTTGCGGGGACGATCGCCCTGATGCTCGCGCCGATCGCGGTGTTCATGGCGCTCGAAATGCAGCACGGACGGAATCTCTTCGGCGTCTTTGGCGGCGTATCCGAAATCGCGATCATGCGGGACGGTCGATTTCGCGCAAGTGGGCCGTTCGCCCACCCGATTCTCGCCGGGACAGTTGGCGCGACCTGCCTGCCGCTCATGGTCGCCATCTGGCGCTTCTCTAAGCCTCGCTCGGTGGTGGGCGTGATTTCCTGCTGCACGATGATCGTTGCCAGCGCATCCAGCGGCCCGATTCTGAGCTGCCTTTGTGGATTGGGCGCTCTCACCCTCTGGCTTCAACGCGGAATTGTTCGGGTCATGCTCGTCGGTGGAGTTCTCGCCTACGTCCTGGCCGAAATCGTGATGTCACAACCTGCAGTGTATCTCCTTGCCAGAATGGACGTCACGGGTAGCAGCACCGGGTATCATCGGGCTCACCTGATTGACTCTGCGTTTCAACACATGGGGGAGTGGTGGCTCTTCGGGACTGACTACACGAGACACTGGATGCAGACAGGAATCAACGCATCACACGTCGACGTAACAAACTACTACATCGCATTTGGCGTAACGGCCGGACTTCCCGCCATGCTCCTCATGGTGGCGATTATGTGGAAGGCATTCAGCGCCGTCGGCAGCATCGCGCGGTCGCGTTCGATTCCATCGATTGAGCGCTTCGCTGTCTGGGCCTTGGGCTCCTCGCTCTTTGCTCACGCAGCCACGAGTGTTTCCGTCGCCTACTTCGATCAGTCGATGCTGTTTTTCTGGACGACCATCGCAATGATTGCCTCACAGGTATCATTGAGCCGCACCGCTCCGCAACCGGCCCCAGCCCGACGCACAGTCGCTCCACAATCAGCTCGCGCCCACGTATGACTCAAACTGCCGTATCCGCCGCCATCTCGTCGACCAACGAAGATCGTCGATCAAGAGTCGTCCGTATCGCCATTCTGGGCACTCCTCTCGGGAACAGGAACAGAGGTGTGATGGCACTGGCTTCGTCGCTGGTTAAGCTTCTTGCCGAGGCCTCGGATCGAACGGAGTTCACGTTTCTCGACGTTCACGCACCGCTGCCCGACACGTACTTTCATTGTGGCGAGCGAAAGGTGCGTGCTACCGTTACGACCTGCCGGATGAGCCTCAAAGGTGGCATCTCGAACCACCTCTTCTGGATCTTCTTTCTCTCCCTTCTGTACCGCATTCTCCCTGTTGAGTCGATCCGCAGGTCGCTAGCGAGGAGTTCACCGTGGATTGCTGCGATCCGCAACGCCGACATTGTCGGCGACGTCCGTGGTGGAGACAGCTTCAGCGACATCTACGGGCTCGCGCGATTCCTCACTGGTTCCGTTTGCTCGGCTAGCGTCCTGCTCGTCAAGGGCTCGCTGATACACTTTCCCCAAACTTATGGACCGTTCAAGAGTCGCGCAGGAAAGTCCGTTGCACGTGCACTGCTGAAGAGATCCGGCGTTGTCATCGCCCGCGACAAACGGAGCTATGAAGCCGCCGAGGAGATCATTGGATCGTCTCAGAATCTTCGATTAAGTCCCGACGTGGCGTTTGCCATGGACGCAGTACGACCGGAACGCCTTGAGTTCGACAAGTCTGGATTCGATATCGGTGCCGGGGGAATCATCGGGATCAACTTCAACGCTTTGATGTTCAATGGTGGTT
>JACSRI010000265.1 GCA_014879845.1 Opitutaceae bacterium
CGACCGGCTCAACGCCGACCCGGCCGTGCACGGCATCCTCATCCAGGCGCCGCTGCCCGCGCATCTCGACGAGACTGAGGCCTTCCGCCGCGTCCGCCCCGAGAAGGACGTCGACGGCCTGGGCACGATGAACCTCGGCAAGGTCGCGCAGGACGACGACACCGGCTTCGTCTCCTGCACCCCCGCCGGCATCATGGAGCTGCTCAAGCGCTCGGGGGTAAAACTCGCGGGAAAACACGTGGTCGTGCTCGGTCGCAGCCTGCTCGTGGGCAAGCCCGTGGCCCTACTGGCTCTCCAGAAGGGGGAGTGGGCCAACGCCACCGTCACGGTGTGCCATTCGCGCACGACCGACCTTCCGGCCATCACCCGACAGGCCGACGTGCTCATCGCCGCCATCGGCCGCGCGGAGTTCGTCACCAAGGACATGGTCAAGCCCGGGGCGGTGATCATCGACGTGGGCATCAACCGCGTGGCCGACCCGTCGAAGAAGACCGGGTATCGCCTCGTTGGAGACGTGAATTTTCCAGAAGTTTCACAGGTGGCCGGGATGATCACTCCAGTCCCCGGGGGTGTTGGCCCCATGACGGTCGCGATGTTGATGCGGAACACGTTTAAGGCCTTCTCTCTTTGTTCCGTTAGCTAGGGCAAGCGGTGCGGAGCGCATCGCACCGCATCATCTGCCCATCGTGAATCGCCCGCCCAAGATCCTCGTTGTCGACGACCAGCCCGTAAACATCGCGCTCATGCAGAAGAAGCTCGAGCGCGAGGGCATGACGGTGCTCTCCGCCTCCAGCGGCGACGAGTGCCTGCGCATCGTCGCGCAGGACAAGCCCGACCTCATCCTGCTCGACGTGATGATGCCCGGCATGGACGGCACCGAGGTCTGCGCCGCGCTCAAGGAGCACCCGGACACCAGCTCGATCCCGGTCATCTTCCTCACCGCCAACACGTCGAAGAAGGACCTCATCCAGGGCCTGGCCGTGGGTGCGGTCGACTATATCACCAAACCCGTCGACCTCGAGGAGACGCTCGCGCGCGTGCGTGCCCAGCTGCGCTACCACGAGATCTTCCAGCAGAACCTCGAGCTGACGCGGCGCCTCTCCGAGTCGCGCCGCGCCGCCGCCATCGGCGCCCTCTCCCAGGGCATTTCCCACAATCTCAACAACCTGCTCGGCGTGATCTACGGCTACCTCGAGCTGGCCAAGGTCAACGTCGGCAAGCCCGACCTGGTGAAGAAGCACCTCGACAAGATCGAGGACGCCGTGACGCGCATGACCCGCGTCATCCGCCAGGTCACGACGGTCTCGACGAAGATGCAGGTCTCGCTCCTGCCCATCGCGACCGACCGCCTCATCGCGGGCGCAATCGAGCGCTTCCACGCGGACTGCCGCGTGCCCATCGACATCGAGGTGCGCAACGAGGTCGGCAGCGCCCCGGCCTTGGCCAATGTCGAGGTCTTCGAGGACGCGGTTTCCAAGATCATGACCAACGCGGTCGAGAGCTACGGCGCCACGCCGCCGCCCGACGCCCGCATCGAGATCGAGACCGAGATGCGCGAGCGCGACGGCCACAGCGTCGTGGAGTTCCGCGTGCTCGATCGGGGCAACGGTCTTGACCCGCGCGTGCGCGACCACGTATTCGAGCCATTCGTGAGCACGAAAAGCACAGTCGGCGTGGGCATGGGCCTGACCATCGCGCGCCACGGCATTCGCAATCTCGGTGGCGAAATCCTGCTCAAGGATCGTCCGGGCGGCGGCGCCTTCGCCGTCTTCCACATCCCGCTCGCCACCAGTTCGGTCACCGCCAGCGCCGCATGATACGCTGGGCGTTCCTCGGTGCCGGCTCCATGGCCGGCGCGATGGTCCAGGGCCTGATCACGCGCCGCGTCGCGGGTCCGCAGTACATCAGCTGCATCAGCGGCAGCGGCCGTACCGCCGAGGCGCTGGCGCGCGCCACGGGTATCCAGATTGCCCCGTCGCTCGCCGCGCTCGTCGAGGGGTGCGACGTGCTCATCGTCGCCTGCAAGCCCCAGCAGCTCGCCTCGCTCGACCCATCGCTCGCCCGGCTCACGGCCGGCAAGCTCGTGGTCTCCGTCCTCGCCGGCAAGCGGCTCGGCACGCTCGCCCGCTATTTTCCCCAGACCCGCGCGCTCGTGCGCGTGATGCCGAACACGCCCGCGCAGATCGGCGCCGGCATCTCGGGCTGGTGCGCGAGCACCGCGCTCTCGGAGGAGGATCGCGCCACCCTGCTCGCGCTGCTCCATGCGCTCGGCAAGGAGGTCGAGGTCAGGGAACACGACATGGACGCGCTCACGGCCGTCGCCGGCAGCGGGCCCGCCTATGTCTTCGAATTCGTCGCCGCGCTGCGGGAGGCCGGCATCAAGGCCGGCCTCGCACCCGACACCGCGGGTCTCCTCGTGCAGGAAACCGTGCTCGGCGCCGCCAAGCTGCTCGCCCACACGGGTGCGACCCCTGACTCGCTGCGCGATCGCGTCACTTCGCCCAACGGCACGACGGCCGCCGCCCTCAAGGTGTTCGGCGAGCGCGATCTCCGCGGCATGGTCGCCGCCGCCGTCACCGCCGCCGTGCGCCGCTCGAACGAGCTGTCCGCGGATAGCTGATACATCTCCCGGCCGGGCGAGGCCTCGCCCTCACAGCTTGCGCAGGTCGCTCGCGAGCCCCGGCAGCGCCGCGGCGAGGAGCCGGCGCAAGTCCGCCACGGTGTCGCGCAACGCCTGGCCACCCGGCGCGATCACCCGCACGACCCAGCCCCCGCGCCGCAGCGCCGAGGCGCCGACCCAACGGCCGCCGCCGTGCAGCGCCCGCACCGCCTCCCACACCGGATCGTCCGCGCGCAGCCGCTCCGTCATGAGCACGAGCGTGCCGAAGAACGCATCCGGCGTGCGATGCATCTCCGCCGCCGCGGCCAGGGCCGACCCGTCGCCGTCGAGACACTCGCGCAGGACGGGTTCGCCGCCGTAGTGGACATCCAGCGACACGCGCAGGCGCCGCCAGGCCCAGCGCTCGCCGCGCCCGACGCGACCCGGCGCGAGCGCGTCGAAATACGCCGCTTCGCCGCCCACGTCGACCTCCAGGCGCGTCGCCTGCACATAGTCCGCGTCACGATGCGGGTAGAGCGGCTCGGGCTGGTACTCGAGCCAGCCGCCCGCGGCCACGCCCAGCACCTGGCGGCACGCCGCCGCGCCACTTCGCATCATGAAGGCCCGCGCGGCCGCGGGCGTGGTGACGAGGAGCGCGGCCCCGGGCTCGACCCGGGCCTCGAGCTCGAGCCGGTCGCCCTCGAGGATGCCGGCGGTCGGGTTGACCACCTGAACCTGCAGCACCGCACCGTCCCAATACGGCTTGCTGATGTGAAACGGCGCGCGAAACGACTGGCGGGTGATCTGCGTGCGGCCCTCGCTCCCGGCCGACGCGACGAGGTGCAGGTGTCCGTGGAGCGAGGGACGCGCGACCGCGTCGGCTGCGGCGAGCGTCGTCACGCGCCCGCCCCGGCCCGCGCGGTCGAGGCGAAGAGCACCTCGCGCTCGATCCAGGCGACAACGCGATCCAGGCCCTTGTGGGTCTTCAGGTCGCAGAAGAGAAACGGCCGGTCGCCGCGCATCGCCTTCGCATCGCGGTCCATCACCGCGAGGTCCGCGCCGACGTGCGGGGCGAGGTCGATTTTGTTGATGATCATCAGATCGCTGAACTTGATAGCGGGCCCGCCCTTGCGCGGGATCTTGTCCCCCTCGGCCACGTCGATGACGTAGATGAACGCGTCGACGAGCTCGGGCGAGAAGGTGGCGGAGAGGTTGTCGCCGCCGCTCTCGACCAGGACGAGCTGCAGGTCGGGAAACTTCGCCTCGAGGGCGCGGCAGGCCTGCTCGTTCATCGTCGTGTCGTCGCGGATCGCCGTGTGCGGACAGCCGCCCGTCTCCACGCCGACGATACGCTCGGCCGGGAGCGCGCCGCTGCGCTGGAGGAACTGCGCGTCCTCGAGCGTGTAGATGTCGTTCGTGACGACGGCCATGGAGAAGCGCTCGCGCAGGGCGCGGCAGAGCTGCAGGCAGAGCATGGTCTTGCCGGAGCCCACCGGGCCACCGACACCGATTCGTGGAGGTCTAGGCATGGATGATAGGGTATCGGGTCACAGAGGACACCGAGGAGACACCGAGATCACAGAGCGCGGGGGCCAACTCCGTGGTCTCTGTGATTCCTGTGTGCACTCGATGGCTCATGTTTTTCAGGAGATGAAGAGCCGGAAGTCGGCGCGCTCGTGGCGCGCGGCCGCGATGTCCCACCAGGGGTTGAAGGCGCCGAGATCGTCGGGCGTGCAGCGCGCGGCCTCGGCGAGGAGCCGCGGCGTGGCGGCAAGGACCTCGGCGAGGAGGGTGTGCACGGCGTTTTGCCCGAGGCGCAGGAGCTTGACCGCGGCGGCGACCATGCCGGCGACCGCCGCGTAGACGAGGCCGACCATCACGGCCTCGCGCGGTGCGCCGAGCACACGTCCCTCGAGCGCGGCGGCGACGCAGGCGGGACGCGGCCAGCCCTCGGCGACGGCGCGCTCGTTGACCACGCGGGCGACCCCGCCGTGGAGCATGGCGGCGAGGTCGAGGCGCTGGCGGCCGATCGCCTCGGAGGCCTCGCGAGGCTCGCGCGCGCCGCGCATCGACGAGGCGAGCAGGCAAAGTCCGCGCAGGCGGGCCAGGTCGGGAGGCTCGCCCGCGGCGTCCCACGCCCAGCCGGCGATCGGCAGGTCCGTGCGCGCGAGCGGGGGCAGCACGCCCTCGAGCAGAAAAAGCCGGAGGCTCGCGCGATCGTGCACCACACCCTCGTGCGCCAGTCCCTCGAGCCCGAAGGAGTGCGCGTAGGCGCCGGTCGGGTAAAATGTATCCGAGGCGTGGAGCACCCCGGCGAGCCAGTGGGCGGCGTCAGCGTCCATGGGCGGCCGGCGGGCGGATGAAGGGATGCGCCTCGGGTCCCGGCGCATGCGAGTGCCCGACGATGCTGGCGAACCGATGCGGCTGGAACACGCCACTGACCGCGCAGTAGGCGATGCCGATGCGGTCGAGCGCCTGGCGCAGCCCGGAGTCGTCGGGCGCGAGCAGGCGTCTCTCCTGCGCCTCGATGACGAAATGCATGTTGCCCACGGCCCAGCCGATGACCGCGGCCTGGTCGGGCGGCCCATCGATCGCGATCTCGAGCAGCGGCTCGGCCGATTGCCGGATCACATAACGCGTGGCCGGTGTGGCCCACACGACATCGCCGTGGCGCAGGGGCGTTTCCACCTCGAAGCCGAAGTCGAGGCCGTCGTCGGCTGCGCCGCGCCAGAGCCGGCGCGCGAGTTTCTGGCGGTCGACGCGAATGGCCGTCTCCGGACGAGCCCGGACGGCTGCGGCCTCGGCCGCCGGGAGCGGTGTCTTGATCAGGATCATGCGGGCCGGCCGAGGCGAACGTCCGACAGCCCGCACGCGAAGGCGGGCGCGCCGGAAGCCGCGGGCAGGTTCGGGACTCCGTTCAGGTGGCGAGTCCTGCCGTCCACGTGACCACGATCGCGACCACCCCCAGGCCGGTCCAGCGCGCGAGCGCCGGCACCGGCAGGCGCCGCGTGGCCAGGTGGAGCGCGCCGGCAAGGGCAAGGCCGACGGCGATACTCCCGAGCAGGTGCTCGGGCCCGGCGAAGGGGTGCCGGATCAGGCTGGGAATGTCGCCGTGATCGTGGCCGGGGTGCGCGTGCATGGAGACCGCGGACGCAGCAGCCAAGGCGCCCGCAGCGATCGCGGCGGAAAGGAGGCGGGGGATTGATCTCATGACGCGCCTCCATGAGCAGCATTCATTCCACGACCGATGCGTGCGCCATTTTGTCAGAACTCGTGGAGGTTCGGGTTCACCCGCCGGACCGGCGCGGCGGCGCTAGCGGCGTCCGCCCGTCCCCGGGAAGCGCAGGCGTTGCTGGCGTTTTGCCCGAAATGTCCGTAACCCGTTGCCCAGGACCGCATCACCCCAGAGTCACCACCATGCGAACCTGCGGCGCCCATCATCAACCGCCCGACGTCCCGTCCTCCGGCTGAGCCCAGCGCCGCGCCGCGTCCGCATGGAGACTTCCACCGATGAGTTTGATTTCGCCGCCTGTATCGCGCGTGTCCGCGCCGATGACGAATCGGCTGCGCGCGACCTCGTCGAGCAACTCCATCCGCTCGTGATGCGCATCGCCCACGCCCAACGTCCCGCCGCCATCGCCGCCGAAGACATCGCCCAGGAGGTCTTCGCGAAGGTGTTCCAGCGTCTCGACCAGTATCAGGGCCGCGCGCCGTTTCCCCACTGGGTCGCCCGCATCACCACCCTCGCCTGCCTCGAGCATCGGCGCCGCGCGTGGGTGCGGCGCGAACTGCGCTGGTCGGATCTTTCAGAGGAACAACAGGCCGTGCTCACGGCCGATCCCGAGGCCGTCGTGCCCAACACCGTCGAGCGCCCGCGCGACGCCGCCGGCCTCGTGCGCCAACTGCTCGACACGCTCCCGGAGAAGGAGCGCCTCATCATCACCCTGCTCGACCTCGAGGGAAAATCCGTGGCCGAGATCTGCTCACTCACCGGCTGGGGCGCCTCGCGCGTGAAAGTCACCGCCTGGCGCGTCCGCCGCAAACTCGGCAAGACCGCCCAACGTCTGCGCCTGCACGAAGCCGCCGAATCATGAAGCACCGAAAGACCGACCCGACCCAGGAATGGTTGCGCATCGCCGCCGAGGCCCGACCGCAGCTGCCGGCGCCGCCTCCCGATGAACCGGCACCGGCGTGGTTCGTCACGCGCGTGCTGGCCGATCGCCGCGACTGGCGCAGCCGCGCGCGCGCCGCCGCGGCTCCGTGGTTTGCCCTCCCGGGCCTGGCGCGCGCCGCCCTCGCCTCGACCGTGCTGGCCGCCGTGTGCGCGGTGTTCGTGCTGTCGACGGCGCGGCTGGACGACTTTGTCGACGAGCCCGACCTGCCCGAGCTGGAGGAACTCGACCTGCCATGAGCGGCACACCATCCACCGTCGCCCCATCGCGTGCGCGCGCGATCTTCTACTTCTCCGTGATCTTCCTCGCCGGCGCGATCGTCGGCAGCGCGCTCACCATCGGCATCGGCCGCACGGTGATCCAGCGCGCGAAAAACCCCGTCGCGCTCAACGCCGAGGTCCTGCGTCGGCTCGACCGCCACCTCGATCTCACGCCGGCCCAGCGCGAGCGGGTGCGGCCCATCCTCATCGACATGGCCATCCGCCTGCGCGAGGTGCGCGCCGAATCGCGCCGCGAATGGACCTCCACCATCCAGGACGCCCGCGACCGCCTCCGCGCCGAGCTCACCCCCGAGCAGCAGGTCGAGTTCGACCGTCTGGCCGTGCGCATGCGCGACAACTTCGGCCGGCTGCTCGGCGCCCCGCCCGAACCGGGTGCGCGCCGCCTGGCGCCCGCACCACAGCCGCCGACCCAGCCCGAGGCGCCCGCGGAGTCTTCCGGCTCCGGACTGTAAGGCGCCGACGCCCGCGCGCCGGCGTTGACCGGACGACGGGGGTGACGTCGCCTCGCCGGCGGATACGTTACCCCATGGCGCCGTTCGCTCCCCACCACCTCGTCCGGCTCGCGCTCGCGCTGCTGGCGCTCGCCAGCGCCGCCGCACCACTCCGCGCGCAAAAGCTCATGGAGCCGCTCGGCCGCGGGGTGATCGCCGTGCGCACCGGGCCGTCCAGCGCCTTCGTCGGCTGGCGCCTGCTCGGCACCGACCCGCTCGACCTCGCGTTCAATCTCTACCGATCGACCGACGGCGCCGCCGCGGTGAAGGTCAACGCCGACCCGCTCACCGGCGCCACCTCGCTGACCGACACCGGCGCCGACCTCACGCGGGCCACCGCGTGGTTCGTCCGTCCGGTCCTCGGCGGCGTCGAGCAGGCGGCGAGCGCCTCCTGCACGCTGCCGGCCGATGCGCCCACGCGCAACTTCCTGCAGGTCCCGCTGCGGGTGCCGGCGGGCGGCATCACGACCGAGGCCACGCCGGTCGCCTACATGTATTCACCAAACGACTGCAGCGTGGGCGACCTCGACGGCGACGGCGAATACGAGCTCGTGGTGAAGTGGGACCCGTCCAACTCCAAGGACAACTCCCAGTCCGGGTACACCGGCAACGTTTACCTCGACGCCTACACGCTCGCCGGCGCGCACCTGTGGCGCATCGACCTCGGCGTGAACATCCGCGCCGGCGCGCACTACACGCAGTTTCAGGTGTATGATCTCGATGGCGACGGCCGGGCGGAAGTCGCCTGCCGCACGGCCGAGGGCTCGCGCGACGGCACTGGAGCCCTCGTGGCCGATCCCGCGAAGTTCTCCGGCACGCGGCCCGCCGTGGACCACGCCGCCGACCGGCGCAACAGCGCGGGCTACATCCTCGGCGGGCCGGAGTTCCTCACGATCTTCGACGGGCTCACCGGCGCCGAACTCGCCTCGACCAACTACCATCCACCCCGCCACCCCGACACGCTCTTTCCCTCCTCCTCGCAGATCAACGCGCTCTGGGGCGACGGCTACGGCAACCGCATCGACCGTTTCCTCGCCGCCACCGCCTACCTCGACGGGCGCCGCCCCAGCCTCGTCCTGTGCCGCGGCTACTACACGCGCGCCGTGCTCGCCGCCTACGACTGGCGCGACGGCCGGCTCACCCAGCGCTGGGTCTTTGACACCAACCCCGGCGGCGTGGCCGGCGAATTCGTCGCCTACCGCGGCGAGGGCAACCACAACCTCAGCGTGGCCGACGTCGACGGCGACGGACGCGACGAGATCGTCTACGGTTCCTGCACCATCGACGACGACGGCCGCGGCCTCTACGCCACCGGGCTGCACCACGGCGACGCGCTGCACGTCTCCGACCTCGATCCCGCGCGCCCGGGCTTGGAGGTGTGGGCCTGCCACGAGGACATCAACGCCAACGGAGCCATCGGCCTCTCCCTGCGCGACGCCCGCACCGGCGCCGTGTTGTTCTCAGTGCCCAACACGACAGACACGGGCCGCGGCGTGGCGATCGACATCGACCCGCGCCACGCCGGCTACGAATGCTGGGGCGCGGCCGGCGGGCTCCACACCGCCAGCGGCGCGCAAATCTCGGCCTCGCGGCCCTCGTCGATGAATTTCGCGGCGTGGTGGGATGGCGACCTGCTGCGCGAGATCCTCGACAGCAACCGCATCGACAAATGGGACTGGGAATCGGGCACGACCACCCGCCTGCTCACCGCGACCGACTGCTCGTCCAACAACGGCACCAAGGCCACGCCGGCGCTCAGCGCCGACCTCTTCGGCGACTGGCGCGAGGAGGTCGTCTGGCGCACGACCGACAACACCGCGCTGCGCATCTTCACCACCACGATCGAGACCCCGCACCGCGTCGCCACGCTCATGCACGACCCGCAGTACCGCTGCGCCGTGGCCTGGCAGAACACCGCCTACAACCAGCCGCCGCACCCGGGCTTTTTCCTCGGCGACGGCATGGACCTTCCGGGCACCCGCGACATCGTCACGTCGCGGGCGGCACCACCCCCCGCCGACGCGCGCCTGGCCAACCTCTCGGTGCGCACGGTCGGCGGATCGGGCGGCGACACGCTCATCCTCGGCTTCGTCGTCGACGGCGCCGGCACGCAGGACGTGCTCGTGCGCGGCGTCGGCCCGCGGCTCGCCGCATTCGGCGTCTCCGGCGTGATGGCCGACCCCGCGCTCACGCTGTATCAACGCATCGGCGACATCGACGAGCCGCGCGGCAGCAACGACGACTGGTCGTCCTCGACCAACGCCGCCGAGATCGCGAGCACCTCCGCCGCGCTCTACGCGTTTTCCCTGCCCGATCCCTCCAGGGACTCCGCGCTCCTGCGCGCGCTCACGCCGGGCTCCTACACCGCGCACATCACCGCGATGGATGCCGTCCCGGGCGTCGCGCTGGCCGAGGTCTACGCCGCCTCCCGCGATCCCGCCATCCGCTTCGTCAACGCCTCCGCGCGCGCCCGCGCCGGATCGGCCGACCAGACGCTCATCGCCGGCTTAGTCATCGACGGGACCGACCCGATGCTCGTGCTCGTGCGCGGCATCGGGCCGCGGCTCACGGACTTCCAGGTGCCGGGCGCACTGGCGGACCCGCAGCTCTCGATCCACAAGCGTCTCCCCGGAAACACCTCTGTCGTCGTGGCGAGCAACCGCGACTGGGCCACCTCCGGGCTCTCGCGCCAGACCTTCTCGCGCGTGTTCGCCTTCGGGCTGGATCCGGCGGCGCGCGACGCCGCCCTCCTCCTGCGACTCTCGCCCGGGCAATACACGGCGCATTGCGCCGCAGCCGACGGTGACGGCGGCATCGCCCTGGTCGAAGTCTACGCCATGCCCGAGTGAAGCCACGCCGGGACGCACGGCCGGCGTCCCCTCACCGCATCATCTCGTCGATCTGGCGGAAATAGCCGGCGTAGAAGAGAATCACGCGCAGGCCGACCCACACCGCCACCCCGAGGAAGACGATCGCCGGGTAGACGATGCCGGCGAGCTTGAGCTGCGTCGACGCCGTATCCGAAAACTGGCGCTGCAGCGTCTGCAGGGCCTCGTCAAGGCGCCCGGTCATCTCCCCGGAGCGATAGAACTCGGCGAAAAGCGGCGGCAGTTCACTCCGCCCGGCGAGCACGGGTGCGACCGGTTCGCCGCGGCGCACCGCCTCGGCCGCCACCGCAGCCACCCGCTCGAGCCGGCGGTCACCCGTCGCACCCGCCGCCTGCAGCCACGCGGCATCCACCCGCACGCCGGCGACGATCAGCGCCTCGAGCACGAAGGCCAGGTCCGCCCTCGCCCGGGCCCGACGAAATCCGCCGACAAACGGGAGGAGATCGAGCACGGCCAGCGCCGGCCGCAACCGCGCACGCAGCGCCAGCACGAAGAGACCGACGAGAAGCCACAGAGGCCCGAGCACCTGCGCCACAGAAGCCAGGTAAGCGGGAAGGCCTCCCCCGCTGACCAGGACGGGAAGCGGCAAGGCGAGCGCGCCGAAGTGGAGCACGCCCAACGGGTAGGCGGCCGCGAGGAGCAGGCCGACCTGCGTCCGCACCACCGCTTCGTGCCGGGCCGCCAAGCGGCGCAGCACATCGGGCAGCCGGCCGGCGCATGCGCCAGCCGCGATGAGGTGGCGGTCCACCATGGGGAGCCACTCCCCCGCACGCTCGAGCGCCTCCTCCAGGCTATCGCCCGCATCCAGCCGGGCGGCCAGTGCCGTCAGTCCGACCGCCGGAGGTCCCGGCAACGCCCCGAGACAACGTGCCAATCCCAGGCCCGCCTCGAGAGCGACAGCCAGCCGGGGATACCACTGCGAAAGGGTGCGCGAAGAGGCCCGCACGTTCGGGCGGGAGTGTGAGGCCCCGCCGCCACGCGTCGACAGTATTGGCCGGGCGACTCAGCCCAGGAACGAGCAGATGTATTCACACAGGCCACCGTCCACCACGATGGTGAACCCGGACTTGCCCGGCACATCGAAGAACGTGCCGGCGCCGTAGGTCTTTTCCGCGACCTGCCCGTCGAGCACCACGCGGCAGGACCCGGCCACGATCTCCATGCGCTCCGGAGCGCCCGTGCCGAAGTGGTAGCTGCCGGGGCGGATCAGCCCGAGGGTCTTCTTGCTGCCGTCGGCGAACAGGACGGTGTGGCTGACGACGCCGCCGTCGAAATAGACATTGGCCTTGGTCTGGACCGTGACTCCGGAAAACGTGGCGGGAATGGCGCTCATGGGTGGGAAGCTCCCACTGAGGCGCCTCGCCCGGCCGCCGGCCAGCCAAAATCTAAGCTGTTGACATCCCTCAGCGGGCCCTCGCTAATCTCCACCCTTTTTCCGCCGTAAACAGCCGCCATGAGCACCACCACCGAACAGACGCCGGTCCGCACGACGCAGAGCCTCACGCCGCAGGTCATGAACTTCACGCACGCCCACATCATCGTGCGCCACACGACCGACACCGGCAAGATGCTGCCCCGTCGCATCACCGGCCTCTCCGCCAAGCAGCAGCGCCACATTTCCCGCACGATCAAGCAGGCGCGCAACCTCCTGATCATGCAGTAAGCCGCCTGCGAGCCGCGGCCGGCCGCCCTCACGGGGCCCGCGTCGATCCGGCTCCAGCGCACATCCGACGACGAGGTCCGACGGCCCGTGGCGACGATTCACTCCGGGTCCGCAGCGGACCTCGACTTTTTGGCGGATATCCTTCGGTCGGGCGGCCTGGTGGCCGTGCCGACCGAAACCGTTTACGGCCTCGCTGCCCATGCGCTCGACGCCGAGGCCTGCCGGCGGATTTTCGAAGCCAAGGGCCGTCCCGCCTACGACCCGCTCATCGTGCATGTCGCCTCGCGTGTCGCCGCCGACTCGGTCGCGACGTTCAACGCTGCCGCCGCCACCTTGGCCGAGCGTTTCTGGCCCGGGCCGCTCACGCTGATCCTGCCGAAGAAGGCCTGCGTCCCCGACATCGTCACGTCGGGCCGCCCGACGGTCGCCGTGCGCGTCCCTGCCCACCCCCTCATGCGGGCGTTGCTCGAGAGCAGCGGCCTGCCTCTCGCCGCGCCCAGTGCCAACCCCTTCGGCTACATCAGCCCGACGACCGCAGCCCACGTGCAGGCGGGGCTCGGCGACCGCATCGGACACATTCTGGACGGTGGTCCGTGCACCATCGGCGTCGAATCGACCATCATTGATGTGCGCGACGCCACCGACCCGGTGGTGCTGCGGCCCGGCGGAGTCGCGATCGAGGCGTTGGCTGAGGCGCTCGGGCGCCCCGTCCGCGTCCATCAACCCGCCCCGAAGCCCGGGGCCGGGCTCGTCGAAGCCGAAGCCGAGCTCGCCCCGGGCATGCTCGAGCGGCACTACAGCCCGCGCACGCCCCTGGAATTGCGTGCAGCACCGTTCACGGCGGCGGACCTGCGCACGCCCGCGCCCGGCATCGTGCGCGTGTGTTTTTCGCGGCCGGCGGCCGAGGCCGCACCCGACGTGCGTTTCCTCAGCGCCTCCGGTGATGCGGCCGAGGCGGCCCGCGCGCTCTTCGCACTCCTGCGCGACCTCGATGGCGCGGGGTTCGAGCGCATCGTCATCGAGCCGGCCCCGCCCACCGGCCTCGGCCTGGCGATCAACGATCGCCTACGCCGGGCGGCGGCAAAGTCTGCCCGGACGTAGCGCGGGCGTCCCTGCCTGCGTCCACGCTGCAGTGTGCAGATGAGGCAGGCACCGAGGCCTGCCTTACGAAATACGAGGCCGGCGCCCTCGCGGGTCGCCGGCCGGAAGTCGTTGGCTGTATCGACGGGTCAGAGCGAGGCCGCGAGCTTGGCGTAGTCGATGCCCTCGGCAAAGCCCTTCATCTCGGCCGCCGTCACACCGTTACCCTCGATGCTGACGAGCATCACTCCGCTCACCACGATGCTGATCTCGCCGTCATCCCCGTCCTGCTTCACGAGCGCCTTCTGACCCTTGATGCGCTCCATCTTGCCGTTCTCGGACGAACTCAGAAGCATCGGGTTGTTCATCATCATCATCACGGCCGACATCATGGGCGAGTCGGTGAGAAACTTGACCGTGACCTCAGCCTCGCCCTTGGAGTAGCGGCGCTCCGCCGTCACTGCGCCGCCAAACATCGCCGCGCCAGCCGCGCCGGTCGTCGCGTCCTCGGCGGTCCAACCGGAGGGCGCCGCGGGGAGGAACTTGGCGAAGGACTCGGCCCGCTTCTGCCGGATCATCTGCGCGGCAGTATCGAGGGAGGCGGCGGCGGTCGCGTAGTCACCGTCCTTATACGCCTTCATGGCCTCGTCGACCGAATCGGTCACATCATCCGCCCTGAGCGGAGCGGAACCGAGCGCGAGCGCGGCGGCTCCAAGGAAAATCAGGATCGTCTTCTTCTTTTGCTTCATGGGTGTTGGCAAGCTGACCGGTTGCGCAGGCCTGGGGGGAGCGGGACCCGCGTTTGACTGAGGCGGGGAGCATGCCCGCGTCCGACAGCCTAAGCAAGACGATGGCACGTGCCCTGCCCGAACGGCCCCGGGGCGACCTGCCGGGTCGCAGCCCGGCCCGGTGGCGGCGAGGCCGACGCGCATCGCGCGCAGTCCAGCGGAACCACCCGAGGATGGCACGAGCTGTCTCTTATACACATCT
>JACSRI010000221.1 GCA_014879845.1 Opitutaceae bacterium
CGCCAGGCCGCCAGGCGGCCTGGCGGATGGGCACGCGCCACGCGGCGGAGTCCGTGGTGGTCGGCTGGACCGCCGCCGTCACATGGGTCACGCTGGCGGCCTACGTCCTCGGTTGGTGCGGCTGGTTGGCGAGCCGCCCGGCCTGGCTCGTCGTCCTCGCGCTCGGCGCCGTCATGGCGGGACGCCCGCGACCGGTCCCAGCGGTCCGGCTGCGCTTTCGTCGCTGGCGCCAGCTCACCCTCGGGCGCCCCTGGCTCGCACTCGCGCTCGCGCTGGTCGGGTGGCTGACGCTGACCAACCTCGCCCTGGTCCTCGCCGCCGCCCCGAACCAGTGGGACGCGATGCTCTATCACCTCGCGCGCGTCGGCTACTTCCTGCAGCAGGGCTCGTTCGCGGCTTACGGGGCCAATTTCTACTCCCAGGAGGAACTCGGCCGTGGCGCGGCCACGCTCGTGTCGTGCCTGATGGTCCTGTGTGGAAAATCCGACGTGCTCGTCGGCCTGCCGCAATTCACCGCCTGGATCGCGAGCGGATGCGCGGTGGCTGCGATCGCGCGGACCTGGAGCCTGCGGCCCTCCGCCTGCGCCTTCGCGGGTGCGGTCTGGATGACGCTGAGCATCGCGTGGCTTGAGGCCGTTACGGCCCAGAACGACGTGCTCATCACCGCCCATCTCGCGTGCGCCCTGCTCGGCCTGCGTCGTTTCACGATAGCGCGATCGCGCGCGACCGCCGGCGGGCCGGACCGCCTTGTCTGGCTCGCGCTTGCCGGCCTGAGCCTCGGCCTGGCCTTCGGCACGAAGGCGAGCGCGCTGACCGCGATCCCCGCGGTCGTGCTCGCCGGCGCCTCGGCATTCCTGCGCACACCCGCCGACGGACCGGCCTCGCGCCGGCGCCGGGTGGCGGTCGCTGCGGGCCGGCTCGCGCTCGTCGCCGGCGCCGCGCTCCCCGTGACCTTGCCGGCCGGATACGTGGAGAACCTCCAGCGCTTCGGCCAGCCACTCGGCTCGACCGTGACGGAAGAGCACCTCTTCCACGGCCGCGGACCGGGTCCGCGCGCGCTCTCGGGCCTGCGCAACGCCGTGCGATTTTCCTCCGACTTCGCCACACTCGACCAGGTGCCGCCGGTCACGCCCGTCTCCCGCGCCTGGGCCGCGTTCAAACGCCCCATCGTGCCGCTGTTCGCCTCGCTCGGACTTGACCTCAAGGAACCGTCCGACCGCCGCATGGGGTTCAGCCCGGACCGGGTCTTTCGGCCCGACGACAATCTCTCCTATTTCGGCCCGAGCGGGCTGTTTCTCGTGCTCGGCTACCTCACCGCTTGGCGGCAGCGGCGCTTTCGCTGGCTCGCGGTCGCGGCGACACTTTTCTTCGTCACGCAGTGCCTGGCCGGTCCCTACGACGCCACGCGCGGGCGCCAGTTTCTCTACGGTACCATCCTCGCGCTGCCGGCCATCGCCACGTGGGTAGGCCGGCACGGGCGCCGACGCTGGCACTGGCGCGCCGCCACCGCGACGGTCCTCCTCGCCGCGGTCTCGGTGTATGTGGCGCCGGCCGCGGTGCTGCGCAACAACCACGATTTCTTCCCAAACGAGGGCCGTCCGCGCGCATTCTGGCAGAAGGACCGCATCGACCAGATGACGGGCTTCCACGCGAGCAACCCGGCCCACCGCAAATTCAACGAACTCGTCCCCGCGGACGCCACGGTGGGCGTCGCCCTTTCCGGCTACGAGTACCCGCTCTTCGGGCCGCGCCTCTCGCGCACCCTCGTGCCGCTCACCACGCAGGTGCGCACCGGCGCGGCCTTCCCGCCGGGCCTCGAGTGGTTCGTGTTTGCTTCGTCAGTACACCCGCCGGCCGAGGCCGACATCGACCTCGGAATCGGCTGGCACCTGCGACGGCTGGCTCCGTGAGGGCCACGGGCGCCGCGACGCGCCGCTCAGAGCTGCGTGCGGAAATAGGCGATCGTGCGCTTCAGGCCCTCCTCGAGCGGGACCTTCGGCTCCCAGCCGCCAAGGACCTTCTTCGCGAGCGAGATGTCGGGCTGGCGCTGCTTCGGGTCGTCGGACGGCAACGGCTTGTGCACGATCTTCGAGCGGCCGCCGACCTGGGCGATGACCTTTTCCGCCAACTCGAGCATGGTGAACTCGCCGGGGTTGCCGCAGTTCATCGGGCCGACGATCTCGGTCTGGTTCATGAACCGCACGAAACCCTCGATCAGGTCGTCGACGTAGCAGAACGAGCGCGTCTGCGAGCCGTCGCCGTAGACGGTGATGTCCTCGCCGCGCAGCGCCTGCACGATGAAGTTCGAGACGACGCGGCCGTCGTTGGCCAGCATGCGCGGGCCGTAGGTGTTGAAGATGCGGATGACGCGGATATCGACCCGGTTCTCGCGGTGGTAGTCGAAGAAGAGCGTCTCGGCGCAGCGCTTGCCCTCGTCGTAGCAGGAGCGCCGGCCGATGCAGTTGACGTGCCCCCAGTAGTCCTCGGTCTGCGGATGCACCTCCGGGTCGCCATAGACCTCGGAGGTCGAGGCCTGGAAGACGCGCGCGCGCAGGCGCTTGGCCAGCCCAAGGCAGTTGATCGCGCCCATCACCGACGTCTTCGTGGTCTTGATGGGATTGTATTGGTAATGTGGAGGCGAGGCCGGGCAGGCGAGGTTGTAGATCTGGTCGCACTCGACCTTGAACGGGTCGATGACGTCGTGGCGGATCAGCTCAAAGCGCGGGTGCTGGAGCAGGTGCGCGATGTTGGCCTTCCGACCGGTGAAGAAGTTGTCGAGGCAGATGACCTCGTGGCCGTCGTGGATGAGACGATCGCAGAGATTGCTGCCGAGGAAGCCGGCGCCGCCGGTGATGAGAATGCGCATAGGTCGTGGTTGGAGATGAAACAAGGCCCGCGCGAGCGAGGGGTCGCTAACGCGGCCGGGTGCCGGAGTCCAACACGCCGCGCCGCCGCCGCGAGGCGGAAATGCCGCCGCGCAGGTCCTCCCGCCAGCGCTGGGGCGAGACGCCGAAGCTGCGCTTGAAGGCGGCCGAAAGGTGAAAGGCCGAGCTGAACCCCAACTGCGCCGCGATGTCGTCGAGCGTGGCATCGCCCGCCGCGAGCAGTCGCCGCGCACGTGTGAGCCGCAGGTGCAGCACGTACTGCCACGGGGCAAATCCCGTATGGTCGCGGAAGGCGCGTCGAAAGTGCGAATACGCCACGCCGAGCCGCCGCGCCAACGCCTCGATGTTGACTGCTTCGTGGTGGTGCTCGCCGAGATAGCGCTCGGCCTCGAGGACGGCGCGCGCGAGCTGGGTGCGCGGCGGTCGCGTCCGCGCCGCCTGATCCCACGCAGCAAGGACCGCATAGGCCGCCGCCGCGCGCGCCGGATCGAAACCCTTGCCTCCGCGCCGCGCGCGCTCGTGCACGGCCTGCAACGCCGCGTCGAGCTCCACGGCGACGACGCCCCGTCGCACCGGATCGCCCGCCGCGAGCACGCCTGAGGTGATGAGCTTCTCCACGAGCGGACCCTGCACTTCGATCCAGCTCTCGTCCCAGCCGACCGCGGGGTCGGGCCGATACCGGTGCCACTCACCTGGCAGCAGGCAAAACGCATCGCCCGCCGCGACGTCGTGCGCGCCCGCGGTCTTCGACTCGAACCATCCGCGCCCGCGTCCCACGAAGAGGATCTGCAGCGCCGCCAGCGTGCGCCCGTGCGCCCAGTCGAAGTGATGATCCGCCGGATGCTGCGCGACCGGATAGGCCACGCCCGCACCCACGCTGGAGAATCCCGCCGCCGTCACGTCGAGTCCCCACGTCGCGCCCTCCGGCGTGGTGATGAAATACTGGAAATAGTCGCGAGCGCTTTCGGGCATTTTCCGTATGGCAAAGATCAGAGAGCCAATTGCCGCCACGGGGTCGAGCGCTTACCCTGCCGCACCCGTCGAAACGGCCGCCCCGCGCGCGGCGTCACTCTCCCGCCCCCACCCGGTCCACATGCGACAGCCCTCGATCCTTCTCCACGCCGCTCTCGCGTGCAGCCTCGCGCTGTCCGCTTCCGCCGGCGCCTCGCCTGCGCCGACGAACGCGCGCAGCGTCATCCCCGCCGTGACCTCCGGCCGCACGGTCGAGCCCGAGGTGATGCAGCGCATCCACGCCGAGGTCGCGACGCCGTTCAAATACGGCATCGTCCTGCCCCGCGAGGAAGGCGAGATGATCGACTGTCCCAACGTGTTTCGACGCGGCGGACGCTGGTATATGGTGTTCGTCTCGATTCGTGACAAGATCGGCTACCAGACGTATCTGGCCCGCAGCGACGATCTGCTGCACTGGGAGCGTCTCGGCACCATCCTCGCGCACACGGGCGAAGGCCACTGGGACGCCTGGCAGGCCGACGGCGGCCTCGCGCTCTACGACACCAACTGGGGCGGCACGCACGCGCTCGACACGCACGACGGCCGGTACTGGCTCTCCTACATCGGTGGCGCGCTCCAGGGTTACGAGACCGACCCGCTCGCCATCGGCCTCGCCAGCACGACCGACCCGGCCGCACCCGTGGAGTGGACGCGCCACGCAGCCAACCCGATCCTCTCGACCACGCAGCCCGATGTCCGCGCCTGGGAGGACGTGACCCTCTACAAGAGCGCGATCATCCGCGACGAGGCACGTTCGCTCGGCTTCCCATTCGTGATGTTCTACAACGGCAAGACCAGGCAGGGTAACCACGAGGCTATCGGCATGGCTGTGTCTACCGACATGGTCAACTGGTCGCGCTACGGCACCGACCCCGTCGTCGACAACGCCCCGGGCAAGCCCGCGATCTCCGGCGACCCGCAGCTGGTGAGGATCGGCGACGTGTGGGTGATGTTCTACTTCGGTTTCCGTTGGCTCAAGGGCACGACGGCCTTCGACACGTTTGCCTGCTCCTACGATCTGGTCACCTGGACGAAGTGGGACGGCGAGCCGCTGGTGAAGCCGAGCGAACCCTTCGACAAGACCTTCGCCCACAAGCCCTGGGTGATGAAACACGACGGAGTCGTCTACCACTTCTACTGCGCCGTCGGCGACCAGGGCCGCGCCATCGCCCTCGCCACCTCGAAGGATCTCAAGGGCCATGAATGACCAGAAGGTAGGGCGAGGCCTCCGGCCGAGCCGCAACTGCACGCACGCCGCCGGCGCGGCTCGGCCGGAGGCCTCGCCCTACTTTCGCGTCGTCGCCTCTGGACTTGCCCTCACCGCGGTCCTCCTCGGCCTCGCCCTCGCACCACGCGCCTCCGCCGGCACACTTGAATCCGGCTTCGCTCAGCCGCCCGCCGACACGCGTCCGCGCACGTTCTGGCTCTGGATGAACGGCAACGTGACGCGCGACGGCATCACGCGCGACCTCGAGGCGATGGCGCGCATCGGTCTCGGCGGCGTGATGATGTTCGACGGCAGCACCTACCTGCCCGCGGGCCCGGCCGGCTACCTCAGCCCCACCTGGCGCGAGCTCATGACGCACGCGATCGCCGAGGGCAACCGCCTCGGCCTCGACGTCGGCATCCACAACGCACCCGGCTGGTCGAGCAGCGGCGGCCCGTGGGTGACACCCGCGCAGGCCATGCAGCAGCTCTCCTGGACGGAGACCACGGTCAACGGCGGCCGCCGCGTGGAGATCGACCTCCCCACGCCCCAGGTCAACCTCGGCTTCTACCGCGATGCGTTCGTGATCGCGTTCCCCGCGCTCGCCGCCGAGACCACCCGCTACGAGGACACCATCGCCTCCGTGCGCGCGGGCGACGCGCCCGTGCCGGTCGCCGCACTCAGCGACGGCCGACTCGACACCGTCGCGTCGCTCGCAGCCGGCGCGTCGCTCGTCATCGAGTTCAAGGAGCCCGTGCCGCTCGCCGCGCTCACCGTGCAGCCGAGCGGACGCGGTCCGTTCCCGCGCCTCACGGTCGAGACCTCGCTCGACGGCACCGCGTTCACGCCGCTCGCCTCCCTCTCGAGTCCCGGCCGCCACGGTATCCTCGCGCCGGGCACGCGCGACCTACCGAGGACATCGGCGCGTTTCGTCCGCGCCACCGCCACCCGCACCGGCGAACTCGCGGAGTTTGTCCTCCATCGCACGCCGCGTCTTGCCGACTGGCCTTTGAAGGCCAACTTCGACTACCGCGTCGGCGGCCAGCTCCGGCTTCCCGGGCCGGCCGACCCCGCCGCCGTCATCGATCCTGCGACCGTAGTCGACGTATCCGCACACGTGCGCGACGGGCGCCTGACCTGGGACGCACCGCCGGGCGCGTGGACCATCCTGCGCGTCGGGCACACGCCGACCGGCAAGGAAATCGTCGCCGCCTCCGCGGCCGGACGCGGGCTCGAGATCGACAAGTTCGATCCCGCCGCGGCGGAGTTTCACTTCAACCACGTGGTGATGCAGGTCCGCGCCGACGCCGCGGCCGCCGGCCTGACCGGCCCGACGACGCTCACGATCGACAGCTACGAGGTCGGCATGCAGAACTGGACCGCCGCCTTCCCCGCAGAATTCCGGCGGCGCGCCGGGTATGATATCCAGCCCTACGCGCCGGCGCTGTTCGGCCGGTTCGTCGGCGATGCCGGCGTCTCCGAGCGGTTTCTCGCCGACGTTCGCCGCGTGCAGGCCGACCTGATCGCGGAAAACTACTACGAGCGCATGCGCGCGCTCGCACACGCCCAGGGCATGCGGTTTTTCGTCGAGGGCTACGGCCCAAGCAATTTCGACGAGTTGCGCGTCGCCGGGCTGCCGGATGTGCCGACGACGGAATTCTGGGTGCGCACGCCCTGGACGCCGAACCGCACGGTGAAGATGGTCACGTCCGCCGCGCACATCTATGGCAAGCCGGTCGTCGCCGCCGAGTCGTACACCGGCTGGACCGAGACGTCGCGCTGGCTCGAATACCCCTACGCCCTCAAGACGCTGGGCGACGAGATGTTCGCGCACGGCATGAACCTGATGGTCTTCCACCGCTACGTACACCAGCCGCATCCCGACGCCGCGCCGGGCATGACGATGGGGCCGTACGGCATGCACTTCGAGCGCACGGCCACGTGGTTCGAACAGGCCGGCAGTTGGATCGAGTATCTCCAGCGCTGCCACTGGATGCTGCAGCAGGGCACGTACGCGGCCGACGTGCTCGTCTACACGGGCGAGCGCAGCCCGGATCCCTCGTCGATGGTCCAGCCCGTCGTGCCACCCGGATATACGTACGATCTGGTCAACACCGACGTGCTGCTCACGCGCGTGACTGTCACGGACGGCGCCTACGTCCTGCCCGAGGGCGGGCGGTACCGGCTGCTTGTGTTGCCGCCCGGCCAGCAGGCCATGCGGCCGGATCTCGTTCACAAGCTGCGCGCGTTCGTCGACGCCGGCGCGACGATCCTCGGCCCGAAGCCGGTGTTCTCCGCCACGCTGGCTGGTTACCCGCAAAGCGAGCGCGAGATGCTCGCGATCGCCGACGCGCTCTGGGACCCGCACCGCTCCGGACCCGGTCGCGTGATCACCTCGGGCTCGATCACCGACGCGCTCATCCGGATCGGCGCGACTCCAGATATCACCTACCGTGGCAAGCGCGGCGACACCGCGCTCGCCTGGCAACACCGCGTGCTGCCGGAAGGCGACCTCTACTTCCTGGCCAACCGCCAGCGCCAGGCCGAGACAGTCGAGGTTTCATTCCGCGGGATGGCGGGCCGCCGTGCCGAACTGTGGCACCCGGAAACCGGCGCACGGCGCGAGCCCGCGCTGCTCGCCGCTTCCGCCGACCGAGCGCTGCTGCCGCTGCAGCTCGATCCCGCCGAGTCGGTCTTTGTCCTGTTCCGTCGCGAAACCGCCCCGCCATCGGCCGCCACACTCCGGCGCGACGGCGAGCCGCTCGTCGGTATCGGCACCGCGGCGACGCCGCCCACCGCGCCCGCGGCGAACTTCACCATGGCGCTCTGGGTCAAACCCGACACCGACCTCCGTGCCATGCCCCGGGAATCGACGACCGGGCGCATCGACGAGGTCGGCAAGTTCTACGCCATCACCGCCGATCCGGGCGACCTGCGCTTCGGCCCGGGACACGCCACCGCCGGCCTCGCCGTCGGCCGCAACGGCATCTACGTCGTCGAGCGCTCGAGCGACACCTGCCCGGCCGTGCTCGTTTCCGACGTGAAGGTCGCGGGCTGGGCCCATGTCGCGGTCGTCTATCGCGATGGCCGGCCGCGCCTCTTCGTCGACGGTACCCTCGTGCGCGAGGGACTCGTCTCCGGCCGCACGGTGCACAGCGGCGTCGGTTCACCCCTGCCACCGGTCGACTACACGCTGCATTTCCCGGCCATCGAGTCGCTGGCCCGCGCTTCCGGCGAACAGCCGCCGCCCTCGCGCGGGCAGGCCTGGTTCTTCGAGGGCAACTCCACGCCCGCGGAATCGTTTGATCGCGCGTTGAGCGACACCGAGGTCGCCGCGCTGGCGGCACGCGGTCTGCCGCCACCGCCACTCCCTGTCGCCGCCGCCCCCGAACGGACCGCCGACGGCGCGATCCGCACGCAAGTCTGGCAGTCCGGCGCGTATTCACTCGATGGGGGCGCACCGCGCCGCGTCGAAGTCGAGGCACCCCGCGAGATCGCCGGCCCCTGGACGGTCGCCTTCCAGGAAGGTCGCGGCGCACCAGCCTCGATCCAATTGCCGCAGCTCATCTCGCTGCACCGCCACGCCGACCCGGGCGTGCGCTATTTTTCGGGAACGGCAACCTACCAGAGGACGTTCGATGTTCCCGCAGCGTGGTTCGCGCCGGACCGCCGCGTGGTGCTCGACCTCGGTCGCGTGGAGGTGATCGCCGAACTGGTCGTCAACGGCACGAAGCTTCCCCCACTCTGGAAGGAGCCCTATCGCGCCGACATCACCACGCTGGTGCGGGCGGGCGCCAACACGCTCGAAGTCCGCGTGACCAACCTCTGGCCGAACCGGCTCATCGGCGACGAAGAGCTACCCGCCGAGGACGAGTTTGGTCTCGCCGACGAACGCGGCCAGGAGGCGGCCGGCATCAAGCGCCTGCCGGACTGGTACCTGCAGGGAAAACCGAAACCGCCCGGCGGCCGTGTGACCTTCGCGGCTTGGAAGTTTTTCCAGCGCGGCGACCCGCTCCTCGCCTCCGGCCTGCTCGGTCCCGTGCGCCTGCTCAACCCGGTCACCATTGAGTTCGCGCCGTAGGCCGCCTGCTCGCGGGCGCTCTTCGTCGTCCGTCCCCTCTCCTTTTCGGTCGCACCCGCCGGTACCTTGCGCTTCGATCCGCGTCACCCCATGCCCGCCGACCTGATCATCGTCCTCGGCTCTCCCAACGACGACCAAGGCCGCCTGCACTCCGTCGCCATCGAGCGCTGCGAGGCCGCGTTGCGCCTCCACCGCGACAACGCCGAATCCGAGCTGCTGCTCACCGGCGGCTTCGGCGCGCACTTCAACACGACGGACAAGCCGCACGCACACTACCTCCGGGAGTGGCTGCTCGCGCACGGCGTCGTGCCGGACGCCGTACTGCCGTTCGCCGAGAGCCGCAACACCCTCGAGGACGCCTCGCTCTCCAAGCCCATCGCGCTCGCTTCCGGCGCGCGGCTCGCGGTCGTGGTCACGTCCGACTACCACCTCGACCGCGCGCGCTTCGTCTTCGAGCGCGAATACGCCGGCAGCGGCGTGCGCCTGCTCTTCCTCGGCACCAGGACCGACGAGTCCGTGTGCAAGCTCGACCTCGCTGCGCTGCGCAAACACGAAGGCGAGGCGCTCGTTCGACTGCGCGCTGGGAATATCTGAGTTGAACCAAAGAGGACACAGAGAGCACAGAGTTTCGAGCCCGCCCTCACGCAGCTCGACCGCACCCCGATCTCTCATGGCCGAGCCTGGTGGCTCCTCATATTCAACCTGCGTCTCTCTGTGCTCTCTGTGCCCTCTTTGCTTCAATCCCGCCTCCACCGCATGCGCTCCGTCCACGCTATTGTGATCGGCCTGCTCGTCCTCGCCGCAGCCCCGGTCTCGCCCGCCGCGCCGCCGCTGTCTCTCGACGGGTTTGCCGACTGCATCCACCACTGGCAAAACTCGCACCACACGACCGACTACCCGCGCCTGGCCGAGGACGATGTGCGCGGCATCGCAGACAACATCCTGCTCTACCAGCGTGACAACGGCGGCTGGCGCGAGAACGAGGATCCACTTCGCATTCTCTCCGCCGAAGAAAAGGCGAAGATCCTCGCTGACCGCCCGCTGCCCGACACCAGCCTCGACAACCGCAACGGCTGGCCGCAGGTCGAGTATCTTGCCGGCGCCTTCGGATTGACCGGCGACACACGCTACCGCGACAGCTGCCTGCGCGGCCTCGGGTTCATCCTCTCAGCGCAGCATGCCAGCGGCGGTTTCCCGCACTCCTACCCCAGCCAGGAGGGCTACCGGCCGTATCTGACTTTCGCCGACGACGTGCTGCCGGATATCCTGCGCACCCTGCGCAAGATCGCGCGGGGGGACGCGCCGTTTGACTTCATCGAACCAGCCATCCGCAAGCGTGCTGCCGCCGCCGTGACGCGCGGCGACGCCTGCATCCTGCGGCTCCAGGTGGTCCAGGACGGCGTGCCGACAGTCTGGGCGGGACAATACCACCACGTGACCCTTGAGCCCGTCGGCGCGCGCGCCTTCGAACTGCCCGCCCTGGTCAGCCGCGAGAGCGTGGCGGTCGCGCGTTACCTCATGTCACTGGAAGACCCATCTCCCGAGGTGGTCCGCGCCGTCGACGCGGCCATCGCATGGTTCCAGCGCGTGCAGATCCGAGGTCTGCGACTCGAGACGTTCGAGGCCGAGCCGGTCAAATACACGTGGCACACGAGCACGATCGACCGCCGCACGGTCGACGACCCGAACGCGCCGCCGCTCTGGGCGCGGTTCTACGATCTCAGGACCAGCGAACCGTTCCTCGCCAATCGCGACGGCCGTCGCGTTGCGACGCTTGCCGAGGTGCAACGCGAGCGCCGCACCGGCTACGACTGGTACGGCACCTGGCCGGGGACGCTGATCGAAGTCGAGTATCCCGCTTGGGAAAAGCGGATCGGCCGGTAGTCGGGCTCCCAGGCAGGGCGAGGCCTCTGACCGAGAGGCCAGCGTGCGCCCACTGTGGACTCAGCTTGGCCGGAGGCCTCGCACCACCTGCTCAACCCGCGATGTCGACCTCGGCCTCGATCGGCAGGTCGAGGTGCACGAGGCTGTGATTGAGCCCGGGTTCGCGCGCGTCGTGCACGGAAAATGGATACCCATCGCCCAGCGCGATGTGCGGCAGGGTGTTCTCGTCGAGCAGGGTGTGGTGAAACCAAGTGCCGGCCCGCGCCAGCGGTCCGTCGCGATCGATGATCAGAGCGACCTCGCCGAGGCGCGCCGAGCCGCCGTCGGTCTTGAGGATGCGCCAGAGCAGCTCGTGCCCGGTGCGGGCGCGTGCGCGCACGACTTCGCCGCCGCGGAACTCCAGCTCGATGCCGTCGATCACGGCACCTCCGTAGGCGATCGGGCGCGCCACGCGGACCACGCCCTCGGCCGAGCCTCGATCCGGAGCGGTGAACACCTCTTCGGTCGGCAGATTGGCGACGAAGGGCACACCCGCGCGCGAACGCAGCGCCGCGGTGCACCAGCAGTGGCCTCGGGCGAGCCCGACGACAAGGTTCGTCCCCGGCCCGCGAAACCGCACGGCGCGCGCGGCCCGGTCGTCGAGATCCGCGCGCCACCCGGCCAGCCGCCCGAGGTGGGTTCGCCACGCCGCAACCGCATCCGGCCCGCCCGTGCGGCAGGCCGCGAACACGATGCGCCACAGTCGATCCAGGGCCGGCTCGATCGCATCGGCCCCGACGTCCCCGGCCGGCCGCAGCACGGCGGCCCATTCCCTCGTCGGCGCCGGCGCCACCGACCAGTTCGTCTCCCCGCGCACGAGCAGCGCCGCCACCGGCCCGTAATACTGCCAGCAGCGCTCGCGCAGCCGCGCCACCCGGTCGGGCGACACACCGTCCATGAGGTGAGGGTGACTTCCCTGCAGGAAGAGCAAAGCCCCACCCGCCATCACCTGGTCGTGCATGCGCCGGGCGTTGGCTGCAAGGATCCGTTCGAAGTCGGCATCGGGCCACGCCTGCGCCGCGGCGACAAGCCTCCGCTCGTCCGCCCAGATCACCTCCACCGGCCCGCCACCGACCGCAGTCGCCGCGTCGATGACTGCATCGACCAGTCCAGCCGAGCTGCGCGCCACGCCCTGCAGCTCGAACGGCTCGGTGAGGAGCAACCCCTGCCCGGGCTGGAGGTTTACCCCCACGCGCACCAACACGTCGGCGTAGGCGCGCAGTGGATCAAGCGACTCGTGAGGCGGCACGCAGGTGTTTTCCCCAGAGGCCGCGCGCGGCGAAAGACAAATCCCGCGCGGCGGTTGTAACATCCGCAAAAAACTCCGGGGGTAGACCGGAATTTCGCCTTAGTGGCGGCCGGTTCATGCCGAACAGCAGATGAACCAACACCTTCGTTCACCCAGCCGGCCCCCCCGACCGACTGCACCGTCCGCTTTCATGACCGCAGTCCACCCGCTTCCCCGACCCCGTTTCCACGCCCGCCGCGCGCTGCTGTTCGCCGGCGCCGCGCTCGCGTGCGCGACGTTTCTCGCGACACCCGGCCGCGGCACGACTCCGGCATGGCCAGCCGCGGCCGACCTGGCGGAACGCCTGCGCCAGGCGCTCCCGGCCGGCTACACGGTTCAACCGCTCACTTCCACCGAGGGCCTTCCGGCCGGATGGCAGAGCACGGCGGCGACCGCGGTCTATCTGCAGGTCGGCGACGGCCGGCAGACCGTATCGATTTGCGTCGTCCCACGCGACTGGGTCGGCGTCCAGGCCAAGGGGAGGCAAGCCGACATGGTCCGCCGCGGCCCGACCGCCAAGGTCATCCTGCCTGCGGGCACCGACCTGGCGCGTATCCCCTGGCTGGCGACTCTCGCCCCGGAGGACGCGTCGCTCGCCAGCGCTGAGGGCACGACGGGCGACTACGCCGGCCAGTACCGCGAGGTCGAAGCGGAAATCCGCACGCTCGTGCGCAAGGGCAAGACGACGCGCGACCAGGCCGTCGCGTCGTTCATCGCGCTCGGCGTGCCCGCCGAGGATCTCATCCGCGACGCCGCCCTTGACACCCGCAGCCCGGCGCGCCTCGCGGCGATCCGGGCCCTGCGCCACTTTCCCGGCAAGGCGACGCGCGAGGCGCTCGCCAAGATCATCGCCGACCGATCGCGTGATGGCGCGGCTGATACCTGTCGACTCGCCGCGATCGACACCTGCCAGGCCCTCCTGCTCGACATCCACGGCCCGGCGGTGGTCGCCGCACTCCAGGCGGAGAAGGACGAGGCCGTCGCCGCCCGCCTCGCCGCCGAACTCAACCGCCTGCGCTTCGCGCCAGCCGCACCCGAGCTTCGCCGCTGGCTGAAGCAGGCCCAGTCGATCGAGACAAAAGTGGCGTGCGCACGCGCCCTGGCCACGCTGCGCGATACTGCGGCCGCCGCCGAGATCCGCGCCGCGATCGATGCGCCTGCGCCCAAACGCGCGGCCGTCACCCCGTCCGCCGACGCCGCCGGGCGGCGCCAGCTCGCCCTCGAGCTCCACCGACTCGCTGGCGCCTGGGGCACCGAGGTGCGCGGTTCGCGTCTATCGCTGGTCGTTGAGTCGCCGGACCGCGTGGTCGCCTACGTCGAGAACCTCGGCGCCGGCCCGCTGCATTTCATCCCGTTCCTCACCGCGAGCGGCCAGCCCTGGCCGGTCGGGCTGGAGATCACGCTCGATGGCGAGGCGATCAGCCCGCCGGGTCCCGGCGCGGCCGACATCGGCCGGGCCAGCGAGGTGGCGCGCGAAGTGGCGGCGGGCACGACTGCGACCTTCGAACTCCAGGTCATCCGCCCGCTTTCGACACAAGGCGAGCACACGCTGTCGGCCACCTGGTTCGACCTCACGGCCAACACGCTGATCGTGCGCGCCGGTACCGTGGCAGCGGCCTCGACGCCGTAGGCCGTCCGCTCGCGGACGCCACCGCGTGGGCGAGAATCTGGCGGGCTGCCTACACGCAGCGTGTCGGGGACCTGCGTCCCGTCTGACTCGCGCGCTCTACCGCGCCGCTTCGCCCGCCTCGTAGCGCG
>JACSRI010000218.1 GCA_014879845.1 Opitutaceae bacterium
ACGCCGATGGCCGAGCGCGCCCGGGTGCTCGCGGCCCTCGCCCACGCGGCGGCGGCAGACGGCGTCGTGCGTCCCGAGGAGCATGCCCTGCTGCGCGCCTTCGCCGCTGCGCTGGATTGCCCGGCGCCGCTGCTCGCGGCCTGACGCCATGAAACGCGCGACCACGGCCCGTTCGGTCAACCGCCATCTCTGGCTCCTCGACGAGTTGCGCGACCTTCCGACCTGCGAGGTGCGGCCGATGTTCGGGGCGCAGTCCTGCTACCTCAACGAGTTGCTGGTGCTTGTCCTCTCAGACAAGGAGGAGCCCTGGCGCGGCGTGCTCGTGCCGTGCGAGCGCGAGCACCACGCCGCGATCATGAGCGAGTTCCCCAGCCTCGCGCCGCATCCCGTGCTGCCGAAGTGGCTCTACCTGCCCGAAGCGGCGCGGAGTTTCGAGCGCGACGCCCAGGCGATAGTCGCGCGTATCCGCCGGCTGGACGCGCGTTTCGGCATCGTGCCGCCGGCCAAGCGCAAGGCCGCGCCGCCGAAGGTGGCCCGCCCGGCACGCTTCGGACAGCCGATCCCGTGATCAGCGCGCAGCCGGACGCACCTTCGGCCCGCGCCCCCGGCACGAGACGCGGTATTGCCGTTGCGATGGCACCTGGCGCAGGCAGGCTCCTCGCGCATGCCCCTGCGCTGGATCTCCCTGCTCACAAGCTTCGTTCTCGGCGCGATGCTGGGAACGGCCCTTGGCACCCGCTTCGCCGGCCCCACCACTCCCGGACTCTCGGCCGCTTCGCTTCCGCCGGAGCCTGCGGCGGCCATCCCGGAGGCAAAGTCGGCAACGCCTCCGTCGCGGCAAACCGCGGCGGAGCCCGGACATCCGGGCGCTTCCGTGGCCGCATCGAGCCCGCGCGAATGGCTCGAGCGCTGGAGCGAGGCGGGAGCGCCGGGCGACGAAGCGGACGTGGCCTTCGGCAAGCTGGCGGCCTGGGCGCAGGAAGACCCTCGCGCCGCTCTCGAGTTCGTCACGAACGCACCGCGTTTTCCGGGCCGGCTCGATGCGATGGCGCTGCCGCTCGTCGGGCTCGCCAGGATCGACTTCGACGGCACGATCGCCTGGATACACGGGCATCTCACGATCGATGAGCGGGCCGAGATCGGCCCGAATATCGCCCGCGACATCGGCGCCACGGATGCCGCCCTTGCGCTCGAGTTCGCCTTCGCCCCCGACGTGCCGGTGGATCGCGGCGTGTTCGGTCCGCTCATCGGTGAACTCGCTCGCACCGACCCCAAGAAGGCCCTCCTGTATTTTTCCAGGCTTTCCGAGGAAGGTCGCTCCGAAGCCGCGACCAGCTTCGTCTCGCAGTGGTTCGGCACCGACCCCGAGGCCGCGTTGCGGTGGTGCGTGGAGCAACGCGAGGAAATCCATGGGCAGAGCGCCCTCCGCTCGCTCGTCACAGCCGCGGCCAGGTCCTCGCCCGCCGAGTTTGCGTCAGTCCTTGCGCACCTGCCGCTCTCGCCCGAGCAGTTCAGCGCACTCGGTGTCAATACACGTTTTCTGAGCACCGATGCCGCGCTCACCCTGCTGCCGCACCTGACCGGAGCCGAACACGAGGAGACTCTCGGGTACATCGTGGACGCCGAAATCCAGCGCGACCCGGTGTCTGTGCTCAAGCTCGTCCGCGAGTCGCTCCCGCCCGACCAGGCCCGCGAGGCCGTCGTGAACGCATGGGAGTCGTGGCAACGCTCCGACGCCAAGGCGGCAGTCGCGTGGGCCGAGTCGCTCGATGACCCCACGCTCCGACTCGCGCTCCTCGGCGAGCCCGTCGATCCCTTGCTCGCGACGAACCCGGCGCAGTTTCTCGCCCGGGCCGCATCCACCGCGCCCACCGCGCGCAATTCCAAGCACATCGAACAGGCCATCATCACCATCTGCGACGGCGACCCCGCCGGCGCCGCGGCCTGGGTCGACCGCATGCCCGACACCATCTCGCCCGGAATCATCCGCGAAGTCGCACGGGAGTGGCTCCAGCGTGACGAGGCGGCAGCCTGGCGCTGGGTGGCATCCCTGCCGGCAGGCACGGCGCGCGACACTGCCCTGACCGGGGCGATCCAGCACTGGATGCGCCGCCGCGACCTGCCGCAGATGACCGCCGCGCTCGCCGCCATCGCCGACCCGCGCCGCCAGGCGTCGATGCGCTGGACCATAGTGCAGCGGATGCATCTGACCGACCCAGACCGCGCACGCACCTGGCTCCAGGCCCAGCCGATCTCGGGCGAAGTGCGCGAGAGCTGGCTCGCGATCCTCGAGGCCGACAACTGATCCGGACGGCGCGCGCGAGGCACGCGTCAAGCCGTGAGCGGATCGGCTTTCGACCCGCCGACACTCCATACCTTTCCGGCATGGCCGGCAGAGCATCGAAGTATTTCCGCTGTCGGCGTGCGCGGCGTTATCATCGGGCATGCACACGAGACATCCCGGAGGCCAGCCGTGAACCCCACCGCTCCACTTCCCCTCCAGACCCTCCTGCGCATCGTCCACCATCGCCGCCCGTCGGACGAACCCCGCATCGCGTTGGTGCTCCGCCTGACCGAGGTCAGCCTGGTCGTCCGACAGCGCCTCGAGAATCTCCTGACACGTCTCGGGCTCTCCGATCGCGGCTTCGCCGCGTTGGTCGCGCTCTACACGTTCGACCCGGAGCCGATCACGCCAGCCGACCTCGCCTACCACATCGACGCGCCGCGCTCGACCGTCGCGACCACTCTCGAACACCTGATCCACTCCGGCCACATCGCGCGCCAGCACGACGCCCGCCACCGCGGCGTGACACGCCTGCACCTCACCGTCGCCGGTCGCGAGCTCGTCGCCCAGGCCGTGAAGCTCCTGCTCGACGCCGCCGATCGCATCAGCGCCCACCTGCCCGCCGAGACCTGCACCGCAATCTCCGAGTTGTGCGACGCCCTCCAGGCGGAGTGCCGCGCCGCCGACACCACCGTCCTTTCCCACGAATCGCCTTTCGTCCCATGAAGACACGCATCGTCCTCACTGTCGCTGTCGCGGTCGCCCTCCTCGGCGCGATCTTCGGCGCGAAATATCTCCAAATGCGCAAGATGGCGGCCGCCATGGCCAGCCGTCCGGCGCCCGTCGTCACCGTGTCGGCCGCGACCGCCGACGAGCAGGACTGGCGCGACGCGATGCATGCCATCGCCACGATCGAGAGCCGCGCCGGCATCGTCGTGCGCGCCGAGGTCGAGGGCCGTGTCGAGCGCGTCGCGTTCGCCTCCGGCGCGACCGTCCGGCAGGGCGACCTGCTCGTCGAGATTGAGAGCTCCGTCGAGCAAGCCCAGCTCGCCGGTCTCGAGGCCACCGCGCGTCTCGCGGCCGCCAACGCCGAGCGCACGCGCGAGTTGCGCGCCTCGCTCACCAACTCTCAGGCCGAACTCGACGCCTCCGAGGCCGAACTCGCCCGCGCCCACGCGGCGGTGGAGGAAAAGCGCGCCACCCTCGCCAAGAAGCGCATCGTCGCGCCCTTCGACGGACGCGTCGGCATCACCCGCGTCGACCCCGGCCAGTTCCTTAACAAGGGTGACGCGGTCGTCGAACTCGAGGCCATCGACTCTGTTTACGTCGACTTCGGCCTGCCGCAGCAGGACGTGGCGAAGCTCGCGCCCGGGATGACGCTCACCGTCACGGTCGACGCTTATCCGGACCGGGAGTTCTCCGGAACTCTCGAGGCAGTCAACCCGCGCATCTCCGAATCCACCCGCAACGTCCGCGTGCGCGGCGTGGTCCCCAATCCCGACGGCGCCCTGCGCCCAGGCATGTTCGCGCGCGCCCGCATCGACCTCGCGGAGACGCGCCGCGTGATCGTCCTGCCGACCGCCGCCATCGTCTACAATCCCTATGGCGACGCCGTCTATGTGCTCACGCCCGGCGAGGCCCCGGCCGGGGCGAAGGCGCCGCTCATCGCGCGCCAGCAGTTCGTCCAGCTCGGGGCGACGCGGGGCAGCCAGGTCGCGATCCTCGGCGGCCTCAAGCCCGGCGACCAGATCGTGACCTCGGGCCAGATCAAGCTGCGCAGCGGCCTCGCGGTGCAGGTGAACAACACCGTCGCACCCTCCGCCAATCCCGCGCCCACGCCCACCGAGGGCTGAGCGCGCCACGCAGGCATCGACGCCCACGCCATGAGAATCACCGATCTCTTCATCCGACGGCCGGTCCTCGCGATCGTCGTCAACCTCTTCCTCCTGCTCGCGGGCTGGCTCGCGCTCAAGGAGATGAACGTGCGCCAGTATCCGCAGACCAACAACGCGGTCGTGACCGTCACGACGATCTACCCGGGCGCGAGCGCCGACCTCGTGCGCGGGTTCATCACCACGCCACTCGAGCGCGAGATCGCCTCGGCCGACGGCATCGACTTCGTCGAATCGCTGAGCGCGCCGAACATGTCGATCATCCGCTCGCAGTTGCGGCTCAACTACGACCCGAACGACGCGCTCACCCAGATCACCTCGAAGGTCAACCGCGTGCGCAGCGAGCTGCCTGCGGGCTCGGAGGATCCCGTGTTCGACGTGGCCGTGGGCGAGACGACCGCCTCGATGTACATCAGCTTTTCCAGCGGCTCGCTCCAGGCCAACCAGATCACCGACTACCTCGTGCGCGTGGTGCAGCCCAAGCTCTCCACCGTCGAGGGCGTGCAGAAGGCCGAGCTGCTCGGCGCGCGCACCTTCGCCATGCGCCTGTGGCTCAAGCCCGACCGCATGGCCGCCTACGGCCTGAGCCCGGCCGCCGTGCGCCAGCTCCTCGCCGCGCAGAACTACCTCTCCGCCGTGGGCAAGACTAAGGGCGAGATGACGATCGCCAACCTCAACGCCCGCACCGACCTGCACTCGGCCGAGGAGTTTCGCCAGCTCGTGCTCAAGCAGGCCGACGGGCAGACCGTGCGGCTCGCCGACATCGCCGACATCGAGCTCGGCGCGGAGGATTACGACATGGACGTGAAGCTCATGGGAAAACCGGTGGTCATGGTCGCGATCTCCGTGCTGCCGACGGCGAACTCCCTGGATGTGATCGAGCGCGTGCGCGCGGTCTGGCCGCAGATCGAGGAGCAACTGCCCGCCGGCATGGAGGCCTCGATCGTCTACGACGCGACGGAGTTCATCAACGACTCGATCACCGAAGTGGTGCACACGCTGGTCGAGGCGATGTTGATCGTGGTGGCCGTGATCTACCTCTTCCTCGGTTCGTTCCGCTCGGTGGTTATTCCGATCGTGGCCATCCCGCTCTCGCTTGTGGGCAGTGCGGTGCTGATGCTCGCGATGGGCTTCAGCGTGAACCTGCTCACACTGCTGGCCATGGTGCTGGCGATCGGCCTCGTCGTGGACGACGCCATCGTGGTGGTGGAGAACATCCACCGGCACATCGAGGAGGGTCTCTCGCCCTTCGACGCCGCGATCAAGGGCGCGCACGAGCTGGTCGGCCCGGTCATCGCCATGACGATCACGCTGGCCGCGGTCTATGCGCCGATCGGCCTGCAGAAGGGCATCACCGGCGCGCTCTTCCGCGAGTTCGCCTTCACGCTCGCCGGCTCGGTCGTCGTATCCGGATTCGTGGCACTGACGCTCTCGCCCATGCTCTCCTCGCGCATGCTGCGCCACTCGCACAACCCGCGCGGGCTGGAGGCGTTTCTCGACCGCACGTTCACGCGCCTGCAGGATCTCTACGAGCGCGTCCTGGACCGCGTCCTCGAGACCCGCCCGGCCGTGTATGTGATCGCCGCGCTGATCCTGCTCTCGATCGTGCCGTTCTTCACGCTGACGAAGAAGGAACTGGCCCCGGCCGAGGACCGCGGGTTCGTGATGGCGATGACGAAGGGGGCGCCGAACGCCTCGCTCGAGCAGGCGCTCGAGCACGCCGACCAGCTCAATGCCATCGTGGCGTCGTTTCCCGAGACCAAGCAGTTCTTCTCCGTCTCGGGCATCGACATGGGCACGCGCATGCCCTCGGCCAGCTCCGGCCTGATCGGCTGGAACCTCAAGCCGTGGAGCCAGCGCGAGCGCAGCAGCCTGCAGGTCAGCCAGGTGTTCACCGGCGCCGCGGCCTCGGTCGCCGGCCTGCAGACGGCGGCGTTTCTCCCGCCCGCCCTGCCGGGGTCCAGCGGCGGCATGCCCGTGCAGTTCGTCGTCTGCTCGACCGACGACCACACGCGCCTGGTCGACGTGGCCAACGAGCTGCTCGGGCGCGCGCTCGCGAGCGGCAAGTTCATGTTCGGCGACACCGACCTGAAGTTCGACCAGCCGCAGACCGACCTGATGATCGACCGCGACAAGGCCGCCGCGCTCGGCATCAACATGCAGCAGCTCGGCGCCGATCTCGGCTCGATGCTCGGCGGCGGCTACGTCAACCGCTTCTCCATCCAGGGCCGCGCCTACAAGGTGGTGCCGCAGGTTTCGCGCACGTTCCGCCTCAATCCCGCCGATCTCGCAAACTACTACGTCTCGACCGGCACGGGCGAACTGGTGCCGGCGTCGACCGTTGTGAGCCTCGTGCCGTCGGTGCAGCCGCGCAACCTGAGCAAGATGCAGCAGCTCAACGCCGCCACGCTCTCGCTGCTGCCCGCCCCGGGCGTGTCGATGGGCGACGCGCTCGACTTCCTGAATACGACCGCGCGCGAGGTCTTCCCGCAGGGCTACAGCGTCGAGTACAAGGGCGAGTCGCGGCAATTCGTGCAGGAGGGCAGCTCGCTCCTGGCGACCTTCGCGCTCGCCCTGGTCGTGATCTTCCTCGTGCTGGCCGCGCAGTACGAGAGTTTCCGCGATCCGTTCATCATCATGATGTCGGTGCCGCTCTCGATCGCGGGCGCGATGGTGTTCCTCTTCTTCGGCTTCGCCACGCTCAACATCTACACGCAGGTCGGGCTCATCACGCTCGTCGGCCTGATCACCAAGCACGGCATCCTCATCGTCGACTTCGCCAACCGCATGCAGGAGCAGGGCATGAGCAAGCGCGAGGCGATCGAGCACGCCGCCGGCGTGCGCCTGCGGCCGATCCTCATGACGACGGCCGCCATGGTGCTCGGCGTGCTGCCGCTGGTGTTCGCCTCCGGCGCCGGCGCCGAGGCGCGCTACAGCATGGGCCTGGTCATCGCCACCGGCATGTCCATCGGCACGCTTTTCACGCTCTTCGTCGTGCCGTCGTTCTACATGCTCGTGGCGCGCGAGAACAGAAAGCCCGTCGGCAGCCCGCCTGCCGGCGCTGCGCACGCCCACGGCACTGCGGCCGCGGTGTCAGCCCATTCCTGATCCGGTCGCCGCGATGTCGTTCCGTATCGCGAGATTCACGCTGCTCCTCGGGGTGGCCGCCGGCCTCGTCGCGATCGCGCGCGGCGAGCCGGTGCTCACCACCTCCATGCTCGCGCCAACAGCGACACAGCGGGCGAAGTCGACGATTGAGCTGAGCGTCGTGGTGCTCAATCGCGGCGACGCACCCGCATCCGTCGCGCTGCCGGCATCGTTCGAGGGACAGTTGCAGGTGCCCGACCAAGTCTGGCCCGTGCAGGTGCAACTCGTCGATGGCGCCCGCGAGGCCGAGATCGCGGCCGGCGCCTTCGCGGCCTTCCCTTGCATGCTGGAGATTCCGGATACGACGCGGGGCCGCGCCATCCTCGCCGTCCACGAACCGTGGGCGATGCGCGCGGTGATCGACGTATCCGGACCAGTTATGCCCGCGCCCGCGGGCTGGCCGTTCGCCAGCGCCACGCCGGCAGATGCGACGCCCGCCATCGCGCGCATGCCCCGTGCCTTCACCCGGCACTTCGGGCTGCACGAGCCGATCTACTTCCTCTACGGACCCGATGCCCCGGCCGCGAAGTTTCAGTTCAGCTTCCGCTATGGTCTCGCTGACTCCGGCACGGGCGCAGGGGACACGCCCCTGCACGGCCTCTATTTCGGCTACACCCAACGCTCACTGTGGGACATCGAGAGCGAGTCCAGCCCGTTTTATGACACGAGCTACATGCCCGAGTTGTTTTTCGAACAACTCGCCCCGAGTCGTGCCTCAACAGGCCATGGGATCACCTGGCTCGGATGGCAGGCCGGCGTGCGTCACGAGTCGAATGGTCGCAGCGGCCCGGATTCACGCAGCCTCAACACCGCGGGCTTGCGCGGGGGACTCGCGGTCGGCGCGCTTGACGGCTGGCGCCTCATCGTCATCCCGCGCCTTTTCACCTACCTCCAGACGTCCGAGGAAAACGCCGACATCGAGGACTACCGCGGCTACGGCGAACTGCGGCTCGTGTTCGGACGCAACGCCGGCCCGAACCTTGCGGCGAACCTTCAGGTGGGCAAGGACTGGGATCACCCGACCCTTCAGCTCGATTTCACCCACCCGCTCCAGGTGCCCTACGTCAACTTCGACACCTACCTGCATTTCCAGTATTTCGACGGCTACGGCGAAAGCCTGCTCAACTATGACCTCAAGGGCTCGACCTGGCGCCTGGGCGTCTCGCTCGTACGCTAGCGTCTGACGCGGACACCTCGACAGGTCGCGAAATCGCATGGCGCGGCGCCGGCCCGCGGTGCATCGTCGCGGCGTGGAATTGCGACACCTCCGGTATTTCGCCGCCGTGGCCGAGGCCCTGAGCTTCAGCCGCGCCGCCGAGAAACTGCGCGTGGCGCAGCCCGCGCTCAGCCGCCAGATCCGCGATCTCGAGCGCGAGATGGGCACGCAGCTCCTCGAGCGCGGGCACGGACGCGTCCACCTCACCGACGCGGGCCGCGTCTTCCAGGCGCACGTCCTGCGCCTGCTCGCCCAGGTCGACATCGCCGTCACTGCGGCACAGGAGGCCGCGCGCGGCCACGAGGGGCGGCTGGTGATCAGCGGCGACTGGCAGTTTGCCGTCGGCCCGATCCCGGCCTGCATCCGCACGTTCCGGGAGAAATTTCCGCGCGTGGAAGTCGATCTCACGGAGCTGCCGTTCCTCGACCAGATCGAGGCGCTGCGCGCCGGTGAGGCCCACCTCTGCCTCGTGCCGCGCGAGGTGATCGGCGCGCGCGAGGGCCTCGAGATCATGACCATCCTGCGCTCGCCGCTCGTGGTGGTCACTCCAGTCAACCATCCGCTCACCGCGCGACGCGACGTGCGGCTGAGCGAACTCGAGGACGAGTCCTGGGCCTGGATCGACAGCGGGCGCGCGCGCGGGCACCGCACCTATATGATCCAGCAATGCCGGCTCGCGGGCTTCGCGCCTAAGTTCACCAAGTCCTCCCCCTCGCTCGACAGCCTGCTCACGCACGTCGCCTCCGGCGGCGGGATCTCGCTCGTGCCCGACTGCGTGCTGCCACCGGGCACGACACAGGTGCACGCCGTCGCGACGGACTGCGCGCCGATCGAGATCTGCGCGATCTGGCGCCACGACGAGACCTCGCGCCCGCTGCTCGCCTTCGTCGGACTGCTGCGCAAGCACGTCGGCTGAGGCGATCGTCCGACCCGTGCCCGAGCTGCCCGACATCACCACCTACCTGGCCGCACTGGAAAAGCGCGCCCTCGGCCATGTGCTCGATCGGGTGCGCCTGAACAACCCGTTCCTGCTGCGCACGGTGTCGCCGCCGCTGAAGAGTTTCGAAGGCCATCGCGTCACCGCCCTGCGACGGATCGGCAAGCGCATCGCCTTCGGCTTCGAGCACGACGCGTGGCTCGTGCTGCACCTCATGATCGCGGGCCGCCTGCACTGGCACGAATCGCCCGGCGCACGCCTCGCCGGGCGGGCGGCGCTGGCGGCCTTCGATTTCGTGTGTGGTTGCCTCGTGCTGACCGAGGCCGGCACCACGCGGCGGGCCGCTCTCCATGCCGTGTCCTCGACGACGGCGCTCGCGACGCACGATCCAGGCGGGATCGAACCGCTCGAGGCCTCGCTCGCCGCCTTCACCGCCGCGCTCACGCGGGAAAGCCACACGCTCAAGCGCGCGCTCACCGATCCGCATCTCTTCAGTGGCATCGGCAACGCCTACGCCGACGAGATCCTCCACGCCGCACGCCTCTCCCCGGTGCAACTCACGCGCCACCTCACGCCCGCGGACATCGCGCGCCTGCACGCGGCGACGCGCGACACGCTCACGCTCTGGACTCGTCGCCTGCTCGAGGAATGCGGCGACGGCTTTCCCGACAAGGTCACGGCCTTCCGACCCGGGATGGCCGCGCACGGCAGGTTCGGGAAACCATGTCCGGCCTGCGGCGCCACCATCCAACGGATACGCTACGCCGCCAACGAGACCAACTACTGCCCCGCCTGCCAGACCGGCGGGAAACTCCTCGCCGATCGCGCGCTCTCGCGGCTGCTCAAGGATGACTGGCCGCGCACGCCGGAGGCACTGGAGGAACTCACCCTGCGCCTGGCCGCCGCCACGCCGACGGCCCCTCCCCCAGCCTCATGACCGCCCCCCTCGACAACATCATCTGGCACACGCTCTCCGGTCCGCACGCGGAGTTTTCCGCCGGCACGGAGCGGGCGCGGCGCTACGCGCCCGGGTTCTCGCCGATCCTCGGGTTCGCCGAGCCAGAGTCGCCCGACTTCGCGGGCATCGCCCCGTTCTGCGAGCCGGGCGAGCACTTCTACTGCGCCCATTGGTCGGGCAAGGCGCCCGCGGACTGGGTGATCGAGGCCGAGTCGACGATGTTCCAGATGGTCTGGAGCGGCGCCCCGCCCGCATGCGACGAAGCGGCAGACGCCGTGCCGCTGGATTCGCGGCACGCGGAGCGGGCGGTCGAACTTGCCACGCTGACCCGCCCCGGCCCGTTCGGCCTGCGCACGCTCGAACTCGGCGACTACTTCGGCTATTTCGACGGCCCGCGCCTGGTCGCGATGGCCGGCGAGCGCATGTGCGCGGAGGGGTTCCGCGAGATCAGCGGCGTGTGCACGCACCCCGAGTATCAGGGCCGCGGCTACGCGCGACGGCTCATGCTCAAGCTCATCCGCCGCGAAGTGCGGCGCGGCGAGACGCCGTTTCTGCACGTCATGCGCGACAATGCCGGCGCTTGGCAGTTCTACGAGCGCCTGGGCTTCCGCAAGCGCCAGGAGCCGGTCGTGCGCGTGATCGCGCGGGCCTGAGGGTGCGGTGCCTACCGTGCCGCGAGTGGAAGGCTGCGCTGCTCCTCCTCGGCGCGCGTGCGTTCCTCCTGCCAACGCCGGGCCGACTCCGCCCGTGTCGGGTCCTCCTTGGCCCAGTCGGCCATCACCTCGGCCAGTCCGCGGATCGCGCAGGTGCGGTAGGTGTCATGCGGCATCAGGCCGAGTTCCTCCTCGAAGTCGGCCAGGCGCCGTTCCCACGCCTCCGCCCGCCCGGCGCCGCCCCGATGGGCGCCGATCCCGGCGTGGATCACGCGGGCCTTGTTGGCCACGACGTTGGGCAGGCGCACCGTCTCCACCAGCGTCCACGCTTCGTCGACGAGCGGGACGGCCTCCGCCCCGCGTCCCCGCAGGATGAGGAACTCCGCCAAGGTGGTCAGGTAGCCAACCAGGTTCGTGGGCGTATCCGCGGCCCGGGTCGCCCGCCAGATCGCGACGCACTGGCGGTAGCATTGTTCCGCCTCTGCTGCGTCGTCCGGGTTTCCCGAATACGCCAGGGCGTTGCCGAGATCGTAGATCGGGAAGGACAACTCCGGGTGGTCGGGACCGAGGTCCCGGAGGTCGCAGGCCACGGCCTGGCGCGCGTAGGGAAGATCCTCCGGATTTCGTCCCAGCGCCTTGAGCGCCCAGGCCATGGTGAGGTTGGCGCGGCCGAGAAATCGCCGCGGCGGCGCGGGCGCGGCCATCAGCGTCTTCAGGTCGAGTTCGGCGTAGCGCAGGCCCTCCTCATTGCGGCCCAGCGTGAGCAGGCACATGGCGTAGCCGTTGGCCGCGCTGAACTGATGGTTGTCGTAGTCGGCGAGGCGCCCGGTCCGCTCGCGCGACTCGACCGCCGCTCGCAACAGCGGCTCGGCGTGGACGGCGTCGCCCTGCACCCAGAGGCCGAAGCCGAGCATCTCGAGGACCCGCACGGTGTCGGGATGATCCGGCCCGAGCGTGCGTCGTCGCGCTTCGACGACCTGCGAGATCAGCGCCGTGCCCTCGTCGATCGGGCCCAGGTGCCACGCAGCGAAACCCATGTCGTAGCGCGACTCGAGCGCCTCGGGATCGTCGGGCCCGTTGTGCGCCTCGCGGATCCGCATCGCCTCGCCAAACATCTGCTTGGCCTCGGCATGCCGCCCCGTGGCCATGTAGATTTTGCCGAAAACACGCCGCACTTCGGCCGCGACGACCGGATCGCGCATCGGCCGCGACGTCACGCGGCGCTCGGTCTGGTCGAGGAGACGGTTCCACTCGCGGGCGCTGCGCTCGAGATTGCTCGGCGGGCCGAGCGTCGCCGTCTGGCCGATACCCTCGAGCAGTTCGTTGAAGACGGCGACGACCTCCTGGGCGCGACGTTCGGCCCGGGTCGCGCGCACGGCAAGTATCGTGCTGACGACGGCGATGACTGCGAGCATCGCAAAGGCGGACGCACCGGCCGCGACGCCGAGGCGGTGGCGCTGGATGAACTTCCGCAGGCGGTAGGCGGTGCTGGGCGCGCGAGCAGTGACGGGCTCGCGATGCAGGTGTCGCTCGACATCGGCCACCAACTCCATCGGCGTGGCGTAACGGCGCTCGCGATCGCGCTCCATGGCCTTGAGCACGACCCAGTCGAGATCACCGCGCATCATGCGGATGAGCGTCGCGGGATCGGCATCGCGCCGGCGCGCGATCTCCGCGAGATCGCCCGCGCGCGTGGTGCGCAATCGTTCCGACGGGCGCGGCGGCTCGCGCTCGCGCAGGACACGCTGCACGGCATCCAGCCCGGCGCGCGCGAGTTCGCGCATCTCAAAAGGCGTCAGGCCCGTGAGCAGTTCGTAGAGAAGCACCCCGAGGCTGTAGATGTCGGTGCGTGTATCGATGTCGGCCGAGGCCGCAGCGGCCTGTTCCGGGCTCATGTAGGCGGGCGTGCCCACCGCCTGGCCGAGCATCGTCAGCTCGCACGCCTCGCCCGGCCCATGACGCGTCGCCTTGGCGATCCCGAAATCGATGATCTTGGGCAACGGCGTCCCGTCGACCTCGGCGACCAGGATGTTCGAGGGCTTGATGTCGCGGTGGATTACCCCCTTCTGGTGGGCGTGCTGCACGGCCCGGCAGACTTGGCCGAAGAGCGCGAGCCGGGCGTGCGTCGGGAGTCGGTGGCGATCACAGTATTCCGTGATCCTCATGCCCTCGACCAATTCCATGGCGAAATACAGCCGGCCGTCGTCGGTCGCCCCGGCATCGTGGACGTGGGCGATGCACGGATGCTCCATCATGGCGAGCGCCTGGCGCTCCGCCTCAAAGCGCGCGACAGCCACCTCCGTCTCCACGCTCGGACGGATGAGCTTGAGCGCGACGCGTCGTCGCAGCGGCTCGGCCTGCTCGGCCTCGTAGACCACCCCGGCTCCGCCCTCGCCCAGTTTGCGGACGATGCGATACGGGCCGACCGTGTGCCCGAGGAGGCTCAAGTCCTCCCCGCCCCCAGCACACGGATCGCGCGGAACGACCAACGGGATCTCGAGGATGCCGCGCGGGCCCGCGGCGGCGCGCAACAACGCCGTCACGCGCTGAAGCAGATCGGCATCGCCCGCGCAGGCCCGCGCCAGGAACGCGGCGCGCTGGTCCGTCGCGAGCCGGCAGGCCTCGGTGAAGATCTCCTCCTCCTTGCGCAGGCGTTCATCCATGGCGGCATCCTCGCAGTGGCTTCGGAGGTAACATGCGTTTTTCGGCGGGACCAAAGTCCGCCGGCCCGGATCCGGCGGAACACCAAGGCAAGGGCGGTCAATCCGCGTCCAGGTCGCGGTAGAGCCAGGCGCGCGCAAACGCCCACCAGCGCTTGGCCGTCGACTCGGAGATGCCGAGAACCTGCGACGCCTCGTCGAGCGTGAGCCCGACGAAGAAGCGCAGCTTGACCAACTGCGCGCGCTGCGGCTCCAGCGCGGCGAAACGCTCGAGCGCCTCGTCGACGGCGAGCAATCGCCCGTCGTTGTCGGGGTTTTCCGCCGCGAGTTCCGGCACGCCATCGAGATCGATCGGGCGCTGGCCGCCGCCATGCCGC
>JACSRI010000235.1 GCA_014879845.1 Opitutaceae bacterium
CCCACGACGCGGGCGGGTCGCCCGGCCGGGTGGGCGCGGCGGTGTTCATTGCGGCTTGTCCGTCGAGATGCTGACGGCCTTGGCCCCGGCCAGCTTCGACTCGTCGATCACGCGCACGAGCAACTCGGTGGGCACAACCTTGTCCGACTGGATGATGACGGGCGAGTCCGGCGCGTCGGTGAGCAGGCGTCGCACGGTCGACCGCACGCCACCGGTGCCGATCTCGCGGCCGCCGTAGACCACCTTGCCGTTGGCGGTAATGGCGATCAGGATACTGTTCTTGTTCAGGTCGAGGGCGGACGAGGCCTGGGGCTTGGTCACCTCCACGCCGGTCTCCTCGACGAACGTCGTCGTGACGATGAAGAAGATCAGGAGGATGAAGACCATGTCGATGAGCGGCGAGATGTTGATCTCGTCGCTCACGGTCATCGATTGGGAGAGGGAGCGGTTGCGTGCCATGGTGGTGGTCAGTAGGGTGCGGCGTTGACGCGCAGGAAGCGCTTGAGCGTGGCGGTCTCGAGACGGGCGAGGAACAGCTCCATCTCGCCGATCATGCCGCGGATACGGCTGACCGCGAAGAGCGCGGGAATGGCCAGGACCAGTCCGGTCTCGGTGGTGATGAGCGCCTCGGAGATGCCGCTCGCGATCGTGCTGACCGTGGCCTCACCGCCGCCGCCACTGGCGATGCCGCTGAACGTCGTGAGCATGCCGCTGACCGTGCCGAGCAGGCCGGTGAGCGGGGCCGTGCCGATGATGATGTTGGCGAACTTCACCCGGCGCCTCAGGCCGCCGGTGAGGGTGGCGCGCACCTCGTCGAAACGGATGCGGATGTCGCGGGTGGTGCGAACATTGCGCTGCGTGAAGTGGATGATGCGGCCGATTTCGCCCTGCGCCTCGTCCGGCTTGTCCACCCAATGGCCCCAGAGTGTGGGATCCACCTTGGAGTGTCGCTGCGCGGTGATCTGGAAGTAGAGCTGAAAGACCGAGAAGTAGATGACCATGCCGAGGATGAAGAGCGGCACCATCAGCCAGCCCCCGGCGATCCAGAGCTGGAGGACCTCGTCGCGAAAGAACTCGTTCATGGCGTGTCAGGCCTCCGTGATGACGGGTGTGGGCACGCGCGCCTCCTTGAGGACCGCGGCGCCGTTGACGAAGTTCATCGAAAGCTTCTCGATGTCGCCGATCAGCCCGTTGGCCTTGCGCGAAAGATAGGCGGAGATCAGCAGCGTGGGGATCGCGACGATCAGGCCGTATTCGGTCGTGATCAGGGCCTCGGAGATGCCGCCGGAGAGCGTCTTCGGATCGCCGGTGCCGAAGACCGTGATCGCCTTGAACGTGTTGATCATGCCGGTGACCGTGCCGAGCAGGCCGAGCAGCGGCGCGACCGAGGCGGTCACGGCGATGATGGCGATGCCGCGCTCGAGCTTGGGCTTGATCGAGAGCAGCGCCTCGAAGAGCAGCTCATCGATAAGCTCCTTGGGCATGCGGGCATGGCGCACCCCGGTGACGAGGAGGTCGGCGCAGGCGACCCCGCGCGACTTGGCGAGGCGCTCGGCCTCGACCGGTTCGTCCTTTGCGAGGTGCCCGACGATCTCGTTGACGAGCGAGAGCGGAGGCAGCCGGAACTGGGAGATCTCGAGCAGCTTGAAGAGGGCCGAAGCGAAGGCGATGAAGGCGAAGCCAAGGATTGGATACATCCAGATGCCGCCCTTCATGATGTGCTCCATGAGTGTCTCCGACGTCGCGGCGAGCGCGGTGGCCCGGCCGAGGGTCGAGTCGATGGGGATCGTCGCCGACCCGGTCCGGGCGAGGGCCGCGATGGCGGACGCGCCCTCGGGGAAGACGTCGAGCACGCGGGGTTTGCCGGCGGAGCCGCGCTCGGCGAGGCCGGCGATCGAGCCCTCGGCTGCGGCGAACAGGGCGGTGGGCCCGAGGAGGACGAACCGGCCCTGGACGAGGCGTCCATCGGGTTGCACGGCGGCGCCGTCGAAGGCGTGGCCTCCAGCGTTTTCCGAGATGCGCGTGAGGCCGAGGTCGATCATCGCGGCCTGCATCTCGAGTTTCTGCAGCCGTGTGAGGGAGGAGTTCTCCCCGAGATTGAGCACGGGCAGGATCTGGTCGGCGTAGACGTCGACCTCCGCGGGATGGAGCGACGCGTTGAGGCGGTTGGCGTAGTCGTTGAGCATGTTGCCGACCCACTCAAGCTCGCTGGTGCGGACCTTGAGCTGTTCCTCGAGGGCGCCGAGTTCGAGCCCGCGGTTGTCGCGCATGCGCTCGAGGCGGTCGCGCTCGCGACGTTTCTCGACGAGGAGTGCGTCGAGCTGGCGCAGTTCGGCGGCGACGGGAAGTTTCTCCGCGGCGATTGTCTCGCGGAGTGTGGCGAGTTGTCCGACGGCGTCGGCGAGTTGCTTCTCGGCCTGGGATGCCGCCTGATCGAGTTCGTCCGCGGCGAGGGTGGCGGCCGCGACGAGGGGGAGGAGCGTGAGGAAGAGTTTCATGGTTCGAGGCTCAGGTTCAGCGGATCACGACGGGAAGGCTCACGAACGCGGGCGGCTTGGTGTTCTCGTGCATCGCGATGGCGAGTGCGATGAGTTCGCCGGTCTTGGCGTCGGCTGGTTTCCATTCCCAGCCCTGCGGGCCCGGGGTGCCGTAGCCGGTGGTGGTGAGGTTCGCGTCGGCGAAGTAGGCCGTGGCCAGGCCGAAATAGATCGTCTTCACCTCCACCGTGCGGCCGGCGCCGAGGTCGCGGATCTCGCTCACGAGATTGATGCCCGAGTTGAACTTGTCGATCTGGGCAAGGAGCATGACCACCGTCGCGGCGCGCTGCGACAGCGGCACCTTGGTGGAACGCGGATCGGCCGGGAGCATCTGGATGGCCGGCTGGAGTTCCGCACGGGTCGGCTCGGGCAGGAGGGGGAGCAGGGCGCGCACGCGCTGCTCGAACGCTCCGACGCGGGCGGCGAGCGTGTCAGCGGTCGCGCGGGCCTCGTCGATCTGCTCGGTGAGCTCGGCGCGCTTTCGGTCAGTCTCCCCCGAGGTCGCCGCGATCTCGGCAATGCGCTGGTCGATCGCCTCGAGCTCGGCGCGTCCGGCGGCGAGCGTATCGGAGATCATCGACTTCTCGCGCAGCCATTCGGCGCGCTCCTGCGAGAGTTGGGTCATCACGCGCGACCATTCGGTGTAGGCGGTGCGCGCGCGTTCGGTGTCGGCGGTGGAGTGGATGGCGGTCGCAGCAACGAGAATCGCTCCGACCACGGTGCGGCGTACGAGATGGAAGGTCCTGTGGCTCATGTTGGATTGGACCCCGGCGGACGGGTACGCCCTGGTGCAACGGGTCAATCCTCCGGCCGGTCGGGAGGTGTACACACCTCTCCGATACGCGGCATTCGGATACGCCCCTTCCGCGGGTTCCTGATGTTGGTCTAATGTGGCAACGTAACGGTTCTGATAGCAGCACGGCATGTGCCACGAGTGGCGGGGTTTCGCGCCAATTTGTTCCGGGGCGGCCGCGGCTGGAGGCGAGGCCGCCGGGCGCCCGGTCTCGTGTTTGGTCGCCAGATTGTGGGTACAGAGTGTCGACCCCGTGCCAGGCGCGCCTGGGTCTCCGCGCCAGCCCAATGAAACTTGAGGCCCGTCCCGCCCGGTGCATCGTGCGCGGCCATGGAACCCATCCCTTCGCGCAACGTCCTCGGCGGCCCGCTGCGGCCGTGCAGCCTCGATCCGGTGACGGGGTTCTTCCGCAACGGCTGCTGCGACACCTGCGGGGAGGACACGGGCTCGCACACCGTGTGCGCGGAGATGACGGCCGAGTTCCTCGCCTTCAGCCAGGCGGCGGGCAACGACCTCTCCACGCCGCGGCCGGAGTTCGGCTTTCCCGGGCTGGAGCCGGGCGACCGTTGGTGCCTGTGTGCGGCGCGCTGGCTGCAGGCCTTTCGGGCGGGTTTTGCTCCTCCGGTGGTGCTCGCGGCAACGCATCAGGCCGCTCTCGAGATCATTCCGCTGGAGGCGCTCCAGGCACACGCAACGGCCTGATCGACAGAGGCGAAGAGGTATCTTCCGGCCGCTGGAGCGACGCATCGGTCGATGCAGGGGAACGAATTTCCTTGCGCATGATTACAAAGTGATATCACTTAGCTATCAAACAGGAGATTTCTATGACCACAACTGCTTCTTCCTCGGCCAACCGCGAGCATCGCATCCAGGCGATCTCGGGATGGGGTATGCTCGTCTTCGTGCTGCTGGTGATCCTCGCATGTATCGCGACGTTCATCGTCGGTGTGTCCCGGCCCTCGGGTGTCCTGATCGCGACCCCGATGCTGCCCTTCTTCGTCGCGCTGGTGATGACGGGCGGATTCTTCACCCTGCAGCCGAACGAGGCGGCCGTGCTCATCCTCTTCGGCGCCTACAAGGGCACGGTGCGCGAGAGCGGCTTCTTCTGGACGAATCCGTTCATGAAGAAGGTCAAGCTCTCGCTCCGCGCCCGCAACCTCAACGGCGACAAGCTCAAGGTGAACGACAAGCGCGGCAACCCGATCGAGATCGCCGCGGTGGTGGTCTGGCGCGTGGAGGACACCGCGCAGGCGTCGTTCGACGTCGACAACTACGAGCACTACGTGCGCGTGCAGAGCGAGTCGGCCGTGCGCCACCTCGCCACCGGTTATGCCTACGACGATGACGACGGCTCCGCCGGCGCCGAGCAGATCACGCTTCGCGCCTCCGGCGAGGCCGTGGCCGCCGCGCTCCGCACCGAGCTCCAGGAGCGCCTCGCCAAGGCCGGCGTGGTCGTGGAGGAGGCGCGCCTGACGCACCTCGCCTACGCGCCGGAGATCGCGCAGGCCATGCTGCGTCGCCAGCAGGCCGAGGCCGTGATCGCCGCCCGCCAGAAGATCGTGCACGGCGCGGTCAGCATGGTGGAGATGGCGCTGCACGAACTCTCGGCCAAGAAGGTCGTCTCGCTCGACGAGGAGCGGAAGGCTGCGATGGTGAGCAACCTGCTCGTCGTGCTCTGCGGCGAGAGCGAGGTGCACCCGGTGGTCAACGCCGGCACCCTGTATCACGGTTGAGGAGACGCCGGGTTCGGCCCCATGGCGACCACGACACACCTTCCCGACGAGACTTTCGTCCCGGCTCCGGCCGGGACCAGGGTGCGTGTGATGACCGGCATCGTGATCATGGTGTTCGTCGTGCTCGTGGCCATCCAGGCGGTGGTCGCGCCACGTCGGTCGACGACCGACACCTGGATCTCGGTCTGCGCCCCGCTGGTGGGCGTGCCGATCGTCGCCGTGGTGTGGTGGTTTTCCCGCGTGCGGGCCTACCGCATCGCAGGCGGCGAACTTGTCGTGGTGCGCCCGGGCTTTCCCGTGCGCTTCAGCCTCGAGGGGCTGCAGTCGATCGAGCCGGACCCCGACCCGATGGCCGGCGCGCGCAAGCGCCGCGGTAACGACGGGCTCGGCGCCGTCTCCGGCACGTACCGAAGCCGCAAACTCGGCGATTTCCGCGCTTATGTGACCGACCGCGAGCGGGGCGTCGTCCTGCGCGCCGCCGCCGGCACGCTCGTGATCTCGCCGGCCCAGCCCGCGATCTTCATCGACGCCGTCCGGCGCCGCACGCGCGGTGACCTTTGAGACCTGCACGATGAACCGTTCATTGACTTCGATGATCCGTACGGCAGGGGGACGATTCCGCGCGGCCGGCGCCGCCCTGGCCGGAGTGGCTAGCGGCGTGGTGGCCACGGCCGAGCCCGTCGCCGCGATCGAACAGGCGGCGGCCCTGACGACGGCCACAGGCGAACTGCATGGGACGCTGCTCCTGCCGGCCGAGGTGGATCATCCGCCCGTGGTTTTCATTCATCCCGGGTCAGGCCCGACCGACCGCGACGGGAACAATCCGGCCTTCCGCGGTCGCAACGACAGCCTCCGCCAACTCGCCGAGGGCCTGGCCGCGGCAGGCGTGGCCAGTCTGCGCGTGGACAAGCGCGGCATCGCCGGCAGCCGCGCCGCGGGTCCCGCACGCGAGGAGGACATGGCACTGCAGGTGTTTGTCGATGACGTCGCGGGGTGGGTGGCGTGGATCCGCGCCGACGGGAGGTTTGGCCGGGTGATCCTCGCGGGGCACAGCGAGGGCGCGTTGATCGTGAGCGAGGCGGCCCGGCGCGCCTCGCCGGACGGCCTCGTGCTGATGGCGGGCATGGGGCGGACCATGGGGGCCGTGCTGCGCGAGCAGTTGGCCGGTCGCCTCCCGTCTCCCCTGGCCGAACAGGCTGAGGCGATCCTGGCAGGCCTCGAACGCGGCGAACTCACCACCGAGGTGCCGGCAGCGCTGGGCAGTCTCTATCGGCCGTCCGTGCAGCCCTATCTTGTCTCCGTGCTGCGCGTCGATCCGGTCGCCTCTCTCGCCTCATCGACCTGCCCGGCGCTCGTGGTGCAGGGCGAGACCGACCGCCAGGTGCTGCGTGCCGACGCGGATCGCCTCACCGCGGCGCGCCCCGGGGTGCGGCAGGTTGTCCTCGATGGCGCGAATCATCTTTTCAAACCTGTGGGCGGCACCCTGGTGGAGCAACTGCCCAGCTACGCGAAAACCGATCCGGCCGTCGACGGGCGGCTGATCGCCGCGGTCGCGGAGTTCGCGCAGGCCGCAGCGTCCGCGCCTTGACCGCGTCCAGGTGACCCTCTAGCTCGCGCCGCTCATCTCGACTTCCGATGGCCAGTCCTGACCGCAAATCATTCCTCCTTCGCATCGACCCACGGCTGTGGGCCGAGCTCGAGGCGTGGGCGCAGCAGGACCTGCGGAGCATCAACGGCCAGATTGAGTTCCTGTTGCGCGACGCGGTCGCGCGGCGGAGGAAGTCCGCCGCGCCGGTCGATCCCGCTCCGCCGGCGGGCGACGAGGGGCAGACGCCGCCCGCCGTCACGCCGTCGTGACGCGACCGTCCTGCTCGCGCCACGTGAGCAGTCCGTCGTGCCGACCCTTCTCGAGCGTGCGCCAGAGCGCGGGGGCCGTGCGCTTGAGCAACTCGACCTCCTCCACACCATCCGCACGGCAGCGCAGGATGCGCATCAGGCCCGCGCTCTCGCGCGGCGTCCCGAGGATCCGCGCCGCACCGGGTGCGCGCGGCGGCTCGCGCCGGTCGAGCACGAGGTAGGCATAGGGCAGGCTGCGCAGGTCCACGCCGAGGCGCCGCCCAAACTCCGACCAGCCGCTCTCGGTGAAGGCCTCGGTCGGCGGTCGCGCGAAGTGGTGGCACCAATGGCGGGCGTTGACTTCGGCGAGCAGTCCACAGCTCGCGTCGTGCGGACACGGAGCCCAGGCGTGAAAACTGTCGCGCAGCTCCTCGCGCACGGTGATAAGCGCGCGGCTGTCCTCGCTCGTGCCGGGCTCGACCCAGAGCACGGACGCCGCCCGGCGTGCGAGCCCGATGAGCGCGTCGCGGCCGGCAGTGTCGAGTTCGTTGAGCACGTGACTCACGACGAGCACGAAGCCGCCGTCCGCCACCACGGCGTCGGGATGGGCCACGCGCACGGCCTGCGTGGGTCGGCGCGCGTGGATCGCCGCGGCGGCAAACTGCGTCGCGACCGGCGAATGGTCCCACAGCACCACGTCGTCGAACGCGCCCTCGAGGCCGTAGGCGAGGACCGAGCGTGCACCGATGGCCGAGCCGCAGCCCCAGTCGACGAGCTGGCGTGCGGGCGGCGTCCATCCCCGCGCGATGAGTGGCTCGAGCACGGCGGCCCATTTCCAGGCGATGCGCCGGCCGAGGGTGAAATCGTAGGAGGCGAGGTCGCGCTCGTTCGTCCAGTAGGGCCCAGGCGCCGCCGCCGCACCTTCGGCCGGCGCGGCGGCATCCGTGGCGCGTCCGCGCCCGCGGCCGAGGAAAACTTCACGCAGCCGCTCCAAGGCGGCCCAATCGACAGACTGCCAGTCCACGCACCGATGGCAGGCCCGCGGGCCCGCGGTGGCAAGCGGACTCGCTGCCTCGGCGCCGCGCGGCGTGGAGGCAGCGGGCTGTCAGTTGTCTGCGCCCTTGGCCTCGATCAGCTCGCACAGGCCGGGGTCGGCCTTGGCGCGATCCTGCATCGCGGGATCGAGCTCAATCGCGAGTTTGATGTGCTGGCGGGCCGAGGCGGGGTTGCCGAGCTTGGCCTCGTAGCGGGCGAGGTTGAAATGGAAGATGCCCGAGACGTGGAACAGTGACGGCGCCGAGATCCAGACTTCCTTGGCTTGGTCGGGGCGACCCATTTCCTCATAGGCGCGCGAGGCGAAAAGATAGAACTCCGCCACGCCCGGGTAGACCTTGGCGGCGCTGCGCGCGAGCCAGGCGGCCTTGTCGAAACGGCGGCGTGCGAGCAGCACGCGGATGCGCAGCTCGATGACGTCGGCGTAGCAGCGGTGGCGCACGCTCAGGCGTGCGAGTTCGCGTTCGGCGGCCGCGATCATCCCGAGTTCGAGATATCCGCGCACGAACGACAGCCCCCAGCGCAACGGGAGGGGTTCAGTGTCTTTCTGAAGGGCCGTGAAAAGCTCCATAGGGTATCGCGCCAATCTATCGGCGAAGCGGCCCACGTGCTTCATCGCCACGGGTGAGAATCCCACGCGCCAGTCGCAGTTTTTTCGAAACTCTCTAGTGCCGCTGTGGAAAACACTCAGCAGATGTAAATCGCTCAATCCTCGGAAGTTGCCCGCGCCGAGGAAACGACGGGCCAAGCCTGAACTCCCCGGCCGCACGGCCGAGAGGCGCGGCCTCGGGGCCGGCCCGACTCAGTTTTCGCCTGGGTCGGCCAGGACGGCCGTGAGGTGGGGATCGCGCGAGGCGACCGACCGCAGACGCGGGTCGAGATCGAGCGCCGAGGCGAGGTGCTCGCGGGCGGCGTCGACGTTGCCCAGGCGGGCTTCGAAGCGGGCGACGTGCAGGTGCGCCACGCCGTTGGTGCGCACGGTGTCGGGCGCGGACGCCCAGACCCGGCGACCCTCCTCGCGGCGGCCGAGCATGTCGAAAGCGGTGGCGGCGTGGATGTAGTACTCGGGCGACTCCGGAAACAGCCGCACCGCGCGGCGCGCATGGGCGACCACGCGCCGCCAGCGCCGACGCGCCACGAGCACATGGCTGCGCAGCGACATCACGGCGGGCAGGTCCTGCAGTGCCGTCGGAAGCCGCTCGAGCTCCTGCTCGGCCTGGCGCACCATCCCGAGCTCCAGATACCCGCGGGCAAACGAGAGCGCCCAGGCGAGGATCGCTTCGTCGGTCGGGGCGGAGGGCGTGATGGTGGTGGAGGACATGGTGATACTCCGTGTTTCTACTCGGACAGACGTGGATTTGCTTAAAGCATGCCACCCGCCTCGGCCCCAAAATACGGCGACGCCGTGGCCGAGCTGCTGCGCCGGCTCTAGAGGGTGGGCCCGAGGAATGGAGCGGGGCCGCGATCGACCGCGTTTTGAAGGCGGGAGGACGACGAGGCCCGCGGCGTGTGCATCCCTGGCGCACCCGTGTCCCATGCGTGGGATCAATCCGGCCGGTAGCGGGCGCTGTTGCGCGAATCCTCGAACACCTCGACCTCGATCAGAAACGCCCGGCCGCCCGTTTCGGCGCGCACGAGCGGGTCGATCCCGCGAAAGACATATTCGGCCAGGCCCTCGCACGAGCAGCTGTCGACCAGCCGCACCTTGTAGGCGTCGGGCGCCGCCGCCACGATCGCCTCGCGCAGGGGATCGTCGTGGTTGAAGACGCAGGCGTGGTCGAACTGCTCGTCGAGCCAGGCGCGGATGAACTTCACCTTGCCGAAGTCGACCACGAAGCCGTTCGGGTCGGTCTCGCGTGCGCCGAAGGTGAACCGGAAGCTCCAGTTGTGCCCGTGCACGAGCGCGCAGTGCCCGGCGTGCCGGTGCTGGCGGTGGGCGAACGGGATGTCGTGGTAGATCTTCGAGCAGGTGACCATCGCGGCGGAGAGGCGCGGGAATTCGCAGGTCGGTGGGTTTGACGCAACCGCCAATTTTCCCAAAACCCCGGGCCGCATGGCCGAGGCGCGACACTGGCACTTCTGGATGGATACGGGCGGCACGTTCACCGACTGCCTGGCGTGTGATCCGACCGGTGCTTGGCAACGTGCAAAAGTGCTCTCCTCCGGCGCCGTGCGGGCGCGCGTGACCGCGGTGCACGGACCGCGTGAGGTCGAGCTCGGCGGACTCGCCTGGTCCGGCGACGACGTGTTCGCCGGATGGAGCGTCGCGCCGGCCGCGACGACCGGGAGCGGCGAGGCCGTCGCGGCCGCGTGGCGCGGCGCGACCCACACGCTCGTGCTCGATCGCGATGTGGTCTGGCCTGCGGGCTCGGTCGTCGATCTGTCCACGGGCGAGGAGGCGCCGGTCGTGGCGATGCGCCTGCTCACCCGCACGCGGGCAGGCGCCGCGTTGCCGCCCGTGTCGTTGCGGCTCGCCACCACCCGCGGCACCAACGCACTCCTGGAGGGGCGGGGCGCGCCCGTGGTGTTTTTCGTCAACGAGGGTTTTGCCGACCTCCTTCGCATCGGCGACCAGCGACGTCCCGACCTCTTCGCGATCCGCGTGGAGAAACCGGCGCCCCTGCACGGACCCGTGGTGGAGGTGCGCGGTCGGCTCGATGCGCAGGGCCGCGAGATCACCCCGCTCGATCTCGACGCCGTGCGGGCCGCGGCGCGCGAGCAACGGTCCGCCGGATACGAGGTCGCCGCCGTCGCGCTGCTTCACAGTTACCGCGACCCGGCCCACGAGCGCAGCGTCGCACAGGTGCTGCGCGAGGAGGGGTTTCGCCACGTCTCCGTGTCCGCGGAACTCGCGCCGCTGATCAAGATCGTGCCCCGGGCCGAGACCGCGGTGGTCGATGCGACGCTTGCTCCCGTGATGGAGCGCTATCTTTCCGGCGTGGCCGCGGTCGTGAGCCCGGAGCGTCTCTTCGTGATGACCAGTGCGGGCGGCCTCGTGCGCCGCGCGGCCTACCGGCCGAAGGACAGCCTGCTCAGCGGCCCGGCCGGCGGCGTGGCGGGCGCGGCTGCGGTGGCGCGACGCGCGTGTCTCCAGCGCGTCATTACGTTCGACATGGGCGGTACGAGCACGGACGTGGCGCGGTTCGAGGGGGATTTCGACTATCAGTTCCAGCATGGGGTGGGCGCGGCGCGGATCATGGCGCCGGCGCTGCGTGTCGAGAGCGTGGCGGCCGGCGGCGGCTCGATCTGCCGCTTCGACGGCGCGGCCCTTGTCGTGGGCCCGGGGAGCGCCGGTGCCCGGCCGGGGCCCGCCTGCTATGGCGCGGGAGGGCCGTTGACCTTGACGGATGTCAACTTGCTGCTCGGCCGGCTCGACCCGGCCCGGTTCGGCATCCCGGTGTTCGCGGAAGCGGCCGAGGCGGCGCTCGCGGCCGTGGTGGCCTCGATCGCGTCCGCGCGGGGCGCGGCGCCGTCGCGCGACGAGGTGCTGCGCGGCTTTCTCGACATCGCGGACGAGCGCATGGCCGAGGCCGTCCGCCGCATCTCCGTGCGCGAGGGTTACGACCCGGCGGAATACGCGCTCGTCGCGTTCGGCGGCGCGGGCGGTCTGCACGCCTGTGCGGTGGCCGGGCGGCTCGGCATACAGCGCATCCTGTACCCCGCGGACTCGGGACTGCTCAGCGCCTACGGCCTCGGTCAGGCCGCGGAGGAGCGCATCGTGGAACGGCAGGTCCTGCGCCGGCTCGAGGATGTGAGCGCCGGCCTCGATGCGCTCCTCGCCGGACTCGAGGCGGAGGGTCGCGCGCACTTGACCGCGGCCGGCGCGGCGGCCGGGTGCATCATCCGGCGCCGTGCGGAGTGGGAGCTGCGCTACGCGGGCCAGGACGCGGGGCTCGCGGTGCCCGCGGCGCCGGAGGAGACGCTGCAGGAGCGTTTCGTCGAGGCCTATCGCCGCCGTTTCGGCTACGCGCCGACGGGCCGCGCGATCGAGGTCGTGGCCGGCCGGGTGGTCGTGTCGACTGCGACAACAGAGGCCGGGGTCGAGACCTTTGGCCCGCCCGACGGCGCGGCCGGGCCGCGCCTCGTGCAGGACGGGTTCAGCACGCTCCACATCGCTGCCGGGTGGCGCAGTCGCGACGGCTCGTGTGGGAGTCGTCTGCTCGAGCGGCTGGGCGAGGATGCATGCGGTGGAGGTCTCGACGGCACACGCGACGATGTCGTCGAACTCGAGCTGTTCACCCATCGCTTCCGCGCCATCGTCGATGAGATGGGCCTGCTCCTTCAGCGTTGCGCCCTGTCGGTCAACATCAAGGAGCGGCTCGATTTCTCCTGCGCGTTGCTCGATGCCGAGGGGGAACTCGTGACCAATGCACCGCACGTGCCCGTGCATCTCGGCGCGCTCGGCTTGTGCGTGCGACGCTTGCGCGAGGTGCTCGACCTGCGCGCGGGCGACGTCGCTATCACCAACCACCCGGGCTATGGCGGCGCTCATCTTCCCGACGTCACGCTCGTCGCGCCGGTGCACGCCGACGACGGCGGGCTGCTCGGCTACGTGGCCAGTCGCGCGCACCACGCCGAGATCGGCGGCGTCCGCCCCGGCTCGATGCCGCCGGACGCGCGTCGGCTGGCGGAGGAGGGCGTGATCCTCGCGCCGATGCTGCTCGTGCGCGCGGGGAGGGCGGCTTGGCAGGACGTGTCCGCGCTCCTGCGTGGCGGGCTGTATCCATCTCGTCGAGTCGACGAGAACATCGCGGACCTGCACGCCCAGCTCGCGTCGATCCGGCTCGGGGTCGAGTCGCTCCGCGCGCTCGCCGGCCGGGCCGGCGCGGGTGCGGTCGCGTGTTTCATGCGCCGGCTCAAGGAGCGCGCTGCGGTGGCGCTCGCGATGGCGTTGGACCGGCGCGGGGCGCTGGAAGCCACGGCGACCGACGCCCTCGACGACGGCACGCCGATCGTCGTCCGCCTCTCGCGCGCCGGATCCGGGAGCCGGCTGCGGGTGGATTTCTCCGGCTCGGGTGACGTCCATCCAGGCAACCTCAACGCCACGCCCGCGATCGTGCGCAGTGCGCTCATCTACGTATTGCGCCTGGTCGCATCCTGCGATCTCCCGCTCAACGAAGGCCTCATGCGCGACGTGGACCTCGTGCTGCCCGAGGGGGTGCTTTCCCCGCCGTTCGATGAGGATCCGGCGCGGTGTCCCGCTGTGGTCGGCGGCAACGTCGAGACGAGCCAGCGCGTCGTCGACGTGCTCGTGCGCGCCTTCGGCCTCGCCGCATGCAGCCAGGGCACGATGAACAACCTGATCTTCGGCAACGAGCGGGTCAGCTACTACGAGACGATCGGCGGCGGCACGGGTGCGGGCGAGGGCTTCAGCGGGTGCCATGGTGTGCACAGCCACATGACCAACACGGCGATCACGGATCCCGAGGTGCTGGAGTTGCGCCTGCCGGTGCGGTTGAAGTGTTTTGCGCTGCGTCGTGGTTCCGGCGGGGCCGGGCGATTTCGCGGGGGAGACGGGCTGGAGCGCGTGCTGGAGTTTCTCGAGCCCGCCGTCGTTTCGCTGCTCACGCAGCGGCGCGTGTCGGGGCCGCCGGGCCTTGCTGGCGGTCGCGCGGGCGCTCCAGGTCGGCAGTGGATCGAGCGTGCGTCGCAGGGACATCGCGAGTCACTCGGATCGATCGCGGGGACGCGGGTAGAACCGGGCGACGTGCTCGGTATAAGCACGCCGGGCGGCGGTGGCTGGGGTGTCTAATGGATCGACTTTTTCCCTAATAAACGCCGGGCTCGCCCGTCGTCGGGTTAGAATGTGCCAAAATATGCGCGACAACTTGGATTGACCGTCGAGCCGCTCCCCTGATTATCGCCGGCTCGTCCAAAACGAGGACCCCAATATCAAAAAGCTCCCACATAGCCCATATACCCTGATCCCGATGGAAGTCGCCATCGTCGCGGCGCGTCTCGCACGCCGCGCTTCGGCGAGAAACTTGTCCACTCCAGTCCCCGGCCTCGCCTCGAGTCCGCGCATGTTTGAAGGGTCGCGTCTGCGCAACTGATCGCGCACGCCTGGTCGCAAAGCGTGCTTGCCCCGCACGGCGATGCCCGAGGC
>JACSRI010000168.1 GCA_014879845.1 Opitutaceae bacterium
TCGTGGGCTCGGAGATGTGTATAAGAGACAGCCGCACGGCCGCGCCCGGTTACTTGCCCGCGGCGGCGAGCACGGCCTCGAGTTTCTGGCGCAGCTCCCCGAGGTCCTTCGACTTGAAGACGCGCTTGGTCTTTTCCAGCACCTCGACGGTCTCATGCACGGCCTTGGACAACTCGAGCGCACGCACCGACTCCGCCCCGGCCGGCGCCGCGGCGAGGGCCGAGACGACATCGCGAAACTCCAGGACCGACGACATCAGGTGCCGGAGCGTGACCTCGAGATACGCGCCGGCCGCGCTCTCGTCGCCGCCCGTGCCGGAGCGCACCCCGGCCATCAGGCGCTCGATCTGCTCGAGGTCCTGCGTCCAGGACTTGAGTCGCGCGAGGCTGCGGCGCACGGACTCGCGCGCCTCGTAGGTGCCCACGGCATGGCGCACGGCGTCGAGGACCTTGGATGCGTCGGGCGGCTTCACCAGGTAGGCGACGACGGAGAGGTTCACCGACTCGACCGCCGTCTCCACACTTGGATACGCGGTGAGGAGGATGACGGGCAGTCCGGGAAACATCCCGGCGACGCCGCGGACGAAGGCGAGGTCGTCGTTGCCGGGCATGTTGATGTCGGAGATGACCAGCGAGGGCCGGTCCTCTCGGCAGATCGCGAGGGCCTCCTCGCCCGAGGCGGCCTCGCGCACGCGGAAGCCCGCGCTCGCCAGCAAGGTGCGCAACACTTGGCGGATCAACGGTTCGTCGTCCGCGATCAAGATCATGAGGGGCTCAGCCACGTCCGGAGTCTGCCACGACGGGCGCGCACACTCAAGCGCGCGTTGGCCCTATCGGCCTCGCACGATCGCCGTGCACCGGCACAGGGTCGGTCGCGCCGTCGCCCGACCTAACGCACGCGTGCAGCCGTGGCCATGCGATCACCGACGCGGGCGTAGAGTTCGCGACCCGAGGCGGCCGCGGCGCGCAGGTCGGGTGCGAGATCGATGCGCCCCCGCTCGAAGATCGTGATCACGCAAGATCCGCCAAAGCGGAAATAGCCCTTCTCGTCGCCCCGCGCGACCTCGCCCGCTCCGGCCGTGTGCGCGATGGTGCCGACACAGGTCGCCCCGATCTCGACGATGAGGACACCGCCGAGGTCAGGCGTCTCGACGAGCGTGCGGGCGCGCTTGTTCTCGACGAGGTAGTCGAGGCGCCGGCGCAGCGCGATCGGGCTGACCGAATAGAGCTCGCCCTCAAGAAACACCGGTGCCCCGGCGCGCCCGCCGACCGGAAAGTGGAAGCGATGGTAGTCCACCGGGCAGAGCCGCGAGATGACCATCGTGCCACCGGCAAAACGCCGCGCCAGGCCGGCCTCGCCGACGAGCGCAGCGAGATCGAACCGCTGGCCCTTGGCGTAGAAGTGGTCGGCGGCGGCGAGGTCGTCGATCCCGAGGTGCCGCCCATCGGCCGGAAACGCCACGTCACCGGACGCACCACAGACCGGTCGCGCACCCGGGCGCAGGCGTCGCGAGAAGAACTCATTGAACGACGCATAGCTTTCGAGCGGCTCGGCGAACTCCGCCGGATCCAGGCCGTAGTCGCGCACGAAGGGTGCGATCTTCGCCCGGCTCGCGGGTCGGCTCATGCGCCAGCCGAAGAACCGCGAGAACACCGACCGACGCACGGCCAGCGCGAGCGCGAGCCGCCCGGCCCCGGTCTCGTAGGTCCACCGCAGCCAGCGGTCGCCATACACCTGCTCCACTTCGACCGCTCCGGTGTAGCGGTTGATCACCTCGATCGGCTGTCCAGACATCGACATCGGGAGGCACTCTTCCCTCGCCTTGACGTCCATCAAGGTGATTCCGGACACCGACCGGAGCAACTTGCGTTTTCCCCAGTGTCTCGAAACATCCCGGCATCCATGATTCGCCCCGTTCGACTGACCGCCCTCCTTCCCGCGTGCGCCGCCGTCATGCTCCTCAGCGCGGGTTGTCGCGAAAACGCCGCCGAATACCGCGTGACTCCCCGTGAGGTGGCCGCACCGGCGAACACCGGCCAGGCGCCGCACGGCCCGATGGGCGGCCGACCCGCTCAGGCGCCGGCAGCCCCTGCGGGACCGGTCCTCGCGTGGACGGCCCCGGCCGAATGGACGCCCAAGCCCGCCTCGGAGATGCGGCTCGGCAGCTACAGCTTCATCGCACCATCCGGCGAACTCGCCGACATCTCGATCTTCGCCTTCCCTGATGCCGCCGGCGGCGTACTCGCCAACATCAACCGCTGGCGCGGCCAGGTCGGGCTCGAGGCCGTCGCCGCCGACGCGATGGAGACCACGGCCACCCGCGCGACCATCGCCGGGCAGGAGGCCTGGCTCGTCGACTTCGCCGGCACGCCCAAGTCCTCCACCCCCGCCATGGGCAACACGCCCCCTCCCACCGGCGTGACGCGGATCACCGGCGCGATCGTGCCGCTGGACGGACGCGCCTGGTTCTTCAAGCTCATGGGCCCGGACGCCCTCGTGCTCGCGCAGCGCCAGAACTTCGACGCCTTCGTCGCCTCG
>JACSRI010000236.1 GCA_014879845.1 Opitutaceae bacterium
TCTCCGTCGTCGGCAGCGTCAGATGTGTATAAGATACAGCGGCCACGCCAGCCGAAAAACGCCGCACGCCCGCCGCCCGCGCCCGGGCGCGGATGAGGCTTCAACCGCCGCGCGGGCTCGGCCACGCTCGGGCGTGCACACATTCTCGAGCCTGCTCGCCGACCTCACCCGACTCGGCATCCGCCCCCGCGACTGCCTGCTCGTCCATTCGTCGATGCGGGCCATCGGCGCGGTCGAGGGCGGGGCCGAGACCGTACTCGATGCGCTCATACACACGGTGCGCGACGGGCTGCTGCTCCTGCCGACACACACCTGGAAGGAGTGGAACAACCGCGAGGGCATCTTCGACCCGGCGACCGAGCCCTCCTGCGTGGGCATCCTGCCCGAGCTGTTTCGCCGCCGCCCGGGCGTGGTCCGTTCCTGGCATCCCACGCACTCGCTGGGCGGGATCGGGTCCGGCGCCGCGACGTTCCTCGCCGGCGAGGAACGCACGCGCACGCCCTGCCCGCGCGAGGGTTGCTGGGGCCGGCTCTACGATGCGGCCGCCCGTATCCTCTTCCTCGGCGCCCCGCTGCGCACCAACACCTACCTGCACAGCGTCGAGGAGTGGCACGGCATCCCGGACCGCATCGCCGCGACCGCCACGCTGTTTCGCATCCGCACGCCGGACGGCTTGATCGATTGCCCGCAGTTTCGCCACCACAGCTCGCTCGGCGACGTCTCGCAGAACTACGACAAGATCGAGCCCGAGATCCTGCGCCTGGGCATCGCACGCGAGGACCAGGTCGGCGGCGCTCGCAGCGTCCTGTGCGAGGCGCGCGCCGTGGCCGATCTCGTGGGCCGCCACCTCGGGCGGGAGCCCCACTACTTCGACCGCCGCTGAGCCGCCCCGCCTCCCGAGGTCGACATCACGCTCGACCATTCGAGGCATCTGGATACGCTCCCGGACTCCGACCCCACGGCCATGAGTCCCGAACACCCTGCCGGCGCGGCGCCCGGACCGGCGCCCACGCACTACGCACCTGCCGAGCGCGCGAGCCCCGAGACGCTCGCGCGGCAGGTGGTCACGGCGAGCCACAATGCCGTGATCGACGCCCTCATCTCGACCGTCCACGGCCTGCTCGCAGTCCTCAACGAACAGCGCCAGGTCCTCGCCATCAACGAGCAGATGCTGCGACTCATCGGCGTCGACGATCCCGCCCGGGTGCTGGGCCTGCGCGTCGGCGAGGCGCTCCAGTGCATCCACGCTGGCACGACACCGGGCGGGTGCGGCACGACCGAGTACTGCTCGACCTGCGGCGCGGCCGTCGCCCAGGTGACCAGCCTGCTCGAGAACCGCCCGGTCGAGACGCTGTGCGCACTCACGGCGCAGCGCGCGGGGGTCGAGACCAGCTTCTGCCTGCGCGTGCGCGCGACGCCCTTCGAACTCGGCGGATGGCGCGTCCTGCTGATCTTCCTCCAGGATGTCACCGACTGGCAGCAACGCGCCGCGCTGGAGCGGGCGTTCTTCCACGACCTGCGCAACACGCTGACGGCCCTGCACGGGACCAACGAGCTGCTGCGCCGCAGTGTCGAGGGCGGCGGGGAGGTGGCCGAGCTCGCCGCCGATGCGGTCCGGCTCTGCCGTCGCCTCGCCTCGGAGGTCGACCTGCAACGCTGTCTCTCCGAGGCGAACATGAGCAGCTACGCCGCCGCACACGCCCGGCACGCCGTCGAGGATCTGCTTGGCGAGCTGCGCACCATCAGCCTGCACCATCCCGCCGCACACGGACGGACGATCGAGATCCTGCCCGCGCCCGCCGGCCTGCGGGTCACGACGGATGACACCGTGCTGCTGCGTGTCGTCTGCAACATGGTCGTCAACGCCCTGGAGGCCACGCCGGCCGGCGGTGTCATCCGTGTGTGGGTCGAGATCCACCATGGCCATGTGGCCTTCTGCGTGTGGAATTGCGGCGAGATCCCGGCGTCCGTCGCCCGCCGCGTTTTCCAGCGCAACTTCAGCACCAAGGAAGGCACCGGCCGCGGGATGGGCACCTACGCGATGAAGCTGCTCGGCGAACAGTGCCTCAAGGGAAGCGTCGAGTTCACCACGGGCAGCGCGAGCGGAACGTGCTTCCGCCTGGCCGTACCGGCGGACGGTCACGACGCCGCAGGCACACCCTGATGGAGGCGCACTGAACGCGGTCCGACCCGCGCATCGGCGCGCCGGCCGGACCTGCATTTTCGCCGGGACATCGCCGGCTGCTGCTCCACCCTCGGAGGCACGTCATGACGCCACCGCTGTTCCGCCGTCCCTGGCTTTCACTCACCGCCGCCGCGATGCTCGCGGCGCATGGATCGGAAGCCGCGGCGGACCATCCCCCGCGCCTCGCCGTCGCGATCGCCGTCGACCAGCTGCGCTACGACTACCTGCTTCGCTTCCGGCCGTTCTTTGTCGAGGGCGGTTTCGAGCGCCTACTCTCAGGCGGCACCAACTTCGAGAACTGCACCTATCGCTACGCCGCGACCAAGACCGCCGTCGGCCACGCGACCATGCTGAGCGGCTGCAATCCCGAGGTGCACGGTATCGTCGGCAACGACTGGATCGACCCCGACACGCTCGTGAGCGGCGCCTCCGTCGAGGACCATGAGTCCCCGCTCGTCGGGCTAGCGCCCACCACCATGCGCCTGCCCGGCGGCGCGCTCGATCCGCGCTCCGGCCGCTCGCCGCGGCGGCTGCTCGCGGCGACGATCGGCGACCAGCTCAAGGCCACCTATGGCGCCGAGGCCCGGGTGTTTGGCGTCTCCAACAAGGACCGCTCCGCCATCCTCATGGCCGGCGCGCGCGCCGACGGCGCCTACTGGGACGAGAACGGCCGCTTTGTCACCTCGACCTACTACCGCGAGGCCCTGCCCGACTGGGTCGAGGCGTTCAACGACCGACACTTCGTCGAGTCCTGCTTCGGGAAGACCTGGGAACGCCTGCTCGACCCGGCCGACTACGTCCGTATCCAGGGCCCGGATGATGCCGAGGCCGAGATGGTCGACAAAGGGCTCGACCGGACCTTCCCACACGTGATCGACGGCGGCATCCGCTACCCCGGGCCCGCCTTCTACGGAGCGTTCGACAACGCACCCTTCGCCTCGGAGTTTCTCGCCGCCTTCGCGCGCGAGATCATCGAGCGGGAAAATCTCGGGGCCGACGCCGTGCCGGACCTGCTGTGCGTGAGTTTCTCCCAGATCGACTCCATCGGGCACAACTACGGGCCCGACAGCCACGAGATCATGGACTCCATCGTGCGGCTCGACCGCATCCTGGCGGGATTCTTCGCCTACCTCGACCGGCGCATCGGGCCGGACCGCTACGTGGTCGTGCTCACCGCGGACCACGCCGTCGCGCCCCTGCCCGAGCGCATGGCGACGGATCAGTCCCGCGTGCCAGCTGCACGGATACGCGCGCGCGAGATCGACGCGCGCATGAAGGTCGCGCTCGACGCCGAGTTCGGGCCGCTCCCGGAGGGCATGGTCTGGTTCATTCGCGACAACCAGGGCTACCACCTGCACCCGGCCGCGCTCGACGCCCGGAATCTCGAGCGCGCGACCGTCGCGCGTGCGCTGCACCGCGCCCTGCTCGGCGACCCCGTGGTCGAGACGGCCTTCACCCGCGCCGAGATCCTCGCCGCGCCGACGGAGGGCACCTCGCTGCCCGCGCTCGTCCGGCGCAGCTACTGTCCGAGCCGCGGCCAGGATGTGCTCTTCGTCCTCCCGCCCTTCTCCGTGGAACGCTCCGAGCTGTTCGGCACCAACCACGGCACGCCGTGGATCTACGACCGCCACGTGCCGCAGCTCTGGTACGGCGCGGGCGTGGCGCGCGGCTGGCGCGCCGAGCCGGTCGGCATGGAGGACATCGCCCCGACGCTCGCCGCCCTCCTCGCGATCCCGCCGCCACCCCAGGCGACCGGGCAGCGGCGCTTCTGACGCACGACGCACGGGCCGGTGCAACGCCGCGATGGCGATCGCCATCGCCGGTCGCCATCTTTCGCATCGCGCCGCGCCGCGGGGTGACGCATGGTCGCGTCTTTCGATGGCAAAAGCTCCTTCCTCCTCGTCCCCGGCCCGCAAGGCTCAGCCCCAGCCCGGCAAGGCTTTCTCCCGCACGCCGCTCACCCGCCAGCACCTGATCGAGCTCGTGCAGCGCGTGCTGCAACCGCTCGCGTATGTGCATGCGTTGTGGGAGGGCGGCTCGGCCGCCTTCGGGCGCGCCGATGCGTTTTCCGACGCCGACCTGCAGGCCTGCGTCGACGACGACAAGGTGGCCGAGACGTTCGCCGCGGTGGAAGCCGAGCTGGAGAAGGTCCTCGGCATTGATACGCGGTTCATCGTGCCCGAGCCCGCGTGGCACGGCCATGCGCAGCGCTTCTACCGCTTCGTCGGGCGCGAAGCCTGGATCATGCTCGATCTCTGCGTGCAGAAACGCAGCAACGAGCGCCGTTTTCTCGAGAGCGAGATCCACGGCAAGGCGCCGTGGATCTTCGACAAGATCGACCTCGCCGCGTCGGTCAAGCCGCTCGACGTCGACGCGCAGGAGCAGAAGCTCCGCGGGCGTATCGAGATGCTGCGCACGCGCATGCACCTCTTCGCCCACATGGTGGAGAAGGAATGCCGCCGCCAGCGCCCGCTCGATGCCATCCATTTCTACCATGGCCTGGTCATCGCGCCGCTGGTCGAACTGTTGCGCATCCGCCACGACCCGTGGCGCCACGACTTCGGCATGCGCTACCTGCACACCACGCTGCCCGTCGACCAGGCCCGGCGCCTGGAGGACCTGCTCTTCATCCGCAACTTCCCCGACCTGCAAACCAAGCAGCGCGTGGCGGTGCGGTGGTTCACCGATCTCGCGGCCGAACTCGCCCGTGCGCCCAAGCTGGTCTACACCACGGGTGGCACGGTCCCGCCGCGACGCGGCCACAAGTAGTGATCGTCCCGGCGCGGCGCCCCCGCAGCGCCCAAGGCCGGCTCCCACACGTCCTGCCGACCGAGCCATTGTCAGCCAGGAGCTGACCCTGGGCCGGCGCGCGGCGCGTGCGCCGGCGCCTGCCAAACAGGCCTTATCAGGCATGTGAGGATCGCTACTACCCGGCACATTCCCGGCGCGGCGCGCCGGAATCGACGTCCCGCATCGAACGGGTGCCGGTAGCGTGGCGCTTGGATACGAGGAACCGCCCGCCGCCTGCCCTGGCGAACACGCGGTCTCGGCTACCGACCGTTTCAACCAACATGCCCACACGTCGCCTCTTCCGACCCATCGCCACCGCATGCCTGTCCTGGCTCGCCTTGGCCGCCTCCCTTCCCGACCTCGCGGCCGCCGAGGCCGGGGTCGCCACGCTCGAAGTCGATGCCACCGAGGCACCGCGCAATATCCTTCACGTCGCGCAGACCATTCCCGTCCGGCCCGGCCCGCTCACACTCATCTACCCCAAGTGGCTGCCGGGTTACCACGCGCCCGATGGGCCGATCAACGATCTCGTCACGCTGCGCGTCACTGCCGGCGGCGCGCCGCTGGCGTGGCGTCGCGACCCGGTGGAGATGTATGCGTTCATCGTGCTGGTGCCGCCGGGCATCGAGCAGATCAAGGTGACATTCGACTTCATCTTCGCGCCCACCGCCGGCTCGGGTTTCGACAGCGCCTCGGCCTCCGCCCGGCTCGCGATGATCAACTGGAACGAAGTCGTGCTGTATCCGCTCGGCCCGCGCCCCGACGACATCGCCGTGGCCGCGAGCATCCGGCTCCCCGCGGGCTGGAAGCACGCGACCGCGCTCGATGCCGTCGGCAACGCCGACGGCGTGGTGCGTTTCGCGCCCGTCTCGCTCACCACGCTGATCGACTCGCCGCTGCTCGCCGGCGCGCACTTGCGGCGTCACGCGCTCACCGAGCCCGGTGACCCGGCCCCCGTGTTCCTCACGCTCGCGGCCGACAGCGAGGCCGCGCTCGCGCTCTCGGACGACGACCTCGCAAGCTACCGCCATCTCGTGCGCGAGGCCCGCGCCCTCTTCGGCTCCACGCACTACCGCCGCTACGAGTTCCTCCACGCCCTCAGCGACCACATCGCCCACTACGGCCTGGAGCACCACGAGAGCTCGGACAACCGCCAGCCGGAGCGCTCGCTCATCGACGAGGACCTGCGCCGCGCGGGCATCTCGCTGCTGCCGCACGAGTATTCACATTCCTGGTGCGGAAAATTCCGCCGACCCGCCGGCCTCGCCACAGGCGACTACTCCACGCCCTACCGAGACGAACTGCTCTGGGTCTACGAGGGACTCAACACCTACCTCGACACGCTGCTCACACCGCGCAGCGGACTCTATACGCTCGACGATGCGCTGGCCGAGCTCGCGATCAGCGCGGCCACGCACGCCGACCAGCCCGGCCGGGCTTGGCGCCCGCTGCAGGACACGACCGACGCCGCCCCGATCCTCTACCACGCGCGCTCCGACTACGCCGCGTTGCGCCGCACCTCCGGCGATTTCTACACGGAGGGATCGCTGCTCTGGCTCGAGGTGGATGTCACGATTCGAGAACTCACGCGCGGCGCCAAGTCGCTCGACGATTTCGCCCGCGCCTTCTTCGGCGGCCCGGGCGGCGCGCCCGAGGTGCGACCCTACACCGTCGACGACATCTTCGCCGCGCTCGGCGCCGTGGCCCCGCACGACTGGCGCGCGCTGCTGACCGAGCGTCTCTCTTCGGTCGCCGCCCTCGCCCCCCTGCAGGGCATCGAGCGCGCCGGCTGGCGGCTGGTTTTCACGGATACACCGACGGATCTCTTCAAGTCCCGCGAGACCGCCTACGAGCAGCTCGACGCACGCTTCTCCCTCGGCCTGCTCATCGGCGCGGGCGACAGCGACGCCGGTTCGCTCGTCGACGTGATCCCCGGCTCCGTCGCCGCGCGCGCCGGGCTCGCGCCTGGCATGCGACTCATCGCGGTCAACGGGCGCCGCTACTCCGGCGACTTACTCAAGGTCGCGCTGCAGGAATCGGTCGAGTCACGCCACCCGCTCGAACTCATCGCCGAGAACCGCGAGTTCATCTCCGTCCACACGCTCGACTACCACGACGGCGAGAGATTCCCGCGCCTCGTGCGCGACCCCGCGCGACCTGACCTCCTCACCGCGATCCTGTCGCCGCGCCTGCCCCGCCCCGCATCCCCGATTCCGCACAACGTGCCCGCCGCGAAGTGACTCCAGACACGCCGCCCATGATCCGCCTCGTCCGCCTCCTCCCGACCGTGGTCCTGCTCGCGCTCGCACCCGCCGCGCCGGCGTCGAACCCGCCGGCACCCCAGCCGGCAGACGCACGTCTGGCGTGGTTTCGCGATCTGGCCGAGACACGCAACTTCACGCTCGGCCTGGCCAATGCCGCACAGCTCACACCGGACGGCCGGTTCGTGCTCTTCCTTCGCGCCGGCGGCCCGCGCACACCCGTACAGCGACTCTACGAGCACGACGTCACGCGCGGCACCGAGGAGGAACTCGCCACGCCCGAGCAGCTGCTCGGCGCGGCCGAGGAGCGCCTCTCGCCCGAGGAGAAGGCGCGTCGCGAACGCCAGCGGCAGAGCCTGAAGGGATTCACGGCGTTCGACCTCTCGCGCGACGGCACACGTGTGCTCGTCACGCTCGGCGGCCGGCTTTTCGTCATCGATCGCGCCACACGCGCGGTGACGCCGCTGCCCGGCGAGGATTGGATCGACCCGCAGTTCTCCCCGGACGGACGGTTCGTCGCGGCCGTCGCGCGCCGCGAATTGCACGTCATCGACATCGCAGCCGGCTCGGTCCGCGCCGTCACCTCGGGCGCGACCGAGACGGTGTCGCACGGACTGGCCGAGTTCGTCGCGCAGGAGGAGATGAGCCGGCACCACGGATATTGGTGGTCCCCGGACAGCGCGTGGCTGGCCTTCCAGGAGAACGACGAGTCGATGGTCGAGACGCGTTTCGTGGCCGATCCACTGCACCCCGAGCAGCCGCCCCAGGCCTCTCGCTATCCGCGGGCGGGGACGCCGAACGCCCAGGTGCGCCTCGGCCTCGTCGCACGCGACGGCGGGCCGGTGCGCTGGATCGTGTGGGACCGCGAGGCGTATCCCTACCTCGCCCGCGTGACCTGGGATGTCACCGCCGCGCCCCTGACGATCCTCGTGCAGGACCGCGCCCAGCAGGAGCAGATCCTCCTCGCCGTCGACACGGCCGCCGGCACAACGCGCGAGTTGGTGCGCGAGCGGGACGCCGCCTGGATCGACCTCGATGAATCCAGGCACCTCCCGCGTTGGCTCGAACGTGGCGAACGGTTTCTCTGGACGACCGAGCGCGGCGGCGCCTGGCAGGTCGAACTGCGCGAGGCCACCGGCGCTTTCGTGCGCACGCTCACGCCGCCGGATTTCTGGTACCGCAGCCTTCTCGAGATCGACGAAGCGGCGGGCTGGGTCTACGCGCGCGGCTCACGCGATCCGCGCGAAGTGAACGTCTGGCGATTTCCCCTCGCTGGCGGCGCGGGCGAGGTGCTGCCGTACAGTCGAGCATCCGGGCAGCACCAGGTGGTCTTTGCCCGCGACTTCTCGACGCTCCTGCACAGCTACGAACTCGCGGACGGACGCGCCGGACGCGAGGTGATCGCGCGCGACGGACGCGTGCTCGGCCGGCTCGCCTCGGTTGCCGAACCGCTGCCGCGCGCGCCACGGACCGAACTGACGCAGATACACGCAGGCGACCTGATGCTCTACGCAGCGATCACCCGTCCCGCACGCGACCTCGCCGCGGGCGAGCAACTCCCGGTGATCCTCGATGTCTACGCCGGCCCGACCTCCACCGAGGTGGAGGCGCGCGCACGCGCCTACCTGCCCGACCAGGCACTCGCCGATGAGGGCTATCTCGTCGTGCGTATCGACGGACGCGGCACACCGTGGCGCGGACGCGACTGGCTGCGCTGCGTGCGCGGCAATCTCATCGATATCGCCCTGGCCGACCAGATCGCCGGCCTGCAGGCGCTAGGGCGTCGTTATCCGGAGATGGATCTCACGCGCGTGGGCGTCATGGGATGGTCGTTCGGCGGCTACTTCGCCGCGATGGCGACAATCCGCCGGCCGGATGTGTTTCGCGCCGGCATCGCCGGTGCGCCCGTCATCACCTGGGAAAACTACGACACCTACTACACCGAGCGCTATCTCGGCCTGCCGCAGGATCAACCGGAGGCGTATCGCTTGAGCAACGTCACGACCTACGCCGCCGAGCTGCGGCGTCCGTTGCTCCTCATCCACGGCCTGACCGACGACAACGTCTACGCGCAGCACACACTGCAGCTCTGCGACGCGCTCTACCGTGCCGGCCGTCCCTATGAGTTCATGCCCATGCTCGGCACCCACATGGTGAGCGATCCGCTCACAAAACTCCGCCAACACGAGCGCGTGGTGGAGTTCTTCCAGCGCACGCTGCGCTGACGCCCACGCCTCCGAATTCTCCGATCCGTCATGAAGACATCCTTCTCCCTGAGTCTCCTCGGCCTCCTCGCCGCGCTCACTGCGGCGCCTGCGATCGACGCCGGCCCTGCCTTCCCTGCCACGCCCAAGCGCCCGGTCACCGACGTCTACCACGGCGTCCGTCTGGTTGATGAGTACCAGTGGCTCGAGGACTGGAGCGATCCCGAGGTGCGCGCGTGGTCCGATTCCCAAAACGCCGCCGCCCGCGCAATGCTCGATGCCCTCCCCCACGTGGTGGCGATTCGTGCCCGCGTGACCGAGATCATGCAGGCGCCGACATTTTCCCACGGATCGCTCCACTTCGCCGGTGGTCACCTCTTCGCGATGAAGCGCCAGCCCCCGAAGCAGCAGCCGTATCTCGTGATCATGGATGCGGCCGACCGGCCCGAGTCCGCGCGGACCCTCGTCGACCCGAACACGCTCAGCCAGGACGGGACCGTCGCGATCGACTGGTACGTACCCAGCCCCGACGGCCGCCTGGTCGCCGTCTCGCTTTCCGAGGGCGGGAGTGAGTCGGGGGACCTCCACCTTTACGAAGTCGCGAGCGGCCGAGAGTTGGGCGAAGTGATCCCGCGGGTGCAAGGCGGCACCGGTGGCGGAGCCGTGGCCTGGGAGCCCGATGCGAAGGCCTTTTTCTACACACGGTACCCGCGCGGCGACGAGCGGCCCGTGGAGGACCGCGACTTCTACATGCAGGTCTACCGCCATGTCCTTGGCACGCCGACCGCCACCGACACCTACGAGATCGGACGAGAGTTCCCGAAGATCGCCGAGGTGGTGGTCGAGACCTCGCCTGAAGGCCTCGCGCTCGTGACCATGCAGAAGGGCGACGGCGGCGAATTCGAACACCACCTGCGCACGCTGGACGGTCGCTGGCATCAACTCACGCGCTACGAGGATCGCATCGTGCAGGCCGTGCTGGGGCGTTCTGTCGATGGTGAGGCGACGCCCGTGTATTTAGTGTCGCTCCAAGACGCTCCCCGCGGAAAGCTGCTCCGCCTCAGCGCCGGCACACGTGATGGCGCGGGGGCCGAACTCCGGCGCGCGACAGTCCTGATCCCCGAGCAGAAGGACACCCTTGCACATGAGTTCGGCCTCGGCACGGGCAACATCCTCGCCGCGGCGTCGCGGCTCTACCTCACCTACCAGCTCGGCGGCCCGAGCGAGATCCGCGTCTTCGATCTCACCGGTCGGCCGCTCCCGGCGCCGCAGCAGTTTGCCGTCGGCTCGGCCGGAGGGCTCGTCGGCACGGGACGCGAGGACTCCGTGCTCTTCAGCGCCACGAGCTACATCGATGCGCCCGCGTGGTTTCAGTATGACGCCGTTTCCGGCGCCACGACGCGACTTCCGCTCATCCAGTCCGCCCCCGTGGACTTTTCCGACTGCGAGGTCGTGCGCGAGTGGGCGACGTCCAAAGACGGCACCCAGGTACCCGTGAACATCATCCGCAAAAAGGGGCTGAAGCTCGATGGTTCCCACCCGTGCCTGATCACCGGATACGGCGGCTACGGCGTGAACCAGGAGCCGTCGTTCAGCGCACGGCGTCGCGTGCTCATCGAGCAGGGCGTGGTCTGGGCCGAGGCCAACATCCGCGGCGGCGGTGAGTTCGGCGACGCCTGGCACCGGCAGGGCAATCTCACGCGAAAGCAAAACGTCTTCGACGATTTCGCCGCCGCCTGCCGTCACATGATCGAGGCCGGCTACACCTCCTCGGCACGCCTCGCCATCGAGGGCGGCAGCAACGGCGGCCTGCTCATGGGCGCCATGCTCACGCAGCACCCGGACCTGGCCCGGTGTGTGGTCAGCCACGTCGGCATCTACGACATGCTGCGCGTCGAGCTCTCGCCCAACGGCACGTTCAACATCCCGGAATTCGGCACGGTGAAGGACCGCGACCAGTTCGCGGCCATGCACGCCTATTCGCCCTACCACCACGTGGTCGAGGGCACGCGCTACCCCGTCGTGCTCTTCCTCACCGGCGCGAACGATCCGCGCGTGGACCCGATGCACAGCCGCAAGATGACCGCACGACTGCAGGCCGCCGGCGCGACATGCCTGCTGCGCACCAGCGCGAACAGCGGACACGGCATCGGCACGGCCTTGAGCGCGCGCATCGAGGAGACGGTCGACGTCGACGCCTTCCTCTTCAGCCAGCTCGGCGTCGACTATCGACCCGTCGCGAGCGGACGGTGAAGTCACGACCGCTTAGCCAGCGGGCCTGATCGCACCCAGCAGGCCCGCTGCTACCTCCCTGTCATCCCGCCGCTCCGTTCGGAAACAGCGGACGGCGTGATACCTTCTCACTCGGTTCAGCGCATCTCCCCATGCGCCGTCCGCGTATCGGGAAACGTGGCACGGTGATTGCCCACCCCGAAAAGACACGCCCGCGTCCAGCCGGACCCGGAATGTCGCGCGCCCTGCAACCCGCGCGGCCCGGCGGTCAGGCATCCACGGGACACCTCGTCCGTCCACCATGAAGCTTCGGCCTCTCGTCCTGACAGCCGCGTGCCTCGCCGCATGCCTTTCGGGTGCGCTGCGCGTCGGCGCGCAGTTCGCCCCGCCCCACGACACCTCCGCTATCATCGCCGCCATCGAGGAGGAGAAGAATGCCTACCTCGCGCTCGACGACTATCGTCTCGCGGCCACATGGATCCACGAACTGTCGTCGGTGAAACTCTATTTCGCGGACGGGAAGGAGGACCGCGTCGACGGCATCGATGCGATCAACGCACACGATCGCGCCAACCTCGCGAGAGAGCGGTCCCTGCCGCCAGACCGGCGCACGCGCTTCACCTTCACCAACTACTGGGTCACCCAACAGGCCGACTCCGCGTGGGTGACCTGTCACGCCCAGTGGAACGGCTACATCGGCGCATCGCCCGCCGTCGGCTACCAGACACGCGTCTATGTTCTGCGGTGGGATCAAGGACGCTGGAAGATCGCGCTGCTCGCCATCACACAACTCGCGTCGCCACCGACTCCCGACGCGGTCCCGGTGACGCAGACGCCGTCGAACCCATCCCTGCTGTCCATGCCGTGATCAGGCGATCCTCGGCATCATCCGCGGGCATGGTCATCGCCGCACTCACATGGACGAGTGCCGACATCTCCGTGAGAGCACAAGAGACCCGCGAGCCCACCGATGCCGCGACCAAGCCAGGCGCCGCGGACCGGGTCGTCCTTCACGAGACCACCGGGCCTTTGAAGGCCCACGCCTACACACTCCACCCACGACCACCATGACCCGCAGAACCATGCTCACCGCGCTGGCCTCGGCCGCGCTCGTCCCCAACTCGCGGCTGCTCGCCGCCACCCCACCCACCGCGAAGGCGGAGACTCCGGCCCCGGATCCCGATCTCGCCGCCACGATCACCGCCCTCGAGCGCGCTTCGTGGGACGCCTTCAAGGCCTGCGACGCGAAGTCGTGGGGTGCGCTCTACGCCGACGCGTTCTTCGAGATGCTCGCCGATGCCACGTTCTGGACGAAGGAGCAGGTCCTCGACGACATCCGCAGCCGCGCGTGGGAGACGCACCACTACACGATGAGCGAGATCCGCGTCGTGCCGATGAACGACTCGGCCGCATTCATCACCTACAAGATCGACGCCTCCTTCACCTGGCACACGAAGGACGAGGCCACGGGAAAGCCGGTGGACAAGCCGTATACGACAAACGCCTACGCCACCTGCGTGTATGCCAAGGTCGACGAGTGCTGGCAGGGCTTCATCTACCAAGAAACGGGCGTGCCCACCCCCGCCGTACCACCCGCCTGACCGAATCCCGATGACCATGCGAATGCTGCGCCTACTCTTTCTCGGCTGGGCCGGATTGGCGGTCGTCACTGTCTGTCGGCCATCCGATCTGCCCACACCTAACTCCGGCACAGATCTCCTGCGGCCGGATCTGATGTTGCACTACACCGACCGAGGGCAGGGCGAGCCGGTCCTGTTGCTCATGGGCGGCCCCGGCGTCCCCGGTGCCGGGCTTGAGTCGGTCGCGACGATGATCGCCAAGACGGCACGGGCCATCGTGCCCGATCAGCGCGGCTCGGGGCGCTCGATTCCCGCCGACCCAGCCGCGATCACGCTCGACGCCACACTGGCCGATTTCGAGGCGCTGCGCATGGAACTCGGCTTCGAGCGCTGGACGGTCTGGGGCTGCTCGTGGGGCGGCATGCTCGCCCTCGACTACGCGGCGAAGTTTCCCGGCAGCGTGAAGGCAATCATCCTCGTCGGCTCCGGCGGCACGTCGTGGTCGAGGTATCGTTCCGTCTTCGCCGACAACATGGAGGTGCGCATGACCGCCGAAGAACGCACGGCGCGCGACACCTCGTCGCAGCCCGACGCAAAGGCCCGCGATCCCCAGCTCGCCGCCGTCGAAAACACACGCGCGCGCATCCCGTCTCAGTTCTACGATCGCACCAAGGCCGTCCCGGCGCTCGCGCTCTTCCAGCCCGGCCGCGAGCACTACAATCCGCAGGCGGCCGCGCTCTTGATTCCCGCGTTCGAAGCGGGGGCGCCGACGCGAGAGGCGGCCAGCACCG
>JACSRI010000135.1 GCA_014879845.1 Opitutaceae bacterium
ACTTCAATGGCGACGGGCACCTCGACCTGTTCCTCGGCGGACGTGTGATCCCCGGGTCCTACCCGGACGCGCCCCGCAGCGCCCTGCTGGCCTGGCGCGATGGACGGTTCGTCGACGTCACCGCCACAGTCGCGCCGACCCTCCCCCGGCTCGGCATGGTGACAGCAGCGTTGTGGACGGACGCCACGGGCGACGGCCGCCCCGACCTGGTGGTCGCCTGCGACTGGGGACGCGTGTCGTGCTTCCGCAACGACGGGGCGCAGGGATTCACCGACATCACCGAATCCGCGGGATTTGCCTCCGCCGGGACGGGATGGTGGCGGGCGCTCGCGGCCGTCGATCTCAACGGCGACGGTCGGCCGGACTTCGTGGCGGGCAACATCGGCCTCAACACCCGCTACCGCGCCAGTGCGAGCGAGCCGGCGTTGCTCTACGCCGGTGTCGCACTCGACGGCGCACGCCCTCAACTCATCGAGGCCCACTACGCCGACGGACGGATCTACCCGTGGGTGACGCGGGAGGTCATCACCCGGCTCTTCCCGACGCTGGCGCCGCGTTTCCCGACGGGCGACTCCTACGCCCCGGCCACGCTCGACGAAGTCTTCCCGGCCACGGCGCTCGGCGCGGCACGCCGGCTCGAGGCCACGCAGCTGCAGAGCGGTGCCTTTCTCAGCCAGGCCGATGGCCGCTGGGTCTTCACGCCGCTCCCGCGCGAACTCCAGATCGCTCCAATCACGGCGCTCGCCGTCGCGGACTTTGACGGCGATGGGCACGCGGACCTCGTGGCGGCGGGCAACGACTTCACCCCGCTCCCCGAGATCGGCCGTTTCGACGGAGGCCTCGGCTGGCTCCTGCGCGGTGATCCCCGGGCCGGGCCCCTCGGATTGACGACGGTCTGGCCGCGCGAGAGCGGGCTGCAGCTTTTCGGAGATGTGCGCTCGGTCGTGACGACCGATCTCGACCGCGACGGGAAACCGGACCTGTTCGTCACGCGCAACAACGCCCCGTCCCTTGCCTTCGCCAGCCGACGCCCCAGCATCGTTCCCGCCCCATGAAGCGACCCAAGTCCGTCCCACCGGCCCGGCCCGTATCCAAAACTCCAGCACTCTGGCGCAACCTCGCGATCATCTTCGGATTGAGCACCATCGCCCTGGCCGTGCTCCTTGTGCGGGTGTCCAACGCCTTTGATCAACTGGCCGCCACCCAGAAGGCCAGGCCGACGGGTGATCCGGCCGCCTCCCTGCCGCGCGAGCTCCGCCCCTATGCGGCCCTGGGCACCCACATGGCCGAGAACAACCGCATCGCCGACCTCGGCTGGAGCGCCCCGCAGTTCGACGCATTCCTGGATGGCATGCGTTCCAGCTACAGCGGTCGCGGGGTGCCGCTCGATGACGACGCGCGCCGCCTGCGCGATGAGACGAGTGCCCGCGTGCGGAAGATGCTCGCCCAGGAAAATCCCGATCCCGTCGAGACCTACTTCAACACGCTGCGCGCCACCGAGGGAGTCACACGCACCGACAGCGGACTGCATTATCGCATCACCGAGCCCGGCGAAGGCGACCTGGCGCGGCCCGAGGACACCGTGGTCTTCACCGTCACCGTCCGCCTGCCCGATGGCACGTTCGTGCCGGAAATGAATCTCGTGCGCTCGCGCAGCGCCGTGCGCGACCTGCTCCCCGGACTGGCCGAGGGTATTCAGCTGCTGCCGGTCGGCGCCAAGGCCCTGCTCTACCTGCCGCCGAAGCTCGCCTTCGGCGCCCATCCGCCTGCATCCGTCCCGGCGGGATCGCCGATCATCTGCTTCGTCGAGTTGCACGACATCATCCCGCCCGAGCAGTAGGCCACCCGCCTCTCCCGCGCGCGGATGCCGCGCCGTCATCCCGACTCGTCCGCGTTCTCTACCGATAGAGTTCCTGCTGCGTTTCCGGACGAGCCGCCGGCGCGCATGGTTTGCCCCCTCCCCGCCGCGCTCCCCCGACGCAGCGCCGCCAGCGCGACGCCACACATTCTCTCCTACCAGATCCCGGCAGCCGGAAACTCCTAGGGGTAGGCGTTCCCAAGCTGCCGGGGTCTGGCAGGCTGTTCTATCCGACGACCAGAACCCGGCTCGCGGCACCGCGGGCCGCCGCCACGCTTCCCCGACTCACGTGACCTCCTCACACTCCCCTTCGACCGGCCCGAACCACCCGATCCTGCGCTCGCTGCTCTGGGTGCCCACGCTCTACCTGGCGATGGGCATTCCGTTCAACGTCATCAACAGCACCGCGGCCTCGATGTACAAGGACCTGGGCGTCGCCGACGGCCAGATCACCATCGCGCTCGGCAGCGTGATCATCGCCTGGTCGCTCAAGCCCCTGTGGGCGGCGTTCCTGGACATGTATCGCACGAAGAAATTCTTCGTGATCACGACCGAGATCCTCCTGGCGCTCCTCTTCACCGGAGTGGCCATGTCGCTGCCCCTGCACGGGTATTTCCAGATCACGATCGCGATCCTGTGGGTGGCCGCGTTCGCCTCCTCCACCCAGGATATCTGCGGCGACGGCATCTATCTGACCTCCCTCGACAAGAAGACGCAGGCCAATCTCGCCGGCGTGCAGGGCATGTTCTGGAACCTGGGCAAGGTCCTCGCCACCGGCGTGCTCATCAGCTCGCTGCAAAAACTCGCCACCGCCAACAGCTGGGCTCCGCAGAAGATGTGGATGTCCGTTTGGATCACCGCGGCGATCGCCATGGCGGTGTTTGCGATCTACCACATCAAGTTCCTGCCGCCCGGCAGCATCGAGGACCGACCCCATAGCGCGAAGGCGGTGTGGGACGACTTCCTGGGCTCGGCCACGACGTTTTTCCACAAGCGCGCGTTCTGGGGCATGATCGCCTTCGTGTTCCTCTACCGCATCGGCGAGGGACTCATCCTCACGGAGGGCCGGCTCTTCCTGCAGTCGTCCGTCGAGTCCGGCGGCCTCGGCCTGAGCGCCGGCCAGGTCGCCGACATCGACGCCGTCTACGGCACCGTCGCCGCGATCTCCGGCGGCATCCTCGGCGGCATGTTCCTGGGAAAACTCGGCCTGAAGCGCGCGCTGCCCATCCTCGGCCTCTGCCTGAACGTGCCGCACTTCACCTTCGTGATCCTCAGCCAATACGGCGCCGCGCGGCACGGCCTCGACTACACGACGATCGCGACCCTCGTCTGTATCGAGAAGTTCGGATACGGTTTCGGCTTCATCGGCAACATGGTCTACATGATGCAGCAGATCGCCCCCGGCCGCTGCACGATGACGCACTACGCGTTCGCGACCGCGCTGATGAACCTGATGCTCTCGCCCACGACGATGATCTCCGGACCGCTGGCCGAGTGGCTGGGTTTCGCGACGTTCTTCATCGTGGTGATGTTCGCCTCCGTGCCGTCGGTGCTGGCCGCGTGGAAGGCTCCGCACCCGCTGGGCGACGCCACGCGCGCCAAGGAGGGCGAGCGCCGCGAGGACGAGCACATCGTCACCATCGACGACCCCACCCGCCTCACCGAGGCCGAGCGCCAGGTCCAGGCGATCGCCGGCCGCGCTTCGATCTACGCGATGCTCAACATCCTCACGCTGCTCATCGTCGACGCGTGGGCCCTGGGCCAGCTGCGCGGCCTGCATGGCGTGGCGGAGACGACGTTCTTCGGCATCGCGCTGTCCGCCTCGGCCATGCGCATCTTCGCGCTCGCCGTGCTCGGCCTGAGCTTCGCCTTCAAGGTGCAGTTCTCGCTCAAGACCTTCCGCTTCGCCGCGCAGGCCGCCGCTGCGGCCGCGCCCACGGGCGAGAAGGCCTACCTAGGCAACGCCCGCGGCGCGAAGATCACCACGATCCTCTGCGGCCTGGTCAGCGCGATCGTGCTCGTCGTCGCCTACCTGCTGGCGAACTGAAGCAGCCACCGTCGGATTGTCATCTATTGGGTGACATTCCCGTCAGACGACACCACGCACTCCCAGCGCCATTGTCATCTATTGGATGACAATGGCGTCGAAGCCGATTCCCTGTTCGGTTTCCCTTCGCGGTGCCGGCCAGTAGTGTCGCCACCATGGTCGAGGATTCCGAGCTGCTGCACCGTTTCGCCCGTGAAGGCGACCAGTCCGCCTTCGCGGAGCTGGTGACGCGGCACCTCGACCGGGCCTACGCCGTGGCGCTGCGCGGCGTCGGCGGCGACACGCACCTTGCCGAGGATGTGGCGCAGATCGTCTTCACCACGCTGGCGCGCAAGGCGGCTTCGCTCATCGATCACCCCGCCCTCAGTGCGTGGATACACCGCACCACCCACCATGTCGCGATCGACGCCGTGCGCTCCGAGGCGCGTCGCCGCGCCCGCGAGGAGAAGGCCCAAGTCATGCACGGACTCCACGACGACCCCGCTCGCGACGCCGATTGGGAGAAACTCCGCCCCGACCTCGACGCCGTCCTCGCCGCGCTGCCCGAGCGGGACCGCATCGCGCTCGCCCTGCGCTATTTTGAGGATCGCGCCTTCGCCGAGATCGGCCGCCGGCTGAGTGTCTCCGAGGATGCCGCGCGCATGCGCGTCGACCGCGCGCTCGAGAAGATGCGCACGCGCCTCGCCCGCCGCGGGATTGCCTGCACCGCCGCGGTGCTCGGCGGCGCGCTCACCTCGCCCGGCCTCGTCGCCGCGCCGAGTGGGCTGGCCGGAACCGTCACCACGACCGCTCTCGGCGCCTCCGCGACCGGCCTCGGAACGGGCGCGATTCTTTCTCTCGTGAGCAGCACCAAACTCGCCACCGGCGTCGCAGCCGCTATCGTCGTCGTCACTGTCGGAATCGGCATTCTCGATACCGCGAACCGTCGCCACGTCATGGCGACGCGGGCAGCGACGGATGCCGAGAGGCTGGCGGCGTTGACCGCCGAGGTGGATGAGCTGGAAAGACAGGTCCGCGACCAAACGGCAGACCAGCCACCCACCCCGGTTCCCGCAGCGAAGCCGGTCGCTACAGACGATCCCGAAGCGCTGGGTCGCCAGTTTCTGGCCGACCATCCGGCGGTGCACCAGGCGTTCATCCGATCGGTGGATGCGAAAAGCCGCATGCAGTTCGGTGGTCTCTTTCGCGAACTCAGTCTCTCGTCCACCCAGGTCGACGAATTTCTCACCATTCAGCGTCCCTGGACCGGCAGCTTCAGGGGTCCTTGGGGCCCGAACGGGATCAGTATCATGCTGCGCCCCGGGCTCAAGACCTCCGGGGAAGAGCGCGATCAACAGCTTTCAGCCGTGCTTGGGGCCGAGGGACTTCGCCGCTTCCGCGAGTATGTCTCCACTTCTGACGCCAGAAAGTTGGCCATGACAGCGGCGTCCTATCTCGCCTTCGACTCGGAACCCCTCAGCGCTGAACAGATCGAGGAACTCACCCGCAGCATCCACGCTCGCTCCTACGGAAACGCTCCAGGAGCAACGACCCAGTATGCTTGGCAGACGATCCTCGAGGATTCCCAAGGTATCCTGACCCCCGCGCAACTTGAGGCCATCGACTACCTTCACGCGGACGACACCTTCCAGACGGCTGTGCGCGAGCGCGCCTACGCACCCCGTCCATGACCTCGCGTCCTGCGGCCATCACCCTCGGACTCGTCGTCGCCTGCATCGTCGTTGGCGTGCTCGGGAACGCCGCGCGGAACCGACGGGAGGCCGTTGTTTCCATCGCCGAGCGTGCCGCGCACCTCACTGCACTGACAGAAAGACGCGACGCTGCCTTGCGGCGGCTCGTCGCATTGCGGGACTCAAGTCCCAAACCCTCTGGCCGCTCCGTCGACGACTCGACGACAGGGAAATCATCAGCCGCAGTCCCTGTGGTACCCAAGCCGCCCTCCTACCCATCACGCAGTATCGCAGAAGAACCCATTCTTCAGGTGCTCAAACAGGAAGCCGATCGCGGGCTCCACCACCTGCGATACGCTTCCTTTGTCCGAAGCTTAGCCCTAACTGAGCACCAAGCCGAAGCCCTCTACCGCCTCGTGCAGGACCACGACACACGTCGTCTCGACCTAAACCGCTCGATACAGAACCAGAAACTCAACATCAATGATCCAGCCGCGGTGGCTCTGCGCAACGAAGCTGAGCATGCCAGAGAAGCGGATCTGCGCGCGCTGCTCGGTGAAGCGGGGCTCGCGCAACTCACGACCTACGAACGCACCGTGAGCCTTCGGCAAACCGTCGCCAACTATTCGGTTGCTGCGACGATGGCCGGCGAGCCGCTCAAGGCATCCCAAACCGAAGAGATGATCCGAATCCTCGCCGAATCGACGTCACTCTACCGTGCCGGCGGCTCGGCGAAGGATGGCGCCGTCGATTGGGAGGAGGCCCTTCCCCGCATGCAGGCACTGCTCTCGCCGTCGCAGTTTGCCCACATCTCTCAGATCGAGCCGACAGCGCTCGGTGGCTCCGCTTCGCGGTTCATGATCACGTTCCTCTCCGCCGCCCAAAGCGCCGCGCGCGAGGCCGACCCAACGACCGTGAGACCCTGAGCCCACGCGCGACCCCGCGCTCCCCCGGGCGAGAAACTCCGTGCAGAAATCCTGTTCGGATTCTCGTCCGGCGGCTGCCATGATGTGGAGCAAGTCCCACCATGGAACCCGACGATGCCGAACTGCTGCGGCGCCACCTCGCCGACCCGAACTCGGATGCGTTCGCGCAGTTGGTGGCCCGGCACATCGATCGCATCTACGGCGTGGCCCTGCGCCAGGTGGGCGGCGACACCCACCTGGCGCAGGATGTCACGCAGCGGGTATTCGCAGATCTGGCACGCAAGGCGCCGTCTCTCGCTGATCGGCCCACGCTCGGCGGCTGGCTCTACCGCAGCACTCAATTTGCCGGCAGCGAGGTGGTGCGCACGGAGCGTCGTCGTCGCGCCCGCGAACAGGAGGCCTACGCCATGCAGGACATCCACGATGACAACGATCCACAGGCCTCCATCAGCTGGAACGCGCTGGGGCCGGTACTCGACGAGGTTATGGCCGGCCTCAACGACCGCGATCGCGATGCCGTCGCGATGCGATTCTTCGAGAACCGTGCTTTCGTGGCGATCGGTGCAGCCTTGCACACCTCCGAGGATGCCGCGCGCATGCGTGTGGATCGCGCGCTTGAGAAGATGCGTACGCTCCTCGCCCGCCGCGGCATCACCTGCACGGCCGCCGCGCTCGGCGGCGTGCTCGCGGCGCCGGGCCTCGTGGCCGCGCCGAGTGGGCTGGCCGCGAGCATCACCACCTCCGCACTCACCGCTTCCGCCGGTGCCGTCGCCGGAGTGGGAGCCGGAACGGTCGTCCATCTCATGAGCAGCACCAAGCTCGTCACCGGCCTCGCCGCCGCGATCGTCGTCCTCGCTGTGGGGACGGCAACGTATGAGACACGCACGTACGCCACGCCCGTCGTGGTCACGACACCCGTCGACGGGCCGGCGAGCGCCGAGTTGTCGGCGATCGAAGCGAAGACCATCGCCGTCGTCGCGGAGACGGAAGCGATCCGCGCCGAACTCACCACGCTGCGCACGATGCGAGCCCAGGCCATGGCGCGTCTCGCAGTCCCGCAGCGTTCGACCGACGTCGCCGCGGAGGAACTCGGACGCGCCTTCATGGAACGCCACCCCGAGGTGCGCCAGGCTCTCCACGAGTGGACGGATGCGAAGACACGGTTGGACTATGGCGCGCTGTTTCGCCAGCTCCAGCTCACGCCCGCCCAAATCGACGCATTTCTCGCTCTCAAGCGCACGACGGGGCGCGTGAGCGGGAGCTGGGGTCCGAACGACGCCACGATGACCCTGCGCGCCGAGGGCGCCGACTCAACCAACGACATCAAGTCGATCCTCGGCGACGAGGCCTTCGCAGTCTATCGCGACTACGAACGCACGAAGATGGAGCGCCGCGCGAGCATGATGGCTGCAAGTTACCTCAGCTTCACCGACGAGCCGCTCACGACCGTGCAGACCGACGAGCTGACGCGCATCCTCCAAGAGAGTCGCCTGCGTCAACGGCCGGGCACCGGAGCCGAAAACTACGATTGGGACCGTGTGATGGCCGAGGCATCCGGTATCTTCACCGAGTCTCAGCGCCCGGTCCTGGAGGCACTGCGCGCCGACGACTGCCACCGTGCGGCCCTCAGCCGATCCATGCCATGAAACCACGCACCGGCTTCGCGCTGACTCTGTCGATCGTCCTGCTCGCCGCTGCCGCCGTGGGCTGGAACCACCGCCGGCTCGCAAAGCGCACCGCGCCGCCGCCGGCTGCCCGATCGGATTTCCGCGACGCGGACGACGCGGCGCGCGCCCTCAATCGCGCCCGCCTGCAACTCGCCGGCGCGGAACTCGCCCGCGACGAACAGCGCCGGATGCTCGAGCGCGAACGCGGTGCACCCACCTCCTCGACACCACCGCTGCACCTGCCCGGCGAGATGGATGCACTACAGCGCATGCTCCACGATCCGGAGTTGAACCTGCTCCAGCTCGCCGCCGGGAGGGCCGCACGCACCGTGCAGTACGGCACGCTCGTGCGCCAGCTCGGCCTGTCGCCGGAACAAACGCTGGAACTGGATCGCATCCTCGCGGCCAAGGAGATGCGCGAGATGGACGTCTATGCCTCCGGCCGCGCGCAAGGTCTCGCCACCACCGACCCGGCCCTGGCGGCACTCAACCGCGAGATCGAGGCCGACACGGAGAAGGCACTGCGCCCGCTCCTCGGCGATGAGGGTTATGCGCTGTTTCAGGAGCACGATCGCACCGCCATGCTCCGCCTCACCGTGAGCAGCCTCGCCGGAGCCGCGACCGTAGCCGGTGCTCCGCTCTCGCCGGCGCAATCCGAGGCGCTCGTGCAGATCCTCGCCGAAAGCACACCCGGCTACGCCCAAGGCCGACGCGTGAAGACGTCGCAGGTGGACTGGAGTGCGGCCGATCTGCGTATCCAGGCATCGCTCACGCCGGCGCAGTGGGAACAGGTTCGCTGGACGGAGCCAAGCGGACCAAAGGGCGTCGGCGGACGCCACTTCGCCCACATGTCCTCGATCATCCGCGCCGCGCGCCAAGCCGACGCTGCAGCCGCTACTCCCCGCCCTTGAGCCAGAGCGGGGCGGCGACGAACCACAGCACCGCGCCCGCGAGCATCGCGGTTTTCATCGGCGCGTCGGCCAGTTTGCCGGCGGCGAAGAGGGCGGGCGGGATGAGCGTGAGACCGAGCGCGAGGATGCCGACGAGTCGTGCGACGAGGTTCATGCGGAGGCGCCGGGATGGCGGATGAGGGTTTTGGAAAACACGACGTAGAGCAGACCGCAGGCGAGCCAGACCGGCACGGTCATGTAGGAGGCGAACACACCGTGCACCTTGTAGATGTAGAAGAACACGCCGACTGGGATGACCCACGCGAGCAGCGCCGCGAGATTGAAGCCCGAGCCGGTGCGCTCGGCCCAGTTCTGCGTCAGGCCGAGTCGCTTGGAGAGGTAGTGATCCACGACGATGATCGCCCCGACCGGCGCGAGCACCGTGCCGTAGATGCCGACGAAATCCAGGAGCTTCATCGCGAAGGCCGGGAACAGGCCGGCGACCGTGGCGACGAGTCCCGCGATGAGCGTGCCCGTCGTGCGCGACATCGAGGGCATCACACCCTGGAAAGCGAGACCGGCGCGGTAGATCGTGGGATTGGCCGTGGTCCAGCCGGCGATGACGACACACACCAGCCCCGCCCAGCCCACGGCGGAAAACACCATCGGGCCCGGCGCATTGGAGGCGGCGTCGCCGTGCAGCTGGCGCTCGAGCGCGAAGAGCAGCGAGGCGCAGATCCACGCGACGTAATGGCCGAGGAACATGCCCGCGCTCGCCGCCCAGCCCGACGACGGTTTGCGCGCGTAGCGGAAGATCGACATGTCGGACATGCCCAGGTGCATGGCGGCGTTGCACAACCACGCGAAGAGCATGATGCCGAGAAAACCGATCGGCTTGCCGCCGTTGAGCGGGACGCCTGTCCAGATGGCGTTGAGGTCGAGCGACTGGAGCTTGGGCAGGGTCGTGAGTCCGCAGGCGACGAAGACGAGGAACATCCACGGGGCCGCGAGGTGGCCGATGCGCGCGACGAAGCCGTATCCACGGATCGCGACCAACGTCTGCGCGAGGCCGAGCACCACCACGACCACGCACCAGGCCACGCCCGTCGGCATGGTGTCGGCGAAGGTCGGCATCTTCACGCCGGGGAACGGCACGCCCACCGCGGTGGCCGACACCGTCACCATCGCACCGGCGAGGAAACAGAAGAGCACGCCGTTCGCGACATTGTAGAGCGAGACGAGCTGCCGTCCGCAGATCTTCTCGAGTTTGGTGTAGAGCGTGAGGCGCAGGTCGGTCGCGATCGGCGCGGTGAGGTAGCGCCAGGTGAGCACGGCGAGGATGTTGCCGAGGAGCAGGCCGAGGATCACGTCCTTGGCCGAGGCGCCCCAGGCGATGAAAAGCGGCCCGAGCATGAACTCGGTGCCCGCGGTGTGCTCGCCCGCGTACATGCCCCAGAAGGAACTGGGGCCCTTGAGCGCCTTGTCGGGCACGGGCTCGCGCTCGTATTCATTGACGTGTGTCGCGCCGCTCACGGCGGCGGAGGTGGCATCGGCCATGGGGTGGATGGGGTTGTCCGAGACGTATGGGGAACCGCGCGCACCGAACACGCGGCTGAGGACTGCAGCGGTTAAGCCCGATCGCCGACACGCACGCAAGCCGCAGCCGCGCCACGCGCAGACGAACAGTCAGCTCCATGCCCCCTCGCCTCTCGCCCGAGCGGCGCGCGTCGCGTCACTCAAGGCATCAGCTTCGTGCGGCGGCAGAGCTGGATGCACACGCCCCACGGGTCGCGCATCATGATCAGGCGCGAGCCGTCGGGCAGGTCGTCGATCGTGGCGAGCGTGGCTCCGGCCTGCTCCAGGCGCGTGCGGTCGGCCTCCACGTCGCCCGAGACGAGCGCGAAGTGGAACACCAGCCAGTGCTGGTTGTGGTAATCCGGATACGGCGCCTTGGGATTCGAGTAGACCTCGATGACCGTGCGGCCGCTGTCGTCGGCGAGGAAGCGCGTCCAAGGCGCTCCCTCGACGGCGCGCACGACCTTGAGTCCGAGGTTGGCCACGTACCAGTCCGCGGCGGCGCGGGCGTCGGGCACATTGATCGCGAAGTGTTCAAAACGCATCGCCCGCGAGCGTGCCCGCGGCGTCCGTGCGCGCCAAGCCGCGAACGTGAAGCCTGGGGCCCCGCCCTACCTCTTCCCGAAAAACCAGTGCATGAGGATCGCGCCGGCGGCGGCGACGTTGAGCGACTCGATCGCACCACCGCCGGGGATGAGGACGTTGTGCTCGCAGGCGGCGAGCACCTCGGGGGCGAGACCGTGCTCCTCGTTGCCGAGCACGAGCGCGACCGGGCGGGCCTTCGGGCCGGTCTTGACGACGCGGACGTTCTCCAGCGGCTCACCCTGCAGCGCGGCGCCGATGACCAGGTACTGGGCGCGGATGGCGCGGAGAAACTCCGGGAGCGACGCGACCTCGCGCAGCTCGATGTGCTCCATGCCGCCCTCGGCGATGCGGTAGGTCGCCTCGGTCGCGAGCGCCTGCTCACGATGGTGGCCGTAGACGATGGCCGGCACGCCGAAGTAGGCGGCGGTGCGCACGAGGGCGCCGAGGTTGTGGTGGTTGGCCACACGATCGAGCACGACGAGCGGCCGGCGCTCGTGCGCCCAGTCCTCGACCTCGGCGCGCGTGAGCTCGGGCGGCTCGGGGCGCGCGGTGATGGCGACGATGCCGCCGTGGTGCACCGTGCCCGCGACTTTCGCGAGCTCGGCCGGTGTCACCTGCCGATAGATACGTTTCTCGCGGGCAAGATACTTGCACCATTCGCCGGCGCGGCGGCCGGTCGGCTCGTCGAAGAACAACCGCACGACGGCGCCGGGGTGCCGGTCAAACACCGCCGCCACCGCCTTCCATCCACACACGGGAATCTCGCGCCGCTTTCGCTGCATCGGGAAACGCTACGCACGGCGGCGGCGCGAGGGCGAGCGCAAGGTAGGGATGCCTCGGCGAGGCGCCCCCGACCCCGGAAACGCGATCCCTCAGAAGTCGATCGAAGCGGGCTGCTTCGTGCGCGCGGGCGAGGTCGTGCCGAGGCGGACCGCCTTGGCCGGGGCGGGACGCACCAGCGGCACGGCGGCCACCGGCGCCGGGGCGACCTGCGGGCTCACGAGCGGCGCGGCGTCGAGCCGGCCGACGGTGCTGCCGACACAGGCGTTGAGCGCGCCGACCGAGTCGGCGAGCAGCGCGGCGTGCGCGGTGAGATCCTTCGCCCCACTCGCGCCGTGCTCGGCGTTGGCCGCCGTGGCCTGGGTGACGTTGTTGATCTCGTGCATCGCGCGCTTGAGTTCGTTGATGCCCGAGGCCTGTTCCTGGGCGGTGCCGGCGATGTTGGTGACGAGCGCATCGACCTCGCGGGCCTTGCCCACGACGTCGGCCAGGCCGGCGGCGACCTTGGCACTGAGCTCGGCGCCGCGCTGGGCCTTGGCCACGGCATCCTCGATGCGGCCGGTGGTCTCGCGCGCGGCGTTGGCGCTGCGCTGGGCGAGGTTGCGCACTTCCTCGGCCACGACGGCGAAGCCCATGCCCGCCTCGCCGGCGCGCGCGGCCTCGACCGCGGCGTTGAGCGCGAGGATGTTCGTCTGGAAGGCAATCTCGTCGATAGTCTTGATGATCGCGGAAATGCCGGTGGCGGAGGTGCGGATGTCCTCCATCGCCCGAGTCATGTGTTCCATGTCGGCGGCGCCGGCATCGGCGGCCTCGCGGGCGCGGGCGGCGAGATCGCGCGCCTTGGCGGCGGAGTCGGCGTTGCTCGCGGTCATGCCGGCCATCTCCTCGAGCGAGGCGCTCGTCTCCTCGATCGACGCGGCCTGGCGGCTGGCGCCGGTGGCGAGCTCGGTGCTCGAGGCGTCGAGTCCGGCGGCCTCGGTGGCGATGCGGTTGGAGACGGCGGAGAGTTCCTCGGTCGTGCTGTTGAAACGCACGGTCACGCGACGGCCGACGAAGAGCACGAGGCCGACGGCGAGGATGGAGAGGCCGACGATGACCGAGCCGAGCGTGACCGAGATCGTCACGCTCTTCTCCAGGGCCTGCTGCGTGGCGCGGCCGTTGTCGACGCTGAGCGCGGCGACGTGGGCATTCACGGCGGCGAGGCGTTTCTCGATGTCCTGGTAGGCCCGGGCGAGGTCGCCATCGAGCACCTTCATCGCACCGTCGAAGTCGCTGTCACGCAGGAGCGCCTGGAGTTTTCCGGCGGCGTTGGCGTATCCACGGAGCGAAGTCAGGAGCTCGGCAAGCAGCCCGGAGGCGGACTTGTCGGGCATCTGCGTCTCGAGCCGCGCGATGAGTTCTTCCGCCAGCTTGAGCTGGGCGGCGGCCTCGGTGGCGCGCGCCTTCATGCCGTCCTCGTCGCGGGCGAGGACGAACTGCAGGCTGGCCGTGTGGCTCTTGAGCGTGGCCTCGCCGAGCTGGCCGAGCGTGCCGAGCGCCGGCAGCAGGTGCCCGGTGAGGTCGGCGGTGCGCGCTGCGCTGGAGCGCGAGAGGCGATAACCGCCGGCCGCCAGCACGAACGTGAGGGCGGCGAAGAAGGCAAACCCGAGCGCCGAGCCGATCACGGCGCGGCGCAGGTTCCAGAAGCGTGGATGGCGGTCTTGCATGGGCGGGAGGATCGGCGCGGACACTGTCGGTGTAATCGACCGGCTACCCGCCGGCCTTGACCACGACGACGGAGGCGTCCGCCGTCGTGCTGTCGACAAACCCGATGGCGCCGGGCGTCTCGGCCACGAACTTGAGCACCTCGGCCTCGGACTCGAAGGACTTGGGCGCGAGGCCGCCGCCGGTCATGGCGAGGCGGCGCCAGTGGTTGAGGAACTGGCTGGCCGTCTGGTCGACCGCGGCCTTGAGCGCGCCGTCGGCGACCGGGCCGCTCTTGAGTGCGGCGATGGTCACGCGGGAGCCGTTGTCCCAGGCGACCTTCTTGCCGAGGAGCACGGACTTGACCGTGGCGGGGTCGAGGGCCTGGCCCTCCAGGCCCTTGTGAACGATGATCACGGGCTCGGCACGCAGCGCAGCGAGCGGCGCGAAGGCGAGCAGGGAAAGCAGTCCCCAGCGAAGCAGTGTCGTTTTCATGGATGCTGTCTCCGTCGATGGGACGCTCAGAAGCTGAGGGTCATCTTGGCGGCGAAGAGCGTGAAGCTCTCGTCGGCGGCGCGATTCGGGTTCGGGGCCGAGGGCGTGTCGAACACGTGGGCCTGGCCGTCGATGTAGTGGCCTTCCACCTTCACGAGCACGTGCTCGTTGATGTCGAAGCGCAGGCTCGCGGCGAAGTCGCCCTGGGAGTCGGGCTCGCCGGCCGGAGCGGTCTCGGCCGAGAAATGGGAATAGTAGGCGCCGATCTCGAAGCGCTGGTTGAGCCGGCGCGCGGCGGAGAAATACCAGGTGACCGATTCCGTATCGCCGAGATTGTCGAGCCCGATGCCGGGCACCTGGATACGGGCGTCACCCCAATCGCGACCGTACTCGGCGGCGAAGGTCCAGTCGTCCTTCAGGTACTCGACGGAAAAGATCATGTTCTTGTAGGCGGGAAGCTCGATCGATCCCTCGAGGACCGGCATGGGCACGAACGGCCCGGAGGAGATGACCGAGTCGAGGACCGAGTAGGACAACCCGACACGCAGCCCGGCAACCGGCGTATTCCAGAAAGCCCAGGCACCGTAGGTGGCATCGAGGTCGGCCTCGGTCGGCTCGAAGATCCCCGCGTTGCGCAGGTAGTCGGCCACGCCGCTACCCTCCTTCGTGCTGATGTCGGTCGTGCCGTAAAAGGCCTTGTAGTCGAACGAACCCGCCTGGCCGGCCTCCAGCGAGCCGTAGATCATGGCGCCGTCGAACGAGGCGTTGAAGTCGCGCAGGCGCGGATCGTAGACGCCCATCGGCAGGAAGACGAAGGGGCGGACCAGGTCGAGATCAAGCGCCTCGTTGTAGAGGCCGCGGGGCTTCTTCACCCGGCCGGCGCGCAGGCCGAACTCCGGGGCGACGTTGTAGTCGACCGAGGCCCAGTCGAGGACGATGCGGTCATCCCCGTAGTCGCCGAGCCGATACTCGAAGACCTGGGCGCCGATGCGCAGCTTCGAGCCGATGGGCAGGGTCGCGTTGATCGCAGCCTCGCGGAAGTCGGCCGTGCCGCCGCTGGTCTCGGCGGGATAGTTCACGTCGTTCGACGTCGTGAGATAGCCCTGGCTGAAGAAGCCGCCGACCTGGGCTTCACCCACCGAGACGGCCGCACGGCCGGGGGCAAACGCGCCAAAGGCCGCGACGAGGACGAACGCAAGACGAGCGGCCGAGCGGCCGCCCCGTGTATGGGAGCGAATATTCATAGGAAGCGAACGGCCCCAACGTTCGTCCGGTTCCCTCGTGCACTTTAGGGTGCCCCCCTCCGATTAAGGGATGGTCCGTATGCGGGAGACTCCACACTACGGCCCCATCCCTCGTCAAAAAAAGGAAAAGCCCGACGCCACCCGCCCTCGACCTCAGGCCACCTCGCCCACGAGGGTGAACTCCTCGCGATCGTGGAAGAGATGCCGCACCGTCAACACCGCGCAGCGCGGACCGAGCCTCCGCCGCACCTCGTCGAGCACCGCCACGGCGTCGGCGCGGCCGAACTTGAGGTTGATGACAAAACGCCGGCACCACCGCTGCGCGATCCATGGCTCGACGATCGCGCGCAGCACCTCGTGCGGGTCGTCGACCATGTCGCAGAAGAGCCAGTCGTAGCGCGTTCCGGCCGCGGGCCGAAATCGGTAGGCGTCCTCGCGACGGTGCTCGATCTGCGGGTGGCCGAGCGCGCCGCCCTTGAGCGGACCGTTGTCGATGGCGATGACCGTGGCGCCGCGCCGGGCGGCGCTGAAACTCCAGCCTCCCGGCGCCGCGCCGAGGTCGACCACGGTCTCGCCCGCCGCCGGCTCGACACCGAGGATGCCATACGCCTCCTCGACCTTGAGATAACTGCGCGACGGCGCGCCCGGGTCGTCGGCCATGCGCCGCTGGCCGCCCGACCACATCGAGCGCGCGACAAACACCCGGCCAAAGTCCGCGAAGAAGAGAAAAAGTCCGCGCCCCTCACCCGTGCGCGGCGGCGTGCCGGTGGCGAGACGCGCGACGCGGGCGATCTTGCGCTTGAGCAGGTCGCGCACGGCGCCCTCGACCGCCGCAGCGCGCCGGCCGAGACCATCGAGCTCGGCCGCCGCGAGAACGACCAGCGGCCATGGCTGCTCGATGCGTTCGCCGCGCACGGACGCGAGGAACTTCTCCGCGATGGCAGCGGCGAGCGCGTTGACCGAGTTCCCGCCGACTTCGTCGGCCGTGAGAAGTACGGCGTGGGCGAAACACCAATCGTGCATGCGCGTCGCTTCGCCCGGCGCGCCGCCGCGCACAGTCAGCCAGCCGCAGCCGCGTTCTTCGACACCGAGGCCGGCGCCGCGCAACTCGCGCTCGACGAGATCCTCAAAGCCGGGCTGACAGGTGAACACCACGAGGTCAGCGTCCGGCGCCCGGCACGGTGCGGCGAGACCTTTCCGCGCCGATCACGCCCCACCGTCTGTCACTCCGCCGCCGCCGGCTCAGGGACGGGCGCGGGCGCCGTGGAGGCCGCGGTGCCGCGCGTGGTCAGGCGCGCGTGCACCTCGGCAAAGGTCCCGGCCCAATCAGGGTATCGGCCGGAGTCGATCCATTCGCGCAGGTGCGCGAGGGACGACAACTCGACCGCACGCACTTCCGTCGCAGAACGCACCGCCGGCTCAGTGAGGAGGCGATGCGTCGGCGCCGCATTGAGCTGCGGAAACGCCGCGGCAAACTGCGCCCGTTCGCCCGGGCCCACGTCGCCGCGCGCGAAGTAGCGCTCGAGCTGGGCGCGCTGCGCCGGATCGCGGACGTCGGCGCGGGCAAAGAGTCCGGCCCGCACGCCGGTCGAACCGGCGAAGAGCGACGCATCGTCATTGAGCGCGGTGAGACAGGCGGCCGGCGCAGCGAGGACGAGACGGTCGGCGGTGAGAAAGGCCACAAAACGCGAGGTTCGCGACGCCCGCGTGCCGCTCAGGTCGGAGAGGTCCTTGAGCGGCTCGGCCGTGCCGCCGGCGACGAGCACGTCGAAGCCCTCCATCCAGGACGCACTCCCGCGGGCCGACCACTCGGGGTCGTGGATGAACTCCTGCACGCGGACGCGCACGAGGCTGCTCCACTCGGCCGTGGTGTGACCACGCACGAGCTCGCGCAACGCCAGCGACCATTCGCCGGGTTCGTCGGGTCGCGCCTGCAGGAGCGTGATCGCGAGTTCGTGGGCGAGCTTGCGATCGCGCTGCGCCACGTAGTCAAAAAGCGCCACGCGCAGCGTCGGCCAGTCCATCAGCCAACCACCGCGGCCGACGGTGAAGACTTCGCTGAAACGCACATCGCGGCCCGACTCGAAGAAAGCGCGCAGCGCGCCCTCCTGCTCGGTCGACTCCATCGCATCGAAGGCCGTGAACAACGTCCACACGAAGAGCCGCAGCTGGTCGGGCCCGGCCGCAGCCGCGGCGCGCGCGCGTTCGACGATCATCTCCCAGCGCCCGCTCACGGCTGCCTCGGCCGCCTCGGCCGCGGCCTGGATGAGCCCGGCCCGGTGGCCGTCCGCCGCGGCCTGGCTGGTGCGTTGTGGCGCGGTGGCCGCGCCCTCCGTCGTCGCCTTCGAACCGCCCAGGTACGGCCAGAGAAAGACGAGGCCGACGGCGAGCACCGCGAGGGCGACAAAGGTCACCTGCGGCCAGCCGGAGCCGTTGTGGGAGTCAGACGCCATGACGCCCGAGGCTACGTCGCGAGGTCGACTCCGCAATCACCGTATGAATCGGATGCATGGACCGTTCACGGGTGGCGCCCGCGGCGGTCCACCCGCTGGCGTTCACTGCGCGACAAACGACTCGAGCACGGGCCGGAGCAGGTCGACCTGCCAGGGCTGAAGCACCTTGTCCGCCTCGGCCGGCGCGCGGCAGAGCTGCGCGATCTGCGAGCGGCTGGCGATGAGCGTGGCGTCGATCTGCAACTCATGCGCGACCTTGTCGCGATGGGACTTGATGCGGTCCTGGCGCGCGAGTTCCTCGGCATCGAGCGGATCGGGCCGCGGGCCCCGCGTGTCGCGGCGCGGGAGCGATTTGGGATCGCGCTCGAGCCCGCGCTCGAGGGTCTCGAGCAGTCCGCGCGACGGACCGCGGCGCAGGCCGTTGGGGAGCCGCTCGTAGACCTCGCGGTGCGAGCCGTCGGCGACGGCGAGGGCAAGCTTGGCGAGGTAATCGTTGCTCATCACCTTGAACGGCGGGCGGTCGAGGCGCTTGGCCTCGGCCTCGCGCCAGTGCCAGAGCTCGTAGAGCGCGGCGAGCGCGCGCGGCGACATGCCACGCGACGGGCCGATGCGCCAGGCATGGACGTTCTCCTCCGGGAAACCCACGGTCGCGACATCGATCTGCCAGCGGCACTTCTGCCGATGCCAGTCGAGGCGGCCGAGGCGCGTGAGCTCGTCGGTGAGGATGCGGTGGATCTCGAAGAGATGCGCCACGTCGCCGGCGGCGTAGTTGAGCATCTTCGGGGGCAGCGGGCGCCGCGACCAGTCGGCCTTCTGGCTGTCCTTCGGATGATGGATGCCGAGATATTCCTCGAGCAGCGAGGCCAGCCCGATGCGCTCGCGCCCGATCAGCTGCGCGGCGAGCATGGTATCGAAGACCTCGGCGGGCCGGAACTTCGTCAGATCCCAAAGTAGGCGCAGATCGTAGTCGCTGCCGTGCATGAGCAGCGATTTCTGCGCAAGCAGATCGAAGAACGGTGCGAGATCGATGCCGGCGAGCGGGTCGACGATGAACTGGCGTCCGCCCGCCGAGACTTGGATGAGGCAGACGCGCGTCTCGTAATGGTGGAGGTTGTCCGCCTCGGTATCGATGGCGATGAGAGTCTGGCCCTGCAGATGATCGAGGAGGCCTGCGAGGCCGTCCTGGGTGTCGACGTAGGTGAACTCCGCCTCGGCCGGCTGCGGTCCGCGCTCGCCACGGGCGCGATCACGCGCCTCGTGATGGCCGCCGCGACGCGACGGACGCTGGCCCTGGCCGGAAGTCTCCGCCTCGCCGCCGTCGGGGCGGTCGCGTCCACCTCCACCGCGGCGCCCGCGCCTGCGCGAGCGGCGTCCGCCGCCCTGCCCCGCGTCGTCAGCCGTGGAGCCAGCCTTCGAGGAATCCGGCGATGAGGATGGGGAGATCCTTGCTGTAACCGCCTTCCAGTATCGCTGCAGTCGGGAGATCAGCGTCATGCAGCCACCCGCCCAGGGTGATGAAATCGTCGCGCCTCAAACATAACGTGGTAATTGGATCATGCTCATAGGCATCGAATCCCGCGGAGACGAGCACAAGATCGGGCCGGAAGGAAAGGAGCGACTCCCACGACTGGCGCAACAGGGCCATGTGGCGCTCCGGCGACGTGTCGGGCAGGACGGGAAAGTTCAGGCAGTTGCCGTCGCTGATCGTCCCCGTGCCCGGATAGCCCGGGAACTGGTGCACCGAGGCGAAGCTGATGCCTTCACGTCCGCGCACGATCGCCTCGGTGCCGTTGCCGTGGTGGGCGTCGAAATCCCAGATCGCCACGCGCGCGACACCGGAAGCGCGGGCCTTGATGGCGGCAAGTGCGATGTTGTTGAGGTAGCAAAACCCCTGCGCCCGGTCGGCCGTCGCATGATGGCCGGGCGGCCGCATCAGGCTGAACGCCGCGTGCCCCTTTCGCGCCGACTCCATCGCAGCGAGGGCCGCGCCCGCGGAGAGTGCGGCATGCTCGGCGATCCCTTCGTGGTAGGGCGTGTCGCCGTCGAACGGCTCGGGCGCACGCAGGCGTTGCAGATGCCGGGGCGAGTGCGCGAGGAGCAGGTCCTCGAGGGCCGCGGGTTCTGGACGGCGCCACTCGATGCCATGCACGGCATGGGCGAGATGGGCGGCCGAGGCGATCACACGTTCCGGTCGTTCGGGGTGCCCGGGCGCCGCATACCCCACACATGCTGGATGGTGAAAAACGACCACGCGCCGAAATTCGCCGACAGGCCCGGAGTCTGACAAGGAGCAAAACACACACGACCGGCCGAGGATGTGAGGGCCGTCGCGGGATGAAACCGCATGTGGTCCACGCGGCTACGTGAGGAGCGTGGCCCGCCCGTAGCCGAATTCACCCGTAGCGGCGTCGGCCAAACGCGGCAGCCCGGCGACTCGGGTTGCCATTCAGCCTTTTAGCCCTTCAGTCCTTCAGCCTTTCTCACTCGATGCGCACGCTCTGGCCCCAACTCAGCTCCTGGATCGACGGCGCCGAATCGTTTGCCCTCGCGACCGTCACAGCCGTCTCGGGCAGCGCGCCGCGCCTGCCGGGCGCCTGCATGACCATCGCGCCGGGCTCGCTGCGGTTTCTCGGCTCCGTCTCCTCGGGCTGCCTCGACGTGGAGGTCGTGGAGGCCGCGCGCGCCACCCTCGCCTCAGGCGAGCCGCAAATGTTGCGTTTCGGCCCCGACGGCCAACCGCCCTGGACCGACGGCCTGACCTGCGGCGGCTGGATCGCCGTGCGTGTCGAGCCCTGGTGGGGTTCGCAATCTCGCGTCGAGCCGCGCGCGATCGTGCCGCACCTGCGCGGCTGGCTCGAACGCGACGAATCCGCCGTGATCCTCAGCCGCGACGACTGCCATCTCGCCCTCACGCCCGACGGTGCGGCGTTCGGCGACTCGGCGGCGTTTTCCACGGAGGAGACGCACACCGCGCTCGCGCGCCTGGCGGCCGACCTGCCGCCGGCACTGGCCGGGACCGACGCCGAGGCCGTCTTCGTGCGCACGATCCGCCGACGGCCGCGGTTGTTCATCGTGGGTGCCACCGATGTGGCTGCCCGCCTCCTGTCGTGCGCGCGCGAGGCCGGATTTGCCACGGTCGTGATCGACCCGCGCGCGGCCTACGCGGATGAGTCGCGTTTCTCCACCCGGCCCGACCGTCTCGCCCGCATCTGGCCGCAGGGCGTCATCCAGGAGTTGCGGCCCGGCCCGCGCGATGCGGCCGTCGCGGTGACGCACGATCCCAAGATCGACGACGTCGCGCTGCTCGCCCTGCTCCGCACGCCGTGTGGTTACGTCGGGGCCATGGGCAGCACGCGCAGCCACGCCCACCGACTCGAGCGTCTGCGCGACCAGGGTGCAGCCGACGCGGATCTCGCGCGCATCCACGGCCCGGCCGGCATCCATCTCGCCACCCCGCACGCCGCCGGCATCGCCGTGGGCATCCTCGCCGGCATCCTCAAGTGGCAGGCCGAGGACGAGCGCCGGCGCGCGGCGATCACCCTGTAGCGCGGGCTTCCCGCCCGCCCTCGCAACGACGCCGAAGGGACGTCACCGCGGCCGCGCTGCTTCCGCCTCGTGGACGTCGCCGTCGCGGATACTGTCGCGCGCATGCCCGGGCTTCCCACCGCCATCATCCTCGCCGCCGGCCTCTCGCGCCGCGCCGCGCCGCGGCACAAACTGCTCCTGCCCGCGCCCGACGGCAGCGGACGCACGGTCGTGCGCGCGACGGTCGAGGCGTTCTGCGGCGCGGCCCCGCACCTCGCCGAAATCGTGGTCGTGACCGGCCACGCCCGCGCCGAGATCGAGGCGGCCCTGGCCGGCCTGCCGGTGCGGGGCGTCTTCGCGTCGGATTTCGCCCAGGGCATGGGCCACTCGCTGGCCGCCGGCGTGCGTGCCACGAATCCGGATACGCCGGGCTTCCTGGTTTCGCCGGGTGACCTGCCCGGGCTTGGGCCGGCGCTGGTCGCACGCGTCGCCGCGGCGGCGAACGCGGGAGAACCACCCTTTCGCCGACACATCGTGCCGACCGCGGATGGCCGGCGCGGACACCCGGTGTTTCTCGGGAGCTGGCTGCGCGAGGCCTTGAGCAAACTCACCGGCGACATGGGCGCACGACTGCTCCTGCAGCTGCCGCGGGAGCGATCGCGCACCGACCTGCTGGAGGTCCGCGACGAGGCGATCCTGCGGGATGTGGATGCTTGACGCAGGACGGGCGTCACTGCCCGTCACGAAGGCGGCAGTCTCGACAGGCACGGAGGCCTGTCGCCACGCCAATTCACCCGCCCGGCTGGTAACAAGGCCGCGTCGCGTCCGAGCAGTCCTCGGTGTTGACGCGGCGGTCGTCGAGGCCGAGCGGCGTCATCGTCTTGTTGCACCAGCAGTGCCGGGCGGTGCCGGACTCGAGTTCGTCGAGTTCGGCCCCGGCCTGCGGCGGCACAGGCATGTAGAGCATCTTTGTGCGCAGATGGCGGCAGAGCGGCGGATTCATCGGCGTATTCACCCCGGGGTGGCGGCCGCGAGCAGCGCGCGCTTGATCAGGGCGCGCGCGATCGGGACCTTGTAGGCATTGTGCGGCAGCGGCTCAGCCTTCTCGAGCAGGAGCGCGGCTGCGGCGTCGGCCGTGGTTTCGTCGAGCCTCGTGCCGACGAGCGCCTTCTCGGCGCGCTCGTCGCGATAGGGCACGGGCGAGACCGCGCCGAGGGCGATGCGGGCTTGACGCACGACGCCGCCCTCGAGCTCGAGCGACACCGCGCAACTCACGAGCGCCCAGTCAAACGACGCCTTCTCGCTCGCCTGCACGAACGCGCTGCGCCGTGCGGCGAGCGGGATCTCGATCGCGGTGAGCATCTCGCCGGGCACGATCGCGTGGTGCACGGCGTGGTCATCCCACGCCGGCGCGTAGAGCTCGGCCATGGTCAACCGTCGCTCGCCGCCGCGCCCGCGCACCACGACGCTCGCGTCGAGGACGGTGAGCGCGACGGCGAGGCTCGAGACGAGCGGGCTGATGCAGTAGCCGCCGGTGAAGAGGGCGTGATACTTGTGCTCGCCCTCGCGGGCGTAGCAAACGTCGCCGCCCTTCTTCATGCACGTCACGTCGCGGTGCCGGTAATACCAACAGCGCGAGTGCTGCAGGAGGTTGCCGGCGACGGTCGAGACGTGGCGGATCTGCGGCGAGGCCACGTCGCGGGCCGCGGCGGCGAGGCCGGGGAACGCGCGCGCGAGGTCGGCGTGCGCGGCGATCGTCGCGACGGTCACGTTCGCGCCGATCGTCCAGCCGGCGGACTTCTTCTCGATCGTGTCGAGCCCCGGGATGCGGGTGACGGCGACGACCTTGTCCGCCTCGACCAGGCCTTCCTTAAGTTCGCCAAGCAGGTCGATGCCGCCGGCGAGAAGGCGGCAACGCTCGGACGACTCGGCCACGGCCGTGTCCACGGAGAGCGCCCGCTGATAGGTGAATGGTTTCATGGGTGGTGCGTGCGGGGTTGGCGGGTCATGCGGGCTGGGTGGCGAAGAGGCTCATCCAGGCATCGTGCGGGTTGTCCCTCGCCGCGCCCGGCACCTTGCCGAGGGCCGCGAGGACCTTGTCGGGAGTGATCGGCAGGCTCGTGACGCGCGCGCCGATGGCGTTGGCCACGGCGTTGGCGATGGCCGAGGCCGTCGGGATCGTCACCGGTTCCCCGATACCCATGACGCGGCGCTCCAGCAGGTCCATGAACGCGACGTCGATCTCCGGCACGTCGGCGATGCCCGGGAGCTTGTAGGTCTCGAAGTTCGGGTTGAGCATCACGCCGCTGGTCGAGTCCATCACGCGGTTCTCATAGAGCGCGTAGCCGATGCCCATCATGATGCCGCCGTTGGCCTGGCTGCGGGCGGTGAGCTCGTTGACGAGCAGGCCGGCGTCCTGCACGCAGGTCACCCGCTTGACGCGCACGAAGCCCGTCTCGGTGTCGACCTCGACCTCCGCCATCTGCACGCCGCCGGTGCCGGCGGCGGAGAGGCCGTCGATCCAGCGGCCCTGGAGGACGAGCGGGGAGACGCCGAGCTTGCGGCACGCGGCCCTCCACTGCGGGCCGCGCACGTCGGCGAGGCCGGAGGTTCGCATCAACTCCTCGATCGCCTTCGTGCAGACGTCGAAGACGGCGGGCGTGACCGAGGTGACGGTCATGCTGCCGCCGCTCGCGCCCGAGGGCGGAAAACGCGAGTCCGCGATGCGCACCTGGATGTCGGCGGGCGTCAGCCCGAGCAGCTCGGCCGCGACGACCGCGATGACCGTGTGCGTCCCCGTGCCCAGATCCTGGGTACCGCAGCGGATCTCGACCGAGCCGTCCGGGCTCACCTCGATCTCCGCCTGCGTGCCGCCGCCGGGCACGCGCCAGGCGGAGCCAGCGCAACCGACGCCGGTCTTGACCGGACCCGACGAGGAGCCCGGCTTGCGGTACTTCGCGGCCCAGCCGAAGCGCTCGGCCGCCATGCGGTACTGGCGCTGGCGCAGCTCCATCGGGTCGTTCTTGATGCGCAGCTCGACCGGATCGATCCCGAGCTTCACCGCGAGTTCATCGAGGATCGACTCGATGCCGAACGAGGCCGGCGGACATCCCGGCGCGCGAAACGCCGCGGCGGGACCGGCGTGGATCGAGACCTCGGTGTGGCGCGTGCGGAAGTTGGGCACGCGGTAGATGTAGGGGGCGGGGAAACCCGAGTTGGTCGAGCCGCCGGCGGACGGGCCGCCTGCGGCGTAACCGGCGCATCCATACGACTCCATCGAGAACGCCGTCAGCGTGCCGTCGGCCCTCGCGCCGACGCGGATCTTCTGGAACGTCGAGGGCCGGTTGCCCACCGCGAGCGACTCGTCGAAGCGCGTGAGCATCAGGCGCACGGGCGCGCCCGCGGCCTGCGAGAGCCGCGCAGCCAGCAAACCTTCGACGCCGGCGCTGAATTTCGAGCCGAAGCCACCGCCCATGAACTCGCCGAGCACGCGCACCTTGTTTTGCGGCAGCTCGAGGGCGCCGGAGAGTCCGTCGCGCACGCCGGAGATGCCCTGTGTGGAGTGCCAGGCGGTGAGTTCGCCGTCCTTGAACGAGGCCACGCCGCCGTGGGTCTCCATCGGCTGGTGGATCTCCACCTGCGTGGCATACAGGCCCTCGACGACGACATCCGCCTCGGCGAAGCCCTTGTCGGGGTCGCCCTGCTTGCGCTCGCGGCCGGCGCCGGTGTTCGGCGTCTCGGCGAACACGCGCGGCGCGTCGGGCCTCGCCGCGAGGTGCTCCTTCACGACGTGCGGCTGCGGCTCCGCCACGACCTTGATCGCGCGCAGCGCGTCGAGGGCCGCGCGCTTGGAGGTGGCCGCGACGGCGGCGAGTTCGTCGCCGTAGTAGCGGACCTGGCGCGAACCCTCGCGCACGAGGATCGCGGCCTTGACGCCGCGCACCTTCAGCGCAGGCGCGAGGTCGATCGAAGTGATCTTCGCCGCCGCCCAGCGCGAGCGCAGGACAACTCCATAGAGACAACCCTCGGGCTGCACGTCGTGCGCGTACTTCGCGGCGCCCGAGACTTTCTTCGCGCCGTCGACGCGGGGCGTCGACTTGCCGATGTATTTCGGATCCTTGGGCCACTCAGGCATGGTCGTGACGGAGCGAGTCCGCGGTTGAAGTTGTGGTCGTGGCGACGCCGGCGGCCGCGAGCGCGGCGCGGATGATGTGCGGCTGCGAGCCGCAGCGGCAGAGGTGGCCCGAGCACGCGCGGCGCACCTCGGCCTCGGTGGGCGTCGGGTTGGCGCGCAGGAGCGCGGTCGTGGTCATGACAAAGCCCGGCGTGCAGAAGCCGCACTGCAGCGCGTCGTGTTTCACGAAGGCGGCCTGCACGGGCGAAAGTCCGCCGGCGAGCGACTGACCCTCGATCGTCTCGATCGACGCGCCGGCCACCTCGAGCGCGAGGCGCATGCAGGCGTAGATCGGCTTGCCGTCGAGCAGCACGGTGCACGCGCCGCAGGTGCCGCGGTCGCAGCCCTCCTTGGCGCCGGTCAGCCCGAACCGCGCGCGCAAGACATCGAGCAACGTCTCACGCGGTTCGGCGGCCGTGCGCACGGGTTTGCCGTTGAGGACAAATTCGAGCGGCACCTCGCCCGGGCCGACGGTCGCCTCGCCGCCGGCTTTTTCCATTTCGGCGGCGACGGCCGCCGTGCTCGTGGCCGCGGCCGTGACCGCCGCCGTGCCGAGGCCGCGCAGAAACGCGCGCCGCGAGACGACGTGCGCCGGTGCGCCGGCTCCCCCTGATGATCGCTCGATGGGTTTCATGAAAGCTCCTGGATGCGGGAGTCCGACTCCCGGGGTATCTGCCACGCGCGCAGCCAACGGGGGGACGCCGCACGCGCTGCCCGCAATTGGCGCGAGCAGAGGCGCGTCTTCTACACCGCGCGGGTGAGCCGGTAAAGCGACGCAGACCGTTTCGGCAGCGCGCGCGCAGAGTATCCCAAAGGGCGCGCAATCAGTCGTGACTCGATCGCGGAGACGCCCCGCACGCGGCTCACCCGCACTCCGGCCCGGGCTGCGCCCGCACCATCGCCCACGCACCCCGAATCAGCACCTCCGGAAGGTTCATTAGGGGGCCTGAGATTTTCCACAAAACCCGTTGACGGTGCTTTCGCGACCCCCATTAGTTGGGGTCTTTCCTGTCCGTGACCACATCCCGTAGTGGTCAGCGCCTCGCGGAATGCCCTTTCTGCCCCGCTCTGCGCTGCCCGAGTTGGGTCCGGTTCCGTCCCTCCACCTCCCAGAGTCTCCACGCCCGTCCTGCCCTCGGTGTCGCATGACCAAAACGTTCCAGATCGGTAACAAGACTTTCCTCCTCGATCAGACCAAGGCCGAGGCCGCGTTCGCGGCCAAGAAGGTCATCCTCGGGCGCGAGACGATGACCTTCAACCTGCTCCCGCTGAAGTACCAGTGGGCCTACGAGCTCTACCGCACGATGAAGGCCAACCACTGGGAGCCCGAGGACATCCCGATGGGCAAGGACATCGAGCAGTGGCGCGACACCAAGGCGGTGACCGAAGTCGACCGGTGGATCATCCGCATGGGCATCGGCTACTTCTCCGCGGCCGAGGGCATCGTCGGGGACAACATCATCCACGTCGTGCGCGAGCTCGTCACCGCCCCCGAGCTCAAGCTCGTGCTCGGCCGCCACGCCCACGAGGAGAACATCCACGCCGATTCGCTGCTCTACATGATCAGCTCGCTCGGCATCAACCCGCACGAGTGCGAGGCGATGTTCGAGGACATCGAGACGATCCGGAAGAAAAACGAGTTTGTCACCGGCATCTCCCGCCGCATGCGCCGCGACCTCGACCTCACGCAGCTCGAGAACAAGCAGCTCCTGGCGAAAAACATCTTCGTCTTCGGCCAGTGCATGGAGGGCACGCAGTTCTACGGGCTCTTCGGCATGGTGCTCTCGCTGTATCGGCAGAACAAATTCCCCGGGATCGGGCAGATGTTCCGCTACACGCTGCGCGACGAGTCGAACCACATCGAGCTGTTCCGCAATCTCTTCATGGATCTCGTGCAGGAGAACCCCGAGATTTGGACCGACGCGTTCAAGGAGGAGCTGCGCGAGACCATGCGCACCGCCGTGGCGCTGGAGAAGGAGTTCATCCGCGACTGCCTGCCGGTCAACGCGGTCGGCCTGGTGGTCGACGACTTCCTGCAATACATCGACTACATCGCCGACCGCCGCCTCGCCGGCTGCGGCCTCGCGGTGCTCGCGCCCGGCGTCGGCAATCCCCTGCCCTGGCTCGCCGAGATGATGGACATCAAGAAGGAGCAGAATTTCTTCGAGGGTCGCGTCACCGAGTACCAGAAGTCCTCTGCACTCGAAGGTACGTCCGACGACGATCTCTGAACTTCCCCCTCACGGGACGTGCGCACGACTTCGCGCGCTCCGTTTTTCAGCACCCCCAACGATCCGATTCTCCCGAGCGCCGTTCACATCGCGCCGGCCTCGCCACTGCCTTTTCGTCCTCTGTCCTCCTTTTCCGCCGCCATGACCAATCCGCACCTCGCCGAAGACCTCGCCCTCAAGAAGTTCGTCACGGTTCCCGTCGAGCAGAAACCCAACTACAACTGGCGCGGCCTCATCGCCGAGGAAGCGCGCGTGCGCCCCGACATCCGCGTGATCTGCCCGCACGGCGAGGAGCACTTCGACCTCGCCGAGGTGACCGACACCATCGGCCGCGCGCTCACCAACGTGCTGCTCTCGCGCGAGGAGAAGAGTGAGATCTTCAGCGAGGCCAACCGCGTCTGGGTCGAAGCCGTGGCCCGCACCGTGGCCGACGCGCTCTCCGAGCGCGCGGCGATCGAGAAGCCCGCGCGCATCGCGCTGGGCGAACTCTACACGCTGATCGAGGCCAAGCTCGTGGAGCACCGCGCCTGGGAGGTCGCCAAGAGCATCCTCATCCACCGCTCGCGCAAGCTCGGCGCCACCGCGCCGGAGACCTTCGTGCCCGTGCGCCTGATACGCCGCAACGGCCACGTCGTGCCGTGGAACGAGGGCAAGATCGAGATCGCCGTGCGCAAGGCCTTCCTCTCGCTCGAGCGCGACTCCGCCCCGGCCGTCGCCGTCGCGCGCGCCGTGACGCAGCGTATCGTGGAGTCGAAGCAGGCGTTCATGCACATCGAGGAGGTCCAGGACCTCGTGCAGGAGGAGCTCATGCGCCAGGGCCACTTCAAGGTCGCCGAGCACTACATCATCTACCGCTCGCAGCGCGCCGACCTCCGCGCCCGCGAGCGCACCGAGCCCGAGGCCGCGCCCGAGCAGAACCAGCTCATCGTGGTCAAGCGTCCCGACGGCCAGAACTACTTCTGGAACGGCGCCGACCTTCGCAAGCGCATCGAGTTCGCCCGCCTCGGGCTGGATCTCTGCCTCTCCAACGACGAGATCGAGGCCGAGCTCCGCCGCTCCATCTTCGACGAGATCTCGCAGCAGGACCTCAACAACACGATCGTCCTCAACGCCAAGACGCTGATCGAGAAGGACGCCGATTTCGCGAAGTTCGCCGGCCGTATCCAGCTTTCCTACATCTACGAGGAGGTGCTCGGCTGGGATATCGTGCGCGACGGCATCGGCGCGCTCAAGCAGGCCCACCAGCAGCATTTCCGGCGCTTCCTCGACCGCGGCATCGCGATCAAGCGCATCAACCCGCGCCTGAAGGAATACGCCCTCGACCGCCTCGCCGCCGCGCTCGACCCGTCGGCCGACCTCGAGTTCGACTTCCTCGGCATCCAGACGCTCTACGACCGCTACCTCATCGTCGACAAGCAGGTGAAGCCGTCGCGCCGCCTCGAGACGCCGCAGCTCTTCTGGATGCGCGTCGCCATGGGCCTGTTCCTCAATGAAAAGCCCGGCGCGCGCGAGGACCACGTGCTCGAGCTCTACGGCCTCTACAAGAGCCGCCGCTTCTGCTCCTCGACACCGACGCTCTTCAACGCCGGCACGCTGCACTCGCAGCTCTCCAGCTGCTACCTCTACCACGTCGACGACACGATCGAGTCGATCATGCAGCGCGGCATCGCCGAAAACGCCTATCTGGCGAAATGGGCCGGCGGCCTCGGCGGCTCGTGGACGAGCGTGCGCGGCACCGGCGCCCACATCGCCGGCACCAACGGCGAGTCCCAGGGCGTCATCCCCTTCCTCAAGCTCCACAACGACCAGCTCGTGGCCGTCAACCAGGGCGGCAAGCGCAAGGGCTCCGGCTGCGCGTATCTGGAAACCTGGCACAACGACCTCTACGAGTTCCTCGAGCTGCGCAAAAACACCGGCGACGACCGCCGCCGCACGCACGACATGAACACGGCGAACTGGATCCCCGACCTGTTCATGAAGCGCATGGAAGCGCGCCAGCACTGGACGTTCTTCCGCTCGTCCGAGGTCCCTGACCTGCACCACCTCTACGGCAAGAAGTTCGAGGAGCGCTACGCCTTCTACGAGAAGCTCGCTGAGGATGGGAAGATCTGGGGCCAGAAGGTCGAGGCCATCGAGGTCTGGAAGAAGATGCTCTCGATGCTCTTCGAGACCGGCCACCCGTGGATCACCTTCAAGGATCCCTGCAACGTCCGCTCGCCGCAGGACCACGCCGGCGTGATCCATTCGTCGAACCTCTGCACGGAGATCACGCTCAACACCGGCGCCGAAGAGACCGCCGTGTGCAACCTCGGCTCGGTCATCCTCGACTCGCACCTGCGCGCCGACGGTTCGCTCGACCTCGAGAAGCTGCGCGAGACCGTGCGCGTCGCCGTGCGCGCCCTCGACAACGTCATCGACCTCAACTTCTACCCGACCGAGGCCGCCAAAACGTCCAACCTCCGCCACCGCCCCATCGGCCTCGGCGTGATGGGCCTGGCCAACGCGCTTTACGCGAAGAACGTCGCCTTCGCCTCGGAGGCCGCGGTCGAGTTCAACGACGAGTTCATGGAGGCGATCGCCTTCTACGCCTACGAGGCCTCGAGCGACCTCGCGGCCGAACGCGGCGCGTATTCCTCCTTCAAGGGTTCGAAGTGGGACCGCGGTCTCCTGCCGCCGGATACGCTCGATCTCCTCGAACAGGAGCGCGGGCAGAGGATCGACGTGCCGCGCACCGGGCGGATGGACTGGAGCGAACTGCGCGCGAAGATCCAGACGCAGGGCATGCGCAACTCCAACGTCCTCGCCATCGCGCCCACGGCGACGATCTCAAACATCACCGGGACCTCGCCCTGTATCGAGCCGACCTACAAGAACCTGTTCGTGAAATCGAACCTCTCGGGCGAGTTCATCGTGTTGAACGCCTTCCTCGTCCGCGACCTCAAGGCGCGCGGCCTCTGGAACCAGGCCGTGATCGACGACCTCAAGTATTTCGACGGCGAGCTCAAGGACATCGGCTCCATTCCCGCCGACCTCAAGGCGAAGTACCTCACCGCCTTCGGCATCGATCCGAAGTGGCTGATCGCCGCCGCCGCACGCCGCCAGAAGTGGATCGACCAGGCGCAGAGCGTGAACCTCTTCCTCGGCAAGGCCGACATGAAGGCGCTCTCGCACATGTATCGCGCCGCCTGGCACGGCGGGCTCAAGACGACGTACTACCTGCGCACGCTCCAGGCCTCGAACATCGAAAAGGCGACGGTCGCAGTGAAGAAGGAGGTCCGCGGCGTGGTGGCCGAGGCGCCCGCGGGCTACGGCGACTCCGCCGCCGCGCCGGCCGAGGTCGCCGCACCTGCGCCGAAGAAGGTCTACACTGCCGAAGAAAAACGCGTGTGCAGCATCGAGGCCATGCGCCGCGGCGAAGAGTGCGAGGCCTGCCAGTGATCCGGTAGGGCGGACTCTCCGAGCCCGCCGCATGGGCCCTTCCGATTTGCGGACGTCGTTCGCGGACGCCTCGGCGAGGCGTTCCTACCGCTTCCGATTCGCACAACCCAAAGCCGATTGCCGCCGCGGCCTCCCGGCTGTTGGCTGCCGCCCATGAACAGCAGCCGTCGCGCAGCCCTGATCGCTTTGGCCATCGCCCCTCTCGCATCTTCGGTAGTTGCCAGTGAGATGCCTTCCCTGATCCGCCTCTGGCCCGGCGCCGCGCCCGGCTCGGAAAAACTCACGATCATCGAGAAGATCACCGAGCGCAGCGCGGATCCGGCGAAGCACGATCGCATCACCACGCAGATCGTCGCGCCGTCGCTGCAGGTGTTCCGCCCGCCCTCGCCGAATGGCGTGGGCGTGATCATCGCGCCCGGCGGAGGCTACCAGCGTGTCGTCATCGACAAGGAGGGGCTCGACACCGCGACGTGGCTCAACGGCCTCGGCATCACCGCGTTTGTCCTGAAATACCGGCTACCCGACGAGGGCCACGACAACGGCCACCTCGTGCCGCTGCAGGACGCGCAGCGCGCGATGCGCCTCGTGCGGGCGCACGCGGCTGAGTGGGAGCTCGACCCGACGCGCATCGGTTTCCTTGGCTACTCGGCCGGCGGACACCTCGCGGCCTCAGTCGCGTTCTTCTCCGAGCGCCGCACGTACGAGCCGGTCGACGACGCCGACGCGCTCAGCGCACGGCCGGACTTTTCCGTCTTCTGCTACGCGGTCGCACAAGGATTCGGCAATGCGGCCACCGACACCACCGCCCCGCAGCGCGCGCGCCTGCTCACCGAACTTGCGATCGTCCCGAGGCCCGGAGTCACCTGTCCGCCGGCCTTTATCTTCCACGCGAGCGACGACACGACGGTCCCGTCGGAGCACGCCCTGCGCCTCTATCGTGCCGTGCGCGATTCCGGCTCGCCGGCCGAGCTGCACGTCTTCCGCCGCGGCGGCCACGGCTTCGGCATCCGCAACGCCCAGGGGCCGATCGCACGCTGGCCGGATCTCTGCGAAGCGTGGCTGCGCGACACCGGCGTGCTGCGCTGAGCGCCACGGCTCACTCCCACTCGACGTGCCCGAAGATCGTGTGCTTGCGGCGCGGCACGACGCGATGCCCGTAGGCCGCTGAGCGGCCCGCGGCCTTCATCGCGCGCAGGGAACGCTGGAAGAAGAACTCGCGCTCGCCGAAGGCGGGCTTGAGCTGGTCGAGCCACGTCGCCTCCTCGTCGTAGGCGGCGAAGAACGGACGCCGCACCCAGTCGGGATCGCGCGCCTGCACAAAGCGCAGGTTGATCACCTTCTCGCCGCGCACCTCGGACACACCGTCGACAATCACCTTGCCCGGCGTGGCCGACATCGAGGGCCCGCGCACGGTGCGCTCGAGACCCGATACACGCCGGTAGGCCTTCTGGAAGATCTCGTAGCAGCGCACGAGCGGCACCTCGAAGTAGCCCTTCGGCCCGGTGTCGCGCTCGACAAACATGTAGTACGGCACTGCCCCGAGCCGCACCTCGGCGCGCCAGAGATCGGCCCAGGTGTCGGCACGGTCGTTGACGTGCCGGATGAGCGGGGCCTGGCAGCGCACGACGGCACCCGCGGATTGGATACGGCGCAGCGCCGCCTGCACGACCGGCGTGTCCAGCTCGCGCGGGTGCGAGAAGTGCGCCATGAGCGCGAGGTGGCGCCCAGCCTTGCGCACCTGCTCGAAGAGCCGCAGCAGGTCATCGGCGTCGGCATCGGTCACGAAGCGGTACGGCCACGTCGCCGGCGCCTTCGTGCCGATCCGGATCACGCTCACGTGCTCGAGCTCGGGATCGAGCAGCGGCTCGATGTAGCGCCGCAGCACGGAGGTGCGCATGATCATCGGGTCGCCGCCGGTGAAGAGCACGTTGCTCACCTCGTGATGCTGCTTGAGGTAGGCGACGAGCGAGGCGGTCTGCCGCGAGGCGAACTTGAGGTCGTCGAGCCCGACGAACTGCGCCCAGCGGAAACAGTAGGTGCAGTAGGCGTGGCACACCTGCCCGGGACTGGGGAAGAAGAGGACGGTGTCGCGATACTTGTGCTGCATACCCGGCAGCGGTTCGCCGTCGAGCGACGGGACATTCAGCTCCATCTGTCCGGCGGGATGCGGGTTGAGCCTTCGCTGGATGGCGCGGACGGCCTGGTCAAAGCGCGGGCTCGCGACGCCGCTGCGCAGCATCGAGACCAGGCGCTCCAGGTCCGCTGGATCAAGCATCCCGGGCTGCGGAAAGAACAGCTGGAAGATCGGGTCGTCCGGCACGCGTTCCCAGCGGATCAGCTCGTCGGTGATGTAGCTATTCACGCGGAACGGCAGCACGGCCGAGACCGCGTCCATCTCCAGCATCCTGTCGGGCGGGAGGGATTTGAGCTGCGGGATCTGGCCCAGCGTGCTGCGGGTGAAGGCGGCGTACTCGCGACGTTTGATTCGGGCGTGGTGCATGGCGATGCGGGATTGAGAATTGACGACAAGCCGCACCGCGCGCGCGGACGACAGGAACTCCAACCTTATAGGCCATTCGGACGCTCAAGATAAGCCCATTCTGCCCGCGTCGCGAAGATCCCCGCCCGTCGCAGTCCGCGCGCCGCCTCCGGATTCGTGCGATTGAACAACGGTTCGCTTGCCTCGCCACGCCCGACGCCCAGCCTGCCTCCCGCGGTGCACGCCCGCATCGCGTGCCTCCAGGTCCCCCGCCCGTCACTCCGCCATGCGCCTCATCCCGCTTCTCTCGTCCGCCACGTTCGCACTCGCCACATCGTCCGGCCTGCTCCACGGCGCGGATACACCCGCGGTCCCCGCCGGCTGGTTCGCCTGGCCCTACGTCGATCCGCAGCCCGGCAGCGCGCTCGACACCAGCGCCCTCAACCACAAGCCCGCCGGCGCGCACGGTGCAGTCATCGTGCACGACGGCGTATTCAAGACCGCCGACGACGGCCAGCGCATCCGCTTCTGGGGCTGCAACCTCAGCTCAAACGAGGCATTTCCGGCCGACGCCGCCACAGCCGAGCGCATGGCGAGCCGGCTCGCGGCCGGCGGCGTCAACATCGCGCGCCTGCACCACCTCGACAACCCATGGTCGGTCGACTCCGGCGGCAGCCTGTGGCGACCCGGCTCGCAGGACCGCATCACCATCGACCCCGCGCAGCTCGACAAGCTCCACCGCCTCGTCGCCGCGCTCAAGGCCGAGGGCGTGTATTCGAACATCAATCTCAAGGTCTCGCGCACGCACACCGAGGCCGACGGGTTTCCCCCCTCGATCGCGGAGCTGCCCGCCTTCCACAAGCGCGTGGACTACTTCTCCCGCCGCCACGTCGAGCTGCAGAAGGACTATGCCCGCCAACTCCTGTCGGCGAAGAACCCCTACACCGGCCTGAGCCTCGCCGAGGATCCCGCCGTGGCCGTGATCGAGATCAACAACGAGAACTCCCTCCTCGGCCTGCGCACGCGCGACATCGGCGCCGGCCTGCACCTCTTGCCCGAGCCCTTCCGCGGCGAGCTGACCGGGATGTGGAACCGCTGGCTGGCAAAAAAATACTCCGGCAAGGTCGCCCTGGCGCTCGCCTGGGAGCGCGGCGCCACGCCCGCGGGCGAGTCCCCGCTCACGCCGGCCTCGCGCTGGTTCGCCGATGCGCAGCCGGGCAACACGGTGACCGTGGCTTCGCCCAGCCCCGGCGAGGTCCATGTTTCAATCCAGCCCGGCGACGGCGTGCGCTGGCGCTCGGCCGCGTACCTCGACGCCCTCCGGCTCACGGAGAACAGCACCTACACGCTGACGTTTTCCGCCCGCGCCGACATCGCGCGCCGCGCCGAGATCGCGGTCGGCCGCGACGATCCGCTCTGGCGCACGGACAAGTGGCGCTCGCGCGGCCTGCGCGCCATGATCGATCTCGCGCCGGTGTGGCGGGACTACCGCCACGTCTTCGTCGCACACTCCATCGTCGACGTGGCCACGCGCCTGTCCGTCCTCGCCGGGAACCAGTCCGGCGAGATCTGGCTCAGGAACGTGAGGCTCGTTTCCGGTTCCGCCACCGCCGGCCTGCAGGGCGGCCAGGACCCGGCGGCCGGCACGGTGCCGATCCCGACCGACCCGACGCCCGCGCAGTGGAACGACTGGCTGCAGTTCCTCGTCGACACCGAGGTGGCCTACGTGGCGGAAATGCGCGCGACGCTGCGCGACGAGCTCGGCGTGCGCGCCCCGATCGTGTGTACGCAAGCCAACTACGGCGGCATCGCCGGTCTGGTGCGCGAGCAGCAGTCGGAGTTCATCGACGCGCACTGCTACTGGCAGCATCCCGACTGGGGCAACCCCGCCTCGGCCTGGGACACCGCGCGCTACACGATCAACAACTGGCCGCAGGTCGGCGAACTCGGCCCGCGCTGGTTCGGCGAGTTCGGCGCACTCGCGCAGCTGCGCGTCACGGGCAAACCCTTCAGCGTGACCGAGCTGGACCATCCCGCGCCCAGCGACTACGCGGCCGAGATGTATCCATTCTGTGCGACCTTCGGCGGCCTGCAGGATTGGGACGCACTCTACACCTTTGACATGGTCGGGCTCGGCGACGCACCGGCCGCGGACTCCGGCGCACTGCGCACGTTCTTTGACCAACACCATCATCCCGCCAAGTGGGGTTTCGGGCCCTTCGCCACGCGTGTGTTCCGGCTCGGGCTGGTCCCGCCCCTCGCGACCCAGCGCGAGCTCTTCGTGCGCTCCGCCTTCTGGGCCGAGGCCAATCACCTCGATGTGCTCTGGCTCAAGCACCAGACCGGCCGCGACCTCGGCTTCCTCAACAGCCGGCTGAGCGTGAACGAGAAGCTCCTCGCCCGCTCCGAGGCCACGCGCGTGGAGACGTCTGGCGACAGCCGCACCTCACCCGCCCGCCTCATCCAGGCCAAGCGCGGACCGGTCTATCTCGTGAGCGCTCCCAGCGCCGCCGCACTCGTCGGCTACGTCGGCGACGACGCCGTCGAGACCGACAGCCTCACCGTCGCCTGCGAGGCCTTCGGACTCAACTTCGGCGCGGTCACCGCCGTCGCGCTCGACACCAAGCCGCTCGCGCTTTCCGAACGCATCCTCGTCACGCTCGCCGCCCGCGCGGAGAATCAGGGTGCCGAGTGGAACGCCGTGCGCACGAGCGTGGGCGACATCTGGGGCAAGGGAGGTCCGACCATCGCCGAGCGGGTGCCGGCGATCGTGCGTGTGCAGAACTTCAATGCCCGCAAGGTCCGCGCCCTCGCGCCCGACGGCTCCATCGCCGCCGAGATCCCCGCGGTGTGGAAGAACGGCTGGCTCAACTTTGCCACGATGCGGGGCCCGGCGACGTTGCACTACGAGATCACGCCGTAGTGCCGCGGTCGCCGGCGCGCGGACGGAAACGCTCAGACAAAACTCACCGTGACCTGAATCTCGACGGTCGCGTTGCGCGGGAGTCCGGCCACGGCGATGGCAGCGCGCGCGTGTTTGCCGGCCTCGCCGTAGAGACGCACGAAAAGGTCGCTCGCGCCGTTGACCACCTGCGGGCTCGCGTCGAAGCCGGCCACTGCGTTGACGTAGCCGCCGAGGTAGATGAACTCGCGCACGCGGTCGAGGTCGCCGAGTGCGGCCTTGATCGCAGCGAGCACGTTGAGCGCGCACACGTGGGCGGCGGTGTAGCCGGACTCGATCGTCTGTTCCGCGCCGACCTTGCCCGCGTGGGTGATCACACCCTCACGCGCGCTGATCACGCCGGCCAGCACGAGCGTGTTGCCGTGGATCCGGAAGGGCACGTAGTTGCCGCCGGGTGACGGAGCCGAAGGAAGGGCCAACCCGAGCGACGTGAGTTTTTCTTCGATGAGGGGCATGGTGGTGAATCAGTCGAAAATCGCGTCCGGCAGCGCGGCCGTGATCGTCGTGGTCGGCACATTGACGAGCTGGCTGACCTTCAGGTCGAGCACGACGCTGCACAGCGTGTAGGCCATGGCGGGCGTCACACCGAGTCGGGCGACGATGAACTCGATGGCGCGACGAACCGCGCGCCGGCAGGCCTCACGCGGCTGCTCGTCGGACTCGATGAAAAGGTGCCACGGCCTCGTCGCGTAGCGCGGCGGCGCGAAGCCGCCAGGGAAGATCGCGTACGGCCCGGCGAGCGGGCGACGCTTGTGCAGGTGGAAGGTGAGCGTGACGTCCATCGGCGCCTCCATGCCGTTGATGCACACCTCGCCGTCGCCCTGCGCGGCGTGACAGTCGCCCACGAGCACGCCGGCGCCGGGCGTGAAAATCGGCAGGAAGAGCGTCGTGCCCGCGGTGAGCTGGCGCACGTCGAGGTTGCCGCCGAACGGCCCGGGTGCGCGCGTGCGAAACTCGCCGGCCTCCGCGCGCTGCACGCCGATGATGCCGGCGAAGGGATGAAGGTCGAGCGTCACGCCGGGAAAGCTGCGCGTGACGCGCTCCTCGAGCTTCCAGATGAACAGGTGATGGTCGGGAAAATCCTCCGGCAGCAGGCCGAGGCCGGGGATCAGGCTCGTCCACGCGTGCCCGTGGTGCTGATACGCGTCGATCCGGATCTCGAGCGCGTCGCCCGGCTCCGAGCCGTCGATCGCGACCGGGCCGGTCAAGGTGTGCACGCGCAGCGGTTCGAAGCGCGCCCGGAAATCCGCCGCCGTCCAATCCGGCCGCACCTGGCCGCCGCTGGAGTCGGTGCACTGGAACGTCACCGTATCGCCGGGCGCGACGGTGAGGCGCGGCGGCGTCTGGTTGTTCCAGCGGTCGACGGTCGCAGCAGCGCTCAGCGTGTGATGCATACGGATAGTCAGGCGTCGGCCGCGATGCGGCGTCGCCCCTGGTCAGCCAGAGCGACAATCTGCGCCACGTAGCCGTCCACGCGCTGCTCGATCCAGCGCGCGCCCTTTTCGGCCGATGCTGCGGTGGCGTCGCCCATCACGCCGCTGCGCGAGACATCCTGCGAGGCCCATGCAAACGTCGCTGGAGCGTCCTCCGGACGGAGCTCGCCCGGATCAGACAGGTGAGCCGGATATTCGCACGTTCCAAGATGCGGACGCACGAGCGACGGCGCCGCGGCGAGCAGCCACGAGGTCTCCACCTCGCCGGCGTGGAAGCCATACGTGGCCTCCTGTGGCGAGAGCCCGGTCTCCGGCGCGTGGGTCAGGCGCGTCGCACGGAGGCCGAAAAGCGGCTCTAGCTCGCGCAGCGTGTAGCCGAGCACCCCGGAGTTTCCGCCATGCGTGTTGAGGACGGCGAGTTGGCGGAACCCCCACTGCGCGAGTTGGCGCGCGATGGCGTGGATCTGCCCGCGCAGGGTCTCCTGCGAAATCGTGAGCGTGCCCGGAAAGCCGATATGCTCGTTGCTCTTGCCGATCGTGATCGACGGCGCGACGTAGCAGGTCGCGTCGGCGGGCAGGCGCGCGAGGATGCGCTCGATCCAGACCTGGGCGATGAGCGCGTCGAACGCGACAGGCAGGTGCGGCCCGTGTTGCTCGATCGCACCGGTGAGGAGCACGACCGGAGCCCACGCACGATCGGGCAGCGCGCGTATCCGCGATGCGGATATAGAGGCGAGGTGACGGACGTCGCGGCTCATGGCTGGGACGGCCGCACCGGCCCGAGATGACCGCCGCCCGGCAGGGCGGGCCGCCGAACGATCTCCCCGAGCAGGCTCGCCAGGTGTCGCCCGTGCCGCTCGAGGGCGTCCGAGGCCGTCCCGTCCAGCAGGCGCGCGATCTGCGCGAGGCCGGCCGGATCGGACGCGCCGAGGGCGAGCCCGAGCGCACCCAGGTGCACGCAGAACAGCTGCAGGCCGTGGTCGATGCGCAGGTCGCGCGCCGCGACATCGCACAGCTCCTCGTTGGCTGGGCTGGCGTTGCAGAGCACGATGCGGCGGAACCCACTCGCCGCGACCGAGCGGCAGACCTCCGCGATGAAGGCGTGCGCGAGCGGTGGCTCGACCGCGAAGACGCCCGTCCCGACCGGGCCGAGGACAAACCGCAGCGGCGGCACGACGAGCAGGCGGTCCGGTCGTTCGAAGAGCCGCGCCGCACGCTGCAGCACGCGCATGAGCACGCCTTCCTCGGCATCGAGCGGCAGATCCCCGCGCTCGGCGTATCCAGCGACCGGAACAACCACCATCGTCTCCGTCGGCGGAAGACGGGCGAAGTCCGGCCAGGTCCGCCACGGCCAGAACGTCGCGTCGTCGCAGACGCACAATGCGGGGGAGGATGAGGCGGCGGCCATGTCAGCCGAAAGCAAAAGCGACGCCAGCCACCGGGGTCAATCGAAGGACGGACCGGGATTGGCCCGCATTATGCGTGATGCGGCCCGCATGATTCGCCTGGAGACCGCCACGCACTGGATCCTCGTCACGCATCCGGACCACGCCCGGATCGCGGGCGAGTTCGCCGATGCGTGGGGCAACGAGCGCTTCCCGCGCCCCGAGCCCTTCGGGGCCATGCGCCATGCCGTCTACCACCACGACGACGGCTGGCGGGCGCGCGACGCCGCGCCGGTCCTGACCAGGGACAACCGGCCCGAGGCATTCACGCGCCAGCTCGTCGGCACCTACAGCGCTTTCGAGGAGATCGACCTGCCCTCATACCTGCGCGTGCGCGGCCAGGCCACGGCCGAGGTCGCGGCGCAGAACAAGGCCGCGGGCATCCTCGTCTCGATGCACACCACCAACCTGCTCACCGAGCAGGCGGACCTCGCCACCATCCGGCCCGAGCATCGCGGGGCCCATGCCGAGTTCCTCGCCGGCCAGCTCGCCTGGCAGCACACCGCGGCGCAGGAAACCGGCATGGATCCGGCGACGCTGCGCCGCGGGTTCGAGTTCCTGCAATGCTGCGACAACCTCTCGCTCATCGTCTGCAGCGGTTACGACGGCGCACGCGACTTGCGGCACCGACACCCCGACCGCGAGGGCCGGCACCACGCGATCCGCTGCGCACCGGCGGGAGCGTCTGGATACACCCTCACCCCGTGGCCGTGCGCCGACGGCGAGATCGTCCTGCAGGTGCCGTTTCGCGCCGTGCCCAAGTCGGCCTGCACGAGCGTCGACGCCTACCGGCAGGCGTTTCACGCCGCGCCCATCGAGACCCGCCGCGTGGTCCTGCGGTCCGGATGAGCCGAGGTGGAGCTTGCGTGCGCTGTCGCGACGGCATGCCCTGATCCCATGCCCGAGATCCGCGATTGTGTCGTCCTGCACGGCCCGGAGCTGGCGCCGCACCGGTGCACGCGCTTCGCCTGGTCGCGGGATACGATCACGGCGATCGACCTCGGCGCACCCTGCGCGCGCCTCGACGCCGGCGCAGTTGTCGTCATCCCGGGCCTGACCAACGGGCACACCCACATTGGCGACAGTGCCCTGCCCGATGGCGCGACTGGCCTCACGCTGGAGCAGGCGTTTTTCCGCCCGGCCGGCTACAAGTATCGCGAGCTGGCGAAGCTCTCGCGCGAGGAGCACCTGCCCCATCTCATCGCGCATCAGCGCTACATGGCGCGCACCGGGACGGTGCGTCACCTCGACTTTCGCGAGCAGGGCGCGGCGGGCGCACAACTCTTGCGCGACGCCTCGGCCGAGACCGGCGTGGAGGCGATCATCCTGAACCAGTTCGATGCGCCGCCGTTCTCCGCAGCCGAGCTCGCGGCCAACACCGCGCCACTACCCGAGCCGGCCCGCGCCGAACTCGCCGCCATGCTCGCGGTGGCGGACGGGTTTTCCGAGAGCACGATGAACGACCTGACCGATGCCGCGTGGCGCGAGATCCGCGCCGCCACGTCAGCGGCGGGCAAGTTGCGCGCGATCCATTGCCTCGAAAGCACCGACTACCGGGATCGCTCGGTGGCGATGAGCGGACGCGGCGACCTCGGGCGCGCGCTCGAGATCTATGACGCGCATCTGATCGTGCACATGACCGTGGCCGACGCCGACGAGATCGCCCGGCTCGCACGCGCGGGCCGCACCGCTGCGCTCAATCCACGCGCCAATGCCACGCTCGGCCTGCCCCTCCCGCCGATCGCAGCCCTGTTGCGCGCGGGCGTGAACCTCCTGCTCGGGACGGACAACGGCATGCTCAATGCACCGTCCCTGCTGCCCGAGCTCGATTTTGCCTACAAGCTGGCCAAGTCCCAGTGCGCCGACGCAGTCGCGCCGGATCCGGCCGCGATCCTCAAGATGGCGACGACCAACATCCACGCGCTCCTCGGCGGCGAGCACTTCGGCCGGCTCGAGCACGGCCTGCCGGCGGATTTTGTCGTGCTCGACTTAACCCAGCCGCACCTGCGCCACACCCGGCACGTCGTCGCGAGCGTGGTCACGCGGGTCTCGCCGGCCGACGTGCTCGCCACCTACCGGCAGGGCCGCGAGCTGTGGCGAGACGGCCGCTGGGCGCCGGCGTGAGTCCGCGCCCAAGAATCCTGCAACCTTTCGGCGGTGCGGCGGGTTCTCCCGCATATGCACCTGCTGTCCTCCCTCGGTCGTGACCTTCGCCAGGCCGTGCGCGGCCTCCTGCGCGAGAAAGGGTTCGCGACGACCGCACTGCTCACCCTCGCCCTCTGCCTCGCCGCCAACGTGGTGATCTTCACCGTCGTGCGCTCGGTCGTGCTGCGGCCGCTGCCGTTTCCCGATCCCGACCGGCTGGTCGTGGTCTACAACAGCTACCCGAAGGCCGGCGTGGAGCGCGCCGCGTGTTCATGGCCCAACTACTACGAGCGCAAGGGCGACGCGCTGCCGGGATTCGCGGCGGGCGCCGTGGTGCGCGGCGGCGCGGTCAATGTCGGCGACTCCACCGGCCCGAGCCGCCTGCCCGTGCTCGAGGCGGCGCCGGAGTTTCTCGACGTGCTCGGGGTCAAGCTCGCCATGGGCCGGTTCTTCCAGACGGGCGAGGAACTCTACGGAAAGAACCAGCTCGTGGTGCTGACGGACGCGTATTGGCGCACGCGGTTCAACGCCGATCCCGACGTGCTCGGGAAGACGATCTCGGTCAACGAGCAGACCTATGAGATCATCGGCGTGCTGCCGGCGGGCTTTCGGTATCTCTCCGAACGCTTTGAGTTCCTCGTGCCGATCGCGCATGGCGAAGACGACGCGACGCCGCAGAACCGCCACTCGAACAACATGGAGTACATCGCGCGCCTGCGCCCGGGCGTGTCGCTCGCCGTGGCGCAGCAGCAGGTCGACGCGCTCAACGCGCGGATGGTCGCGACCGATCCCTTCGCGCAGGTCGTCGAGGGCGCGGGCTTTCGCGCGCACGTCGCCGACCTGCACGCGGAGCACGTCTCCCAGATCCGCACGACCCTCCTGAGCCTGCAGGTGGGCGTGCTCTTCCTGCTCCTTATCGGCGTGGTCAATCTCGTGAACATCCTGCTCATCCGCGCGACCGCGCGTCACCGCGAACTCATCCTGCGCCAAGTCCTCGGCGCCGGCCGTGGGCATATCGCACTCCAGGTCGTGCTCGAGACGCTGCTGCTCACGTCGGCCGGTGCGGTGCTCGGGCTGGCGCTCGGCGCGGCCGGCCTGCGCACGCTCGCGGTGTTTGGCGCGGATCAGATGCCGCTGGGCGCGTCGATCGCCTTTGATGGCACCGTCGCGGCCGCCGCGATCGGCCTCGCGCTGGTGGTGGGGCTGCTCCTCGCCGCGCCCCTGGTGTGGTTCACCTTGCGCGGCCAGCTCGCCCCGGTGCTCAACTCCGAGTCGCGCGGGGGCACGACCACCCGGTCCACGCACCTGCTGCGCCACATCCTCATCGCCGTCCAGATCGCGGCCACCTTCGTGCTGCTCGCCAGCGCCGGCCTGCTCGGCATCAGCTTCGACAAGGTGCTGCGCGTGCAGCCCGGCTTCCAGCCCGACAAGCTGCTCACCGCGCAGGTCGTGCTGCCGTGGCAGAACTACCAGAAGGACGCCGACCGCTTCACCTTCACGCAGCGCCTGATCGAGGAACTACGCGCCTCGCCGGGCGTTGCCTCGGTTGGCCTGACCACCACGCTGCCGCTCTCCGGCAACAACAACCGCAACGGCATCTGGGTGAAGGGCCACGACCCCAAGCCCGGCGACACGATCCGCACGCACTACTCGCGCCTGGTGTCCGGCGATTTCTTCCAGGCCATGGGCCTGCCGCTGCGCGAGGGACGTTTCCTCAACGAGGGCGACGCGCGCGGCGAGGCCACTGTTTGCGTGATCGACGCGGACTTCGCCGACATCTACTGGCCCGGCCAGAGCGCCGTGGGGCAAATCGTCTACAACGGCCCGCCCGAGATCGAGGGAGTGAAGCCACTCACGATCGTCGGCGTGGTCGGCAACATGAAGCACAACAGCCTCTCCGACACGGAAAAGGCCGGCGCACTCTACATGCCCTACCGCGAGGACGCGGGCCCGTTCAACAGCTACGTCGTCGTGCGCACGATGCTCGCACCCGAGTCGGCCGGTCCGACCCTGCGCCAGGCCCTGGCGCGCGTCGACCCGCGCCTCCCGCTCGACGAACTCCAGACGATGGAGACGCGCATGGCCGAGACCCTCGTGACACGGCGCTCACCGATGATCCTCGCCTGGATCTTCTCGGGCGTCGCCCTCGGGCTCGCCGCGCTCGGCATCTACGGCGTGCTCGCGTATGCCGTCGCGCAACGCACGCGTGAGATCGGCGTGCGCATGGCGCTCGGCGCGCTGCCCGAGCAGGTGCTCGGGCAGTTCCTCGGCCTCGGCGGGCGCCTGCTCCTCGTCGGCACGGTAGTCGGCCTGGTCGGCGCGTATTTCGTCGGCCAGCTGATGAACTCGATGCTCTTCGAGATCTCCGCGTTCAACCCGCTGGTGCTCGGAGGCACGACCGTCGTGCTTGCCCTCGTCGTGACGGTCGCCAGCTACCTTCCCGCGCGCCGCGCCGCGCACATCGCGCCGATCGAGGCGCTGCGGTCGGATTGATTCCCGACCACGACCGGTCCTCGACGTATCCAACATGTCTGGGCCGATCGACCACCGACCGGCCCGCGATCACGACTTGAAACGAGATCGGGCGTGGGCCGTTCTAGCCGGCTTTCGCGTTCTGGCGGAACGACGCCGCTCCGCGGATGTCCGTCCGGCGCGAGCCAACACCACACTCCATGAAGTCCCCTCTCGTTCTCCTCCTCCTCGCGACAGCGATCCTCGCGTCGTCCGCCCAGCTCCACGCGGGGCCGACGACGATCCGCCTCTACGAGATCTATGCCGTGCGAATCGTCGAAGACAACGCCGGCATCCAAACGATCGAACGGGGCCGGCTCGACTCGCGCGGCGGATTCCACGTGGTCGAGCTCGCCGCGTTTGCCCCGGGCACGGTGGCTCCACCCGAGGCGCTGAACCGGACGCTCATCACCACCCACACCTGGAACGCCTACGACATACTCGGCACCGAGGCGTTCGCGAATTTCGAGGTCACGGGCCCCGCCATCCCGATCGGAGGCCAGAGCTACTTCGGCGTCAGCGCATCGCCGGACGCGAAACTCGATCTCGGAGAGCTCGTGAACATCTCCACGCGCGCGACCGTCACGCCGGGCGCCGATCCGGTCGTCGGCGGATTCGTCGTCACCGAGTTGCACCGGCGGGTCCTGATCCGCGGCATCGGCCCCGGGCTCGCCCGCCACGGCGTGGCCACGCCGCTTCCCGATCCGCACATCACGCTCTACCGACATGGATCGAACGAGGGTATCGCGGCCAACGACGATTGGAGCCAGCGCCCCGACGCCGAGGAGATCGCTCAGGTGTCCATGGCGATCGGCGCATTCTCGTTGTCTCCAGGATCCAAGGACGCCGCGTACCTGATCGAACTGTCGCCGGGCACCTACACGGTTCATCTCACAACCCATGGCGACACCGGTGGCACCGCCCTGCTCGAGATCTACGTGATTCCGTAGGCCGCGCCGAGGGGCGCGCGTCCGGCAGTGGTGAGTTTTGTCGTGGTCGTCGGTCGGTTCTGCGGTGTTGAGTGGCCCGAGGTCTCGCCATGCCATCCCCCGCCCATCGTCCACCAGCCTCACGCCATCCCCGACGCATTCGGGACGCGACCGGGCGCCCCGGACCCGGCACGATAAAGGGATCCCTGCCCTGCCATCTCATCGGCGGCGGAAACTGATCGAAGTGTCCGCGCGATGTCACCCGCAACCACACCTCGCGGCCTGCTCCTGCGACTCGCCCGCGCCGCGATCGAGTCCGCGGCGCCGGAGCGTTGCGTGCCACGTCATCTACCCGCGCCCCCGCAAGGCCGCACACTCGTGGTCGGCGCCGGCAAGGCGGCGGCGGCGATGGCACTCGCGGTCGAGTCGCACTGGCCCTCCGGAGCGCCGCTCGCCGGGCTCGTCGTGACCCGCAGCCTCCACGGCGCACCTTGCCGTCGCGTCGAGGTGGTCGAGGCCGCGCATCCCGTGCCCGACCGCGCCGGGATGGAGGCGGCCCAGCGTATCCATGACCTGGTCAGCGATCTCTCGGAGGATGATCTCGTGCTCGCGCTGATCTCGGGCGGCGGCTCGTCCCTGCTCGCGCTGCCCGCGCCCGGCCTGGCGCTCGCTGACAAGCAGCAGGTCAACCGTGCGCTGCTCCGTTGCGGCGCGTCGATCCACGAGATCAACACCGTGCGCAAGCACCTCTCCGCGATCAAGGGCGGACGCCTGGCGCTCGCATGCGCCCCGGCTCGTGTCGTGACGCTCGCGATCTCCGATGTGCCGGGCGACGATCCGTCCGTGATCGCCTCGGGGCCGACCGTGCCGGATCCGACGACGTTTGCGGACGCCCTCGCCATCCTCGACCGCTACGGGATCGCCGAGCCGCACGCCGCGATCGAGCATCTGCGCGCCGCGCGCGACGAGACGCCCAAACCCGGCTCCCTGGGAGTCTCCACGGCGGGCTTCCGGATCATCGCATGCGCACGCGACGCGCTCGCGGCAGCCGAGGCGCTGGCGCGCTCGCACGCAATCACCCCGCTGAACCTCGGCGACAGCCTCGAGGGCGAAGCCTCCCGCCTTGCGGAGGAGCATGCCGCACTCGCGCACCGCATCGCGCGCGGCGAAGGACCGGTCGCACCACCGTGCGTGCTTGTCTCCGGCGGTGAGACCACCGTCACGGTGCGCGGTCGTGGCCGCGGCGGGCGCAACACCGAGTATCTCCTCGCGCTCGCCTGCGCCCTCGAAGGCGCGGCCGGGATCCACGCGCTCGCCATCGACACCGACGGCATCGACGGCACCGAGGACAATGCCGGCGCCCACGTGGGGCCCGACACACTCGCCCGAGCCGCCACCCTCGGCCTCGACTCACGGTCCCTGCTCGCCGACAACGACAGCCACGGCTTTTTCGCCGCGCTGGACGACCTGATCATGACCGGCCCGACCCGCACGAATGTGAACGACTTTCGCGCCATCCTCATCACTGCGCCGCGAGCCCGATAGACATCGGCGACACATCATGACCACCCCCGCCCTCGACCTCGACGCCTACTTCGCCCGGATCGGCTACCATGGCCCGCGCACGGCCACGCTGGATACACTCGCGGCCGTGCACGAACGGCACGCGCAGACGATCCCGTTTGAGAATCTCGACGTCGTGCTCGGCCGGGCCATCCCCCTTGATCTGCCCGCCCTCGAGCGCAAACTCGTCCACGAACGGCGCGGCGGATACTGCTTCGAGCAAAACACGCTGTTCGCCGCGGCGCTGCGCGCCCTGGGCTTTGCGGTCACGCCGCTGCTCGCGCGCGTGCGCTGGCAGGTGCCCGCGGGTGTCCCCACGCCGCAGACCCACATGGCGCTGCGCGTCGAGATCGACGGACGCCCCTGGCTCGCCGACGCCGGTTTTGGCGGCAACGGCCTGATGGCGCCGCTGGCGCTGGACTCGACGAACGAGCAGCGCACGCGCCACGAACCACGCCGGCTCGTGCCGCATGGCCGCAACCTTCTCCAGCAGATCCAGATCGCGAATACGTGGACCGACGTCTACGTGCTCCACCTCGACGAGGCCTTCCCGATCGATTTCGAGGTCGCGAACTGGTTCACGAGCATGCACCCGGCCTCGCGCTTCCGCCAGAACGTGATGGCGGCGCGTGCGGAGGGTGAGTTGCGCTACGCCCTGCTCAACCGCGACCTCACCGCGCGCCACCGCGACGGCACGGCCGAGAAACGCCAGATCGCCTCCCACAACGAATTGTTGGAGGTGCTTGTAAGCTTGAGTTTTTTGGCTTATTTTTTTTCTTGCCGGTGAAAATACCGAGCAATAAAAATACAATTCCTGCAATTACTAAGCCGATTAATAAACCTTTTGATTGGATGACGTTGGAAACACCCGACGAATCAAATTCTGGTAATTGTAGCTGTGAGAACCAGTTACGAATTTGATCGAATAGCCCAGATTTATTTTCTGACTCTGGTGATGTTTGGGTGATGGGAATGATTGTGGTAGGAGATGGTTCTAATACCGCGGATTCTGATGCTTCAGTGGTAGTGGGACTTACCTTGGGTGAGGGAGAGAGCGCAGGTGTGAACGATGGGTTGCCTATGCCTCCTTTCGGTTGAGAAGCTGTAGGGGTTGTACGCTTAACAGGTGGGGCAACGGAACATGATTGGCTAGTCGGGTTAGTTGCGAGGCGACAGCTACCGCTATAACAGCGCATATTAATGACACAGTCTCGATTGCTCGAGCAACTATCACCACAGTTATCTTGCATCAGTTGGTTTAAATCTGCATCGGGTGGGGTACAGCTCACGCTGGACACATTAGCTGCTTCACGGCAGCGGTTATACCAACAGGTTAAATCTCCTGCACACTCACTACTATCACTACAGTATTCATTGCAAGCAAAATTCAACCCTTGATCTGGAATGCCTTGGCAATTTTCATTTGCAGGATTCGTTGCTAATCTGCAACGTTTACTTCCGCCAACATCATAACAACGCAAATTTGTGCTGCAGTTAGCGTTGCTCTCACAGCTTTGGTTGCAACCAACAATGGTGGTACCTCCAGTGCCACTCGTTGCAGTTGGCGTTGGTGTGGCAGACGGTCTCCCGGTTGGTGATGGTGTGGGAGGTGTCGGGCGTCTCGAGGATAGTGGAGACTGAACCCATTACATCGACGATCCTGTCGATCAGCGCGGTG
>JACSRI010000011.1 GCA_014879845.1 Opitutaceae bacterium
CTGGCCACGTCGGTGTCGTGAGTCCTGTTCCAACGCGTTTTTACACAGCCTCGGCCAGAAGCGGACATCCTTATCGCGTGGTACGCCGCGGCGCCTCGGGACCTCACGGCCGCCTTGGCAGTTGACAATCAGGTTGACCGCATGCTCTACTGAAGGCATGACGCAGCGCACCAACTCCTCGCAGACGATCACCCTGCCGACCGGCACCGGTGCGTCGTCGCGCGTGCTGCGCGCTTCCATCAACGTCGCCCTGATCAGCATTATTACCGTGCAGCCAAGCGCGGAGTACGGGCGCGTGTAGCGAATACGCCACACCCAGTCCCAGGTCGAGAAACCAAGACCCCGCGCCCGAAACGGCGCGGGGTTTTTGTTTTTGCGGCCTGGTAATTCCTTTCATCGGAGTTCCAGTTCGTGAGAAGCAATGCCATCAAGCACGGCCCGGCGCGGGCCCCCGCACGCGCGATGCTGCGCGCCACCGGGCTCGACGATGCGGCGATCGCCCGACCGCTGGTCGCCGTGGTGCACACGTGGAGCGACGTGTCGCCGTGCAACCTGACGCTGCGCGACCTTGCACAGTACGTGCGCGCCGGGGTGGAGGCCGGTGGCGGCACCGCCGTCGAGTTCAACACCATCGCCGTCACCGACGGCATCGCGATGGGCACGGACGGCATGCGCGCGTCGCTCGCCTCGCGCGAGACCATCGCCGACTCGATCGAGCTCGCGGTCAGCGGGCACTGCCTCGATGCGCTGGTGGTGCTGGTCGGCTGCGACAAGACCATTCCGGCCGCCGCGATGGCGGCCGCACGGCTGGACCTGCCGACGGTGATCCTCTACGGCGGCACGATCATGCCGGGCCGGTGCACGCGGGACGGCCGCGCGCTGACCGTGCAGGACGTGTTCGAGGCGGTCGGCGCGCACGCCGCCGGGCACATCGACGACGCCGCGCTGCATGCGGTCGAATCCAGCGCCTGCCCCGGCGCCGGCGCCTGCGGTGGGCAGTTCACCGCCAACACGATGGCGATGGTGCTGACGTTCCTCGGCCTGTCGCCGCTGCAGCTCAACGACATCCCGGCGTTGCACCCGGACAAGCCGGCGGCGGCGCTGGCCTGTGGCATGCGTGTCACGCAGCTGCTCCGCGACGGCGGGCCGACGCCACGCACGCTCATCTCGCGCGCGTCGCTGCGCAATGCGGCGCGCGCGGTGTCGGCCACCGCGGGCTCGACCAACGCCGCACTGCACCTGCTCGCCATCGCGCACGAGGCAGGGGTCCGGTTCGACCTCGAGGACATGCACGAGGCCGCTGCCACGCCGGTGATCGCCGACCTCAAGCCGGGCGGCCGCTACACCGCGGCCGAGCTGTTCGAGGTCGGCGGCACCGCCCTGGTCGCGAAGGCGCTGCGCGAAGCCGGCCTCGTCGAGAACGTGGTGACGGTCGATGGCCGCTTCTTCGATGCGCTCGATGCCGTTCCGGCCGCAGGCGCGCAGGACATCGTGCGCACCGTGAGCGCACCGCTCAAGCCGAACGGCGGCTTCGCGATCCTCTATGGCGACCTCGCGCCCGACGGCTGCATCGTCAAGCTCGCCGGCCACGGCCGCACGCACTTCGAGGGCCCGGCGCGTGTGTTCGACTCCGAAGAGGCCGCGTTCGCCGCGGTGCAGGCCCGCCGCATCCACGCGGGCGACGTCGTGGTCATCCGCTTCGAGGGACCGGCCGGCGGCCCCGGCATGCGCGAGATGCTCGCCGTCACGGCGGCGCTGGTCGGCCAGGGGCTGGGCGATGACGTCGCGCTCATCACCGATGGCCGCTTCAGCGGCGCGACGCACGGGTTCATGGTCGGCCACGTCGCGCCCGAAGCCGCGCACGGCGGCCCGATCGCACGCCTTCGCGAGGGCGATGCGGTGCGCATCGACGTGACGACGCGCCGTATCGATGTCGGAGCCGAACTCTCCGCGCGTACTCCGGCGCGGCTCGTGCCGCGCATCGAGACCGGCGTGCTCGCGAAATACGCCCGCAGCGTCGGCTCGGCGTCGCGTGGCGCCGTGACCGCACCCGGCCCGCTCGACCGCCACGAGACGCGCGTGATCCCCGCCGTGCTCCATACCGAATCCGCCTGAACCCCTTCACTTCCCAGGATGACTGACATGACTGCTCCCGCCACTCTCCCCCGCGTCGCCGTGCTCGGCTACGGCAGCCAGGGCCGCGCGCACGCGCTCAACCTTCGCGATTCCGGGGTCGACGTCGTCGTCGGCCTGCGCCTCGACGGCCCCAGCGCCGCGCGCGCCTGTGCCGACGGCTTCGACGTCCGCCCGCTGGCCGAGGCGGTCGCGAACGCCGGCCTGCTCGCGGTGCTGACGCCCGACATGGTGCAGGCACAGCTCTATCGCGAGGTGATCGCCTCGCCGGACACGTGCGCGTCCACCGCCACGGTGTCGCCTTCGCGCAGATGCTCAGCGCTTGCTCTCGCGGCCTGGAGTCTCTGCACGGACGGCCGGAGCGGCTTCCAGATTTGAAACTTGGGG